>DASUTP010000703.1:0-4343 GCA_036374515.1 Chryseolinea sp. | reverse complement strand
ATCCTGATAAATATGTGAATATTACCGTCAGCGATAATGGTATTGGCTTCGAAGATAAATACAACGAAAAGATCTTCGGTATTTTCCAACGCCTGCACGGAAGAAATTATGAAGGCACTGGTATCGGCCTGGCAATCGCTCGGAAAATAATAGAGAATCATGGAGGTTTTATTTTTGCCAATGGTAAAGTGAACAAGGGAGCTAAATTTCAAATTCTCCTTCCTTTAAAATCCGCGCGCTCCTACTCCAGACTCGCTTCTGTCTAGCCCTGCCTCTAGGATTCTTTGAAGGGATAATGTGACGGCACGTTCGTGACTTTAACGCCGGAGAGTTTCGGCTGAAGCCAGGAGACCAGCCATTCCATTCCTGGCTCTTCACTTTCGGAATGTCCCAACACTATCAGAGACATACTGAGCTTCATGGACTGGGCGTCACGGATATATTCTGCCGTTTCCCACTCAGCAACCTCGCCAACGATTAAAACATCGGGTTTCTCCCGCTTTAATAATTCGATTTGCGGTCGCCCGCCCGCCGCTCCTGGTATTAAGGCAATACGTTTACACGATTGTGCCGGATCGCCGATGAACCTTACCTGCCGGATGCCCAGGCTTTTTTTAGCATGCTTGATAAGATCTGACAACGTAACCGCTGGAACCGTAATCATCCTCGGATTTTCTGTGTTGTAAAGATCCTGCCATCCCAATTTAGTCAACACCCCCATCAGAACGCCATCGGGGCGGTGCGAATGCCAATAGTCGTGGAAACGCCAGACCACTATATTGTGTTTTTTTAACAGATCGTTTTTGAATTCGAATACCCGATCATTCTCCAGCCAGGCTGTGTCATCCCGGTGGTTGTAAAAAGTAGGCTCATGGGCAATTATAAAATTGGCGCCCAGGGCAGCCGTTCTCTGGATAACATCGATCGTGGCGAACATCGTTGTCACGATTCCCTTGACCTCCTGTTGGTCGTCTCCGGATTTTACTGTATCAACAGTCTCCTTAAAAGGAGCGCCGGGTATGGTGGTGAGGATTAGGTCGATCACTTGTTTGATCGTCATTTTTTCATTGATATTGGTGAGGTGGCTGCTGCCGAAACTTAAACCAGGCGCAAAAGAGAGGGTGCCCAGTACAGAACTAACGGAAGCGATAAACGCTCGCCGTGATTTGTTTGTGTCGCGATTATAGCGCATACTTGTTATTTTTATTTTCGATTTTCTAATTGTCCGCACGCGAAAGCAACCCGGTATCGCTCATAAAGCACGTGTTTCTCCCAATGTATACGGCGAGCCTTCTTCCTTTGCAAGTCGGTATTTCAGGACAGAGGCCGTTACTCTCATGCTGTTTAAAAATTCAGCAGCTTCCCTGCCTTCAGCATCAAAAACAAGGTCCCGGTCCATCAGGACATACAACCACCCCGGTTCCTGTCGCTTTATCGCGGGGTGCCGGATAGACTATATTGGAAGGATTATGAATATTTTTGACCCACCAGTTCTTTGCCTCAGTTGGTTTGTTGCGACGGCTTTCAAACCCAGGCACTCCGTTGGACCAAAGTGGAATTTCCGTTGGCAATTCCTCACTGTTTGAAATGATGGGCGTTAAGACTGCGAACGCGTAAACGATGCTTTTGATTTTCATTGTCCGATTTAAGCTCAATGTACGAAACCGATGCCTGCATGGAATGAAATTTATCTGGAAGGTCTCTAAAACCAAAATCAGGGGCCTTAGCGACGTTGATCAGCGATCGGGAAGCGCTGTGAAGGATTAAGTGTATCAGGAATGTTACCCGTGTCTTCGAGGTGACGCTGTAACTATTCATTAATAGTCAGGTATACTTTTTTAATTAAGTTAAAAACTTAATTTTAATATTGTTCATCATATTACCAAACATCAAATCTAAGCTCACATGTTCCGCAATTACCTTACCATCGCCCTTCGAAACCTGTTTAAGCGAAAACTATACTCTTTCATCAACATCTTTGGATTGGCAATTGGGGTGGCGGTATGCCTGGTAATTTTAAAGTATGTGGATTTTGAGTTGAGCTACGATAACTACCACGAAAACGCGGGCAGTATTTACAGAACTACTTCCGTTTATTATCAAAACAATGAACCAACAGGCAAAAACCCGCTGTCAGGTTACGCGCAAGGGCCTTCCCTGGTTGCGGATGTCCCCGAGATAAAAACTGCTGTGAGAACCCATCCCATGTATGGTGGCGCGGTGGTAACCGTTAAGAAGGACGTAGGGGAACCATTGACTTTTCACGAGGAGAGGCTGCAGTTTGTGGATTCGACTTTCCTTGACGTGTTTACCTATGTTTCAATTCATGGAGACCTGAATACGGCACTTGATAACCCAAATTCAGTTGTAATAACAAAAAAAACCTCCGAGCGATACTTCGGGAAAGGTGAAAACCCCGTTGGCAAGCTGATGCAGGTTTCAGGCGGTTGGGCCGATGCTGACTACCAGGTGACAGCGGTGATTAAGGATGTCCCTGAGAATTCGCATTTCGTGTTCGACTTCCTTTTTCCCATCCACAATTTGTTGCAAAATGGCCAATACAAACAGGATGATGGCTGGGGGTGGAACAATTTTGTCACGTATATCCAGTTGCATGCTAATGTAGATGTCAAGGATGTGGAAGCGAAAATGCCGGCATTTGTCGAGAAGTACCGGGGCAAAGACTTAGCTGAATCGAATGGTAAATTGAGCTATATCTTTCAGCCGCTGCGAAATATCCATCTCAGTCCCGGTTATGATCTTGAGTCCAGCCCAACCGTAAGCACAAGTACTATTTATTTTTTCATCATTATATCCATCTTTATCTTATCGATTGCCTGGATTAACTACATAAATCTGTCGACTGCCCGGGCCATGGAGCGTGCTCGGGAGGTGGGTATCAAAAAAGCTGTGGGCGCGTACCGGAGTCAGCTGATTTCGCAGTTTATATTTGAATCTGTTCTTGTTAATTTTTTTGGTGTCGCCTTTGCAGTGCTGATAGCGATGGGCCTGTTACCCGTGCTTGGTGGAATTGTTGATAAGGATTTTTCTTTTGATTTCGGCGATCCACGATTTTGGCTGATCGTGGCAGGCTTATTTTTGGTAGGCTCAATGATCTCAGGCGCCTATCCGGCCTTTGTGATTTCCTCCTTCAATACCACAGAAGTTCTTAAGGGCAAGACGGAAAATGTGCGCGGGGGATTTTCTTTACGCAAAGTTTTGGTAGTATTTCAGTTTGCATCATCGCTGATCCTAATTGCAGGAACTTTTGCGATCTACAGGCAGCTCGTGTTCATGCGGCAGCAGGATAAGGGTCTTACCATGGAGCAAATGCTTATCGTAAATGGACCCGCCGTTTTGGAACGCAAAGGCGCCAAGGAACGACTTATTACCTTAAAAAACCGATTAAAGGAAATTCCAGGCGTGATCAATGTAACCACCTCCGGGGCAATTCCTGGAGGAGGTTATAATTGGGGAACAGGAATGCGCAAGGACGGGACCGAACGCGACCAGGATAAAACCGGAAGTGTGGTCTGGGTAGACCCGGATTTTATAAAAACCTATGGAATTACAGTGTTGGCAGGAAGGCCTTTTAATCCGGAAATAGTTTCGGACATGAAATCGGTTTTAGTAAATGAAGCTGCTCTTACTACTTTTAAACTTGGCGATCCTGAAAACGCTTTAAATGAAAGAATAATTTTGGGTGGCGATACCGTTGCAATCCTTGGCGTTTTAAAGAATTATCATTGGAACTCTTTAAAAACGGAGCACACCCCATGGCTGTTCAAGGCCGACACAATTTCCGGGAGAGCTTACTCCATTCATCTAAGCGGGCCCAACATGTCGGATCTGATCAAGCAGGTTGAAAAAGAATATAAGGAAGCCTTCCCGGGTAATCCGTTTGACTTTTATTTTTTGGACGATTTCTTCAACAAGCAATACACGGACGATCAGCAATTTGGGAACATCTTTAGTCTGTTTGCTTTGCTTGCCATCATGATTGCCTGCCTTGGGCTATGGGGTCTTGCGTCCTTTACCACCACTCAGAAACTAAAGGAAATAAGCATTCGAAAAGTGATGGGAGCTACGGTGTGCAATATTGCCACTTTATTGATGAATCAATTTATAAAGCTGGTTATTATCGCAAGTCTTTTTGCACTGCCCCTCGCATGGTTTGGTATCGACAAGTGGCTGGATGGCTTTGCATTCAAGGTTGGATTAACGTGGGACGTGTTCCTGGTTCCGGTCGTCATCCTGGCTGTGATAGCATTGGGAACGGTAAGCTTCCAGATCCTGCGTGGCGCCAATGCGAATCCTGCAAAGGTGCTTCGGTCAGAGTGAGG
>DASUTP010000702.1:0-17080 GCA_036374515.1 Chryseolinea sp. | reverse complement strand
ATAGTAGGCTGCATTACCTGGCGCACTTATGCTGATTGGGGCATAGTATCCATTTTTCCCCACAGGAAAAGTGAAGACCTCATTACCAATTTTTCTTACCTGTCCACTAACATAGCTAGTGTTAGACATACCAGTAGCGGTAGCCCCATCGTTAAAAATCACCATATTGGCACCTGGAAATACATCACCATTCGTAAATGTAAACGTTCCGTTAATTGAAATACTAGTCGACAATGTTAATGCCGTTGCATTGCTATTGTTCATCGTAACATTTGCAAAAGTGGTGCTAGACGTACCGCTTAATGTATTGGCGTTGGACCCCGAAAATACCACGGTGCTGCCTGCGGTAGCCGTGAAAGTACCATTGTTGGTCCAGTTTCCATAGCTCGTCAGAGCTCCAGTGGCGCCCATCGATAGCGTTGCGCCAGATGAGATCGTGAGATCCTTAGCTTGTCCACTCGCTGAGATAGTTGGAGAATTAGGCGTACCACTCGGGATGGAGACATCTATACCACTCGCGGGAAAGTTGCCACACCAATTGCCTGCGGTAGTCCAATCGGTACTCGTCTCACCATTCCACACCGCCTGTGATGCGTTACCGGGATGAAGGTAGACAACCGTGAGACCTGCATTTGAGCCGCCACCAAACTCCCGAATCGTATACTCTATTTCAGAGTTTGTATCGAGATATCCCTGCCAGACATTGGTCTTGGCTATGTTATTGTACCATGAGTCCTGACGAAAAACCTCTGCGCCATTAACATATATCACGACGTTGTCATCGTGGTTGGGGATATCGAACTGATAATATCCGCAGGAAAAACCTCTTCGCTTGTACCGATAAGAATGGTTGTCGTTCGGCACTGTGCAGCCCATATAACCTGCAGCACTGGAAGGCGAAGCGTTTTGATTCCAAATTGTCTGTGAATCAAAGTTCAATGAATTATGAACATAGTAACCGTAATAGTTTTCGAAATTATTGCCGCTATAGGCGTAGACGTTCCATAGATTGCTGCCAAAATCCGCGGGATTGCCATAAAATGTTTCTGTGGTGTTGACAAAATAAAAATCGTTGGCCGTGACAACGCCCACAGTAGTGGTCGGCTGATTCTGCGAGTTATATTCCGTAGCAATCCAATTGGCGGACAGGGCATTCGATGAAACGCGAATCTCGTCGAGCATACCATTGAATCTGTTGGCCGTCTCGCCTGAAGCTGTTTCACCTCCGATTGACGCATTGCCGGTGTCGGTACCCCAGGCGTTGGTATATGCTCCCGTGGCCCGTTGAACACCGTTAATATATATGCGCTTGACAGCACCGGAAATGTCGGCCACTGCTGCGACGTGATACCAGGTGTTGTTGCTCAGCAAAACAGAAGCCGGCGTAGTGGCGGCATCAAGACTGACGGGGTTTGAATTGCGGGAGTAAAAACGCATTCTTCCGCTCGTGCCTTCATCAGCAAGGCTGAATCCGTATCCACCGGTATTGCCAACGTCATCAACGAAAACACGCTGGCCATCCTGGGCGACGTTACTTGAATTGATCCAGCCAGTAATAGTAAAATTGGAATTTAAGTCAGGAAAATTCGTAAGCTCTACCCAATTCCCGTTAAAATTTCGGGCATTTCCAATCTTTCCGCTTGCTTGATCCGTTGTGCCGTTATTTACGGAAGTATAGTTGTTGGCAGAAGCATCGTTTACATTTCCATTAAAATGCCAAACCCCGCGATACCCGGCCGACCATGTTGATGTGTTCGATTGATTTGTAGTGATGGCGGCATTCCCGTAATACATCTGAATCGTGACATTGGTGCCGTTCGTCACCGTACCCACGTTTACCCAGGCAACGATCTTTCCTGTTGTGCTGTTGTAGCTTTCCAGCTGAAAAGGAAGCAACGTCCCTGTGTTACTGGCAAATGCAATATCGTAGCCGTTAGCATTCGTAACCTTTCCCGCGGAAGCGACAAGGTCAGGATCAGTGTGTGAAATAAGCACTGGAAAATTCGCGTGAGGACCCCCAACGATCCGCGATCCATTGATTGTAATATTTTTACGGTAGTAATAGCCGCATAGCTGCGCGGTTGCTGTCTGATAACTAATCAGCAGGGCTGTAGCCAGAAAAAATACAGCAACCCCTTTCGGTAAAAATCTGAACTTCATATTGGCCGAGAAGATTAAAAAATGCAGGAAGACAAAATTCCGCCATTACAAAAATAATCAGCAAATCGGTTCAGCCAACCTTTAAAATAAAACGCAGCCATTGTTAAAGGGGAATAGATGTAAGATTGCCGCGATATTTTTACGCTTCATCGCACATGACTTTAAGAAGCAGTCACGTAGGCTGATTAGGGACCGTGTTCCATGCATCCATTCGTTGAATGAAATAACAATATCCTGTTTCAACGCTTAAAAATCTCCCGTGCCTTTACCTGCAAATTCGCATGATTATAGTCCGTTTATTATGGCTTGAAAAAACTCCCGCTGTTCTAAAAAGCGGCTGAAGGTGATTTCCGAAACATTCGATTGCAGCGACCCGACGCGTTGCTTCCTTTTTCTGAAGGGCGGATTGGCACTGATTGAGGATCGTGATTAATCGGGCGATGTGCTTTCTTTCATAGGAGTTTCATCAAACTGATATGGTCAAAGTTTCCGAAACTGAAACTGTTTTTTTAACGTATAAATTAACCAGTTTGCAATGGCAATATTTTTCTCGCTGATGAAAAAAATGGGGTTTCTATTCGTGGGTATTGTTGTTGTGATGGTGATCCTGTCGCTGCAAAACATTGACGGACTTTCTGCTCATGCGAGACGAATCATTCGCGAACTTGCCAACGACCTGAAAGATGTTGTGGTAGAGGTCTATCAGGAGGTACAATCATTCTCGACAGGGTTCGATGGACTATAAAAAAAGGCACCAGGTTTAAAATTCAGAACAGTGAAAAAAGATTTACTTATTCCATACATAGCACTTGGCGCCATCTGTCTGATCTGGGGCACCACATACCTGGTTCTGCGAATAGCTGTGCTTCACTTTCCCCCTTTTCTCTTTGTTACGATCCGTCAACTTCTTGCAGGCAGTTTGCTGATCGGATTTATGTTGCTGAGCGGACAAGCATTGTGGCCGGACCGTGCGCATCTCACTCGCCAGGCGATTGCGGGCTTTTTTATGATCTCAATTGGCAATGGGCTGGTGGCGTGGGCGGAGGTGGTAATACCCAGCGGCGTAGCGGCGATCCTTTGTTCGCTCATGCCTATGGTCGTTATTCTCATCAACCTGGGGATAAGCAAAGAAGAACGGCCAACGATCCCAATAGTGATCGGCGTATTGCTCGGTCTCGGAGGTATTCTGATCATTTTCGGAGAGCACCTTGTTGAATTCTCAAAGATTGAATACCAACTGGGTATCCTTCTAATATTCGTAGCGGTGCTGAGCTGGGCAGGCGGAAGCGTGTGGCTAAAAAAGAGAGGCAATGACGGAAACGCTTTTTTAAATGCCGGACTTCAAATGTTTTTTGGTGGCGTATGGCTGATTCCCTGTGCTCTAATTTTCGATGACTTCAATAAGGTTAGCTGGTCGCTGGAAGCATTTTATTCGATGGTGTACTTAGTCCTCATAGGATCAATCGTCGCTTATGCTTGTTACTCGTACGTATTGCGGAAGTTGCCCATGACTATCGTATCGCTTTACGCTTATGTGAATCCAATCGTAGCAGTGCTCTTGGGCTGGCTAATACTGGACGAAAAGCTAAATGCTACCATCGGCATCGCTATTCTCATTACGGTGGCGGGGATTTACATCGTAAACCGCGGATATCAGTTTGGAAGACTATGGAAACAACAATTTTCAAGATGACGATGCAGCCGCAGCCCATATTGTTTCATGCTACGGACTGGAGTTCAATCCCTGTAACCGAACATCCTGGGGAAACAGGCCTGGCACGGTGGCAAACTATTCAGCATGGATCACTCAGGATCCGTGTCGTGGAATATTCGGAGAACTATCGGGCGAGCGGTTGGTGCAACGTTGGACATATCCTCTATTGCCTGGAAGGCGAGATGACGACCGAACTTTCGGACGGCAGGATTTTCAAATTAAAAAAAGGTATGAGCTATGAGGTAACGGATGGCGCAAATGCGCATCGCTCGGGCTCGGAACATGGCGTAAAATTGCTTATTATCGATGGTGCATTCTTGAAATCACCAAAAAACAATTACAACCCATGGAAAATGTAGTTCTCGAAATGATCGAATACCAACCCGAACATCAACCCTGGTTTGAAAAATTCAATCGTCAATGGATAGAAGAATACTTCTGGATGGAGCCTATTGATTTTGAAGTGCTTCAGCACCCTGATGAATATATCATCAGCAAAGGCGGAAAGATTCTGGTTGCCACCTGTAACAAGGAGATAGCCGGAACTGTCGCATTAAAATACGTGGATCCGAAGACCTACGAATTTACCAAGATGGCTGTTGATTCGAAATTCCGGGGCTTAAAGGTGGGTCAGGCACTGGGGGAAGAAGCGATTTCAAAAGCAAAAAGTCTGGGCGCTTCTAAAATTATATTATACTCCCATACGGTTCTGGTGCCGGCAGTCACCTTATACAGAAAGTTAGGGTTTGTGGAAGTGCCTGTAGACGGACCGTATCGGCGAAGCAACATAAAAATGGAATTAAGACTTGAATAATATAGATTCTCTTGTGGCCTCTTTTGTCAAAAATATCCGGTCCGCACTCCAGCCTTTCACAACGCGGCTGGCAACGCCCCACGATATCGATGTCTTGGTCGAGCTCAGTGTAAAAACCTTTCGCGACACCTTTGCAGAGTCGAATACGAAAGAAGATATGATGCTATACCTGGCAAAGTCGTTTTCCCAGGAACAGTTGCTATCGGAACTGAAGGACTCCTTTTCAACATTCATATTTGCCATGGACGGAGAGAAAGTCGTGGGCTATGCAAAAGTGAAAGAGGGTAAAAGTCCAAAGGAACTCAATAGCGACAATGGGATTGAGATCGAGAGGATCTACACGCTAAGCGAATACCGCGGAAAAAGCGTCGGCAAGCTTTTAATGCAAACATGCATCGACATTGCATTGAAGCGGGGATATAAAGAGATTTGGCTTGGTGTATGGGAATATAACCCCAGGGCTATTGCATTCTATGAGAAATGGGGGTTCGAGAAATTCGGATCTCATCCGTTTTTACTTGGGAATGACCTGCAAACTGATTTACTGATGAAAAAGAAGCTCGAGTAACAATGTCATTGCATCAATATACCACCACAACCATATGGACCGGGAACCGTGGGACGGGGACCTCGGAATATAAAGCTTACGACCGGGCGCACATTATCCGCATCCGCGATAAAGCCGATATTGAAGGGTCATCGGATGCGGCTTTCCGCGGAGATAAAACCAAGCACTCACCGGAAGATCTGTTCGTCAGCACTCTTTCGACCTGTCACATGCTTTGGTATCTCCATCTGTGCGCCGTCAATGGGGTGATCGTGACGGAATATAGCGATGAGGCTACAGGCATTTTGAGGGAGTCGCCCGACGGAAGTGGCCGGTTTCAACAAGTGACCTTGAACCCTGTGGTAACGGTAAGTGACATCACTATGATCGACAAAGCGAATGCCCTCCACGGTGAGGCGCACAAAATGTGCTTCATCGCTAATTCTGTGAATTTTCCCGTTTTGCACCAGCCAACAGCGATTGTCGCGACAAGGCACGTCGCATGACGCTCAGGCATAATTTAGCGCAGCCCTATAAATCAAACTTCACGCTTGCAAATGGAAAAACTCCAATGGTTTGAACGCAAATTTACTTTCGGCTTACCGAAAGAGATGTTGCCGTTTTATATCGAACGCCTGGCAGGAACACTTGCGCGCATAGAAGCAAAAGTAAAAAATGTTGACGAGCACGTCCTTTCCAACAGACTCGATAACAAATGGTCTATCAAAGAAAACATCGGTCACCTTGCCGAAGTGGATGAGGTTGCAAACCAGCGAATCAATCAAATCATCGCTGGGGTTTCACTGCTTTTGCCTGCGGTGTTTGAACCAAAAGCCTATCATGAATTTCCCCTGAAAGAAGTGATCGGTCTCTTTCGCGAGGCGAGATCGAAAAATATCAGACGGTATCAGGAGTTGAAAACGTCGGACCTTGAAAAGACTTCGTTGCATCCGCGTTTGAAAGTTTTGATGTCGCCGGTAGACCTGGCGTGGTTCGATGCTGAACACGACGATCATCATCTGGTACGCATCAATGAAATACTCGCTGCACTGGTTCCGAAAATTGGCTAAAAGTTTCATGTCGACAGCCCGACAACGGGATTGACTCGCACCATTACTCAAAAATAAATCTTCATGTTCGTACCGAAATATGCGCAAAACAACGATGTGGCTGAAATCAAAGCATTCATCAGGCAAAATAGCTTTGGAATACTCGTCAGCCAATCAATGGATAAACTGATTGCAACCCATATTCCTATGGAGTTTTCTCATGATGATTCCAGGCTTCTCGGCCATGTCTCCAAAGCTAATCCGCAGTGGAAAAGTTTTGAACGGGATTCGAATGTATTGGCAATTTTTTCAGGCCCGCATGCGTATATCTCTTCATCATGGTATGACCACGAAAATGTGCCGACGTGGAATTATGTAGCAGCACACGTCTATGGAACAGCTCGCATCATTGAGGGTGATGAGCTTTATCAGGCGTTAAGAGATCTAGTCAACAGGTATGAAGCAGCCTCATCAACGCCCGTCTCAATCGAGGGGATGTCCCCTTCCTATCTTCGCCAATCCATGCAGGGCTTGGTCGGGTTTGAAATCACCATCACCGCCATAGAGGCGGCGTACAAACTTTCCCAGAACAGGGATCAGAAAAACCACGCACAAATCATTAACGAACTCGATGCGCGGAAAGACACGGGTTCCCGACAAATCGCAGCGGAGATGAAAAAAAGAAAATTTTAGTGTCATGGCAACCGATGGGGAACATAACCATTGATGCTTGACCTAACGACAAACCAACACGAAAACACCCAATATGAACAAGCTATTAAAGAAAGATTTTGAAAATTTTAGCGCCATCTTGACCCATACAGTTCAAATAGCGCGGCAGCACTTCGATCGGCAGGAAACGCTTCCGCCCGGAAGACTGATCGCAGACATTCCGATGGCAACGCTGCCTTCTGACGGGATGGGTGCACACGCCGCGCTGGATTTTTTTGAGCAGAACTTTGCCGATAAGCTTGCCAACAGCGCAGGTCCCCGATATTTTGGATTTGTTACAGGTGGATCTACGCCCGCAGCAGTCGCGGGAGACTGGCTGGTGAGCGCCTACGATCAAAACGCATGCGGAAGTAACGATTCAATTGCGCCCCAGATTGAGCGCCAGACGATCCATTATTTCAAAGAACTTTTCGGGTTGGACATGGCATTCTTTGGTTCGTTCGTAACAGGCGCAACAATGGCCAACTTTACCGGTCTTGCCCTCGCCAGGCAATGGATCGGCGAACAAAGCGGATTGAATTTCAGCAGGGATGGAGTGACGGGGCCAGCGATTAAAGTGATCAGCGGCACGCCCCATTCGAGCGTCTTCAAGTCTCTTTCAATGTTGGGCATCGGCCGGCAGTCCCTGATAAAGGTTGACACCATTGTTGACCGCGAAGCAGTGGATATAGCGGCACTTGAAAATGCGTTGGCGGCGGCTGCCGGCCCGGTTATCGTGGTCGCCAATGCCGGAACGGTCAACACAGTTGACTTCGACGATCTAGAAGAGATCGGAAAACTGAAATCAAAGTATACCTTCTGGCTACACGTAGATGCAGCCTTTGGAGGCTTTGCCGCCTGCTCCGGGAAATACGCACACTACGTTAATGGACTTAACCACGCGGACAGTATCACCATCGACGCGCACAAATGGTTAAATGTTCCTTACGATGCCGCGATGCAATTCACCAGGCACAAAGATGTGCAGCTTCGGGTATTTCAAAACAGCGCAGCTTACCTCAGCGATTCACCGTCCAGTCCTGAATATTTTCACTACACACCGGAAAATTCGCGAAGGTTTCGTGCGTTGCCGGCATGGTTCACGCTGATGGCATACGGTAAGGAGGGACATCGGGAGATTGTGGAAAGGAACTGCGACGTGGCTCACTATTTTGGTGAACTTATCAAATCCACAGCTGAATTCAGACTGTTGGCTCCTGTCCGGATGAATGTTGTATGCTTCACATTGCAAGATGAAAACGTCCGTCCGGATACCATCAAAAAATTTCTGGAAGCTGTCCGGGATGATGGCCGCGTATTTTTTACGCCCACCGTCTACAAGGGAACGCATGCTATCCGGGCAGCCATTTCTAATTGGCAGACCGAACGTGAAGATATATTGGTCGCCTTTGAGGTCATCAATACCGCAAAACAAAAATTAAAACTGCTTCAATCGGCTTAAATAACCTTTAAAATGTAGTTTCTGCCAATACACGATAAATTCCAAAAGAGGCGGAAAAAAGTTGAAAGAAATGCTGAAATTCACCCTTTAATTGACGACTGTATGATATCTACAACCCGACCCACATTCGCCCTGGAGCGAACCACAAAATCAAGAATTAAGGATGTTGATTTTAACAACATTGAATTCGGAAAATATATTTCTGACCACATGTTGGTCGCTGACTTCCTCGATAATAAATGGCAGACTCCAAAGATTGTCCCATACGCAGATATGTTAATGTCACCGGCGATGCTTTCCCTGCATTACGGACAATCGGTATTCGAGGGAATGAAAGCTTTTAAAAACAAGAACGGGGAGATCTGTATTTTCCGGCCGCAAAAGCATGGAGAAAGGTTAAACAAATCTTTAGCCAGGATGTGCATGCCCGAAATTCCTGAGGAGCTTTTCATTCAGAGTTTGCATGCTATCGTAGAAACAGACCAGGCATGGATCCCGACAAGCGAGGGAGCCTCCTTGTATATCAGACCATTTGTCTTTGCATTTGAACCGAGGCTAGGTGTAAAAATAGCCGACCACTTTAAGTTCATCATACTGACAAGTCCTGCCGGCGCGTACTTCAGCAAACCGACCAGGCTAAAGGTTGAAAAGACGTTTGTTCGTGCAGCAGAGGGTGGAACAGGCTTTGCAAAATGCTCAGGAAATTATGGAGGAGCTTTTTATCCGACACAGCTGGCGCGCCAGGAAGGTTTTGATCAGGTGTTGTGGACCGACGCAAAAGAACATAAGTATATAGACGAAGCAGGCGTGATGAACGTGATGTTCGTGATAAACGGAAAGTTGGTCACACCGAAGCTTACGTCGGCATTGCTGGATGGTGTAACCCGTGACAGCATTCTTAAACTCGCGCCCGGCCTTGGTATTACTGTGGAGGAAAGACGTGTAAGCGTGGATGAAATTGAAGAAGCGTTCAGGAAAGGTTCTATAACAGAAGCATTCGGTTCGGGTACAGCAGCCGTTGTATCGCCGATTGCGACTATTAATATCGAAGGCGTTGATTACAATCTGCCTCCTGCCGGGCCGGACAGTGTCCAGGAACGGGCAAAACGAAAGTTGAGCAATATCCGTTATGGGCAAGAGCCGGATGTATATGGCTGGAATTATATAATAAATGTTTGAGGTTCAGACTTGAGGTCCGAAGTTTGCGTTCTTTGACGAATTTTTTTTTCAAACTTTAGGTTAGAATTCTCTGTGCACTAACTTCGGACTTCAAACCTTAAACGTGTAACGATAAGCATGAGAGCCGTCTTCTTTAAAGGCAAAGACCAGCCCCTTGTAGTACAACAAATAAAAAAATTCAAACCGATCAAGGATCAGGTGCTGATCCGCCTCCGGAATGCCGCCATAAACCACCGTGACTTATGGACGTGGCGCGAACAAACGTTGCCTGCTTCCGATGGCATAATTCTCGGCTCTGATGGCTGTGGCGTTGTTGAGGATGTCGGCGAAGATGCGGATATGCTGCTCATCGGATCCGAAGTTATTATCAACCCAAGTTTGGATTGGGGAACAAATCCGATCGTGCAGGGAAATGCCTTTCGCATCCTGGGATTTCCGGACCACGGCACGTTCAGCGACTACATTGTCATTTCTAAAAAATATATTTTTGATAAACCCGAACACCTGAGCTTTGCTGAATCCGCGGCCGTTCCGCTTTCAGGGCTTACTGCGTATCGCGCTCTTTTCTCTAAGGCTAGATTGCGGGCAAAAGAAAAAGTTCTGATTACGGGTGTTGGCGGTGGTGCAGCATTGTGGGTATTGCAATTTGCCGTTGCATATCAGGCGCGCGTGTATGTTACCTCCGGATCGGAAGAGAAAATCAGCAAGGCAAAATCGTTAGGTGCTGTTGAAGGCTTCAACTATAAAGATCCCGATTGGCAGCAAAAGGCGATGAAAGAATCTGGAGGTGGTTTTGATATTATCATTGATAGTGCCGGCGGCGATCAGTTCTCGAAGTTGATTGAACTCGCCCTCCCTGGGGGTCGCATTGTAAATTTTGGCCGCACCGCGGGAAATATTACAAACATATCAACACGATTGCTCTACTGGAAACAAATCTCCATCCACGGCTCCACCATGGGTACACGCGACGAATTTTTATCGATGCTGGATTTCGTCGAAAGCAGAAATATTAAACCGGTAGTCGATAAAATTTTCCCTTTGGAACAGATTGATGAAGCAATGAAGCGCATGGAGCAAGGGGACCAGTTTGGAAAAATTGTATTGCAAATTTCTTGAAAAACGCGCGCATGACACAAGCGCGGAAAAACACTGAACTTTTGCCACACCAAGCAGCGATGGGCAGTCCTTGGAGAACCTTAGTGTCTGTAATTTGCCACAGAAATCACCAAGACACGAAGCAGCGATAAAAAGTCCTGAGAACCTTTGTGTCTTGCGTCTTCGTGGCTAGATATCTTCAGTCATTACTTATCCACCCTCTCCAACTTAATTTTGGGCGCTGTAAATTTCCTTTGGTTACTATTGTCCTCTATATTGATAACCTCTAACTTACACTCCTAGCATCCGTCTTTCCATGCGTTACATTAATCTCATTTCAAGTCCACGCAACATTTCTACGGCACTGATGTATTCATTCGCCCAGCGTAATGACACCGTTGTGTTAGACGAGCCGTTCTATGCCTTCTATTTATCCAAAAGCAACGCGAAGCATCCCGGAAAGGAAGCGGTACTTCAAAGCCAGTCGAATGACGAGGAAGTGGTGAAAAAAGAAATTTTCGGCATACGCGGGAAGGAAGTAATCTTTATCAAAAATATGTCGCACCACCTTGAGGTAATGGATGAATCGTTTGTGACGGGTTTGGTGAATGTATTTTTCATCCGTGATCCCCGTCAAATAATTGCGAGCTACGCCCAGGTAATAGACAAACCCCTGATGAGGGACATTGGCGTCGAGTATCAGTTCAATTTGTGGCAAAAGTTGGTCGAACGGGAGCAGGATCCTATCGTACTCGATGCAGGGCACCTGCTTAAGAATCCGACGTCCGTGCTTGGTCAGCTTTGCGAACGTATAGGTATACCGTTTCAGGAGTCGATGCTGAAGTGGCCTTCGGGCCCCAAACCGTACGATGGCGTTTGGGCGCCATACTGGTACAGCAACGTACATCGTTCGACCGGCTTCGAGCCACAGGCGTCGAGCAACAGAGAACTGCCAGGCCATCTGGAAGATCTTTATCAACAGGCAAAAAATTTATACGAAAAACTCCTTCCATTTGCCATCAAACCCTGATCCTTGTATTCAAATAAACTAAGTAGTCGAGTTCACCCTTATCCTATATGCTACAAAAATTCAATCCCAAAAACGCGAATATCAAAATTCATGTAAATGGTGCTTTACTTTCCAGGAACGATGCCAAGGTTTCTGTATTTGACAGCTCCGTGCAAGGCGGCGATGCGGTGTGGGAGGGCCTCCGCGTTTACAAAGGAGGTATTTTTTGTTTAGACCGACACCTCAACAGGCTTGAAGCATCAGCGCATGCGTTAGCGTTTTCGCATGTTCCCTCAAAGGAGGATATTAAGGATGCAATTTTTGAAACGTTGCATGCAAACGGGATGATGGATGAGGCGCATATACGTTTAACCCTCACGCGCGGAGAAAAAATAACTTCCGGAATGGATCCGAGGTTAAACACTCACGGTCCATGCCTTATCGTGCTCGCCGAATGGAAGCCGCTGGTTTATGATAACACCGCGGGTATTAGGGTAATAACCTCCACGCAACGTCGTAACGGGCCACAGTTCCTCGATTCAAAAATCCATCATAATAACTTATTGAATAATATTATCGCCAAGATACAGGCGAATGTTGCAGGGGTGGACGCTGCGGTCATGCTTGATGCGAACGGCTTTGTCGCAGAGCTTAACGACACCAATCTTTTCATGATAAGTGATGGGGCCGTCTATACACCGTTTGCCGATGCTTGTCTGCACGGCATTACGCGGGGCCTCGTTATCGAAATATGTGAAGAGCATTCGATACCAGTCCAGGAAAGGAATTTATCGTTAACCGAGTTCTACAACGCAGACGAAGTTTTCGCTTGTGGTACCATGGGCGAGCTTACTCCCGTATTTGAAATCGATGGACGAAAAATCCGCAATCGTTCCGAAAAGAAAATCACAGGAGAGATCCATCATCATTTCCAGGCGCTCATACCCAGATACTCTGAAAAAATCCCTGTCCCTTAACAACTTTGCCGGAAGTTGTTTAACTTTTCGACTCAAAATACATAACATGGAAAAACAAACCCGCAGAACCTTTGTAGCTACTGCTGCTGCGCTGAGTGCAAGTGCTGCTACCGCGATGCCGACTATGGAAACAAAAAATAAAAAACAGCTTGTTCATCATGTGTTTTTCTGGTTGAAAAATCGTGATTCGAAGGAAGATCTTGCCAAATTGTTGGATGGCCTTCGTACCCTGGAAAAAATCGAAACCATTCGTAAAATTCACATCGGTGTTCCTGCCAGTACAGAAAAAAGGGATGTAGTCGATAACAGCTATCAGGCTTCGGAGTTAATGTTTTTTGATGATACGGCGGGGCAAAAGACTTACCAGGACCACCCTATTCATCAAAAGTTCATCAAAGAGTGCGGGCACCTTTGGGAAAAGGTTATCGTTTATGATTCCATGGATGTATAACATGACGTATTGATTACGTTTCCGCTACCAATCACTTGTTAGTTCGGTAAAAAAATATTAACAATTTATTGATGTAGCCCATAACTTTTTCCATCTTCGTGCGTCATACAGCCCATGACTCAAAATGATTTTTAGATTTAGACATATTCTCCCTTAGGGAGTGACGAAAAATCAAAACACGACCGCCCCGTTTCGGATAAAATCCAGACGGGGCGGTTTCGCTTTAAGCATCATAGAACAAACTAACACTTGTTACAGATTCAAACATATTGTTGAAGCAAAAACATGACCCGCCAACGAAAGACGCTTTTTGATAAAATCTGGGATGCCCACGTTGTGAAAAGCAGCGAAGGCCACCCTGACGCTTTATATATCGACAGGCATTTCATTCATGAAGTGACCAGCCCACAGGCCTTCGATGGCCTCCGTAAGCGCAATGTAAAAGTATTCAATCCATCGCGCACCACTGCCACCGCCGATCACAACGTACCGACTATTGATCAGCACCTCCCTATCAAAGAAGCGCTCTCCCGTCACCAGGTGGAAACACTGCGTAAAAATTGTCCGGAGTTTGGCATTGAACTTTATGATCTGGGTCATCCTTACCAGGGCATAGTTCACATTATTGGCCCGGAATTAGGTTTGACCTTGCCGGGAATGACCATTGTCTGCGGCGATAGTCATACGTCAACGCATGGTGCCTTTGGAAACATTGCTTTCGGCATCGGTACCAGCGAGGTCGAACAGGTGTTGGCAACGCAATGTGTGCTGCAATACAGACCTAAGACAATGTTGATTGAAATCAGCGGTACGCTCAGCAAAGGCGTTGTAGCAAAAGATATTATTCTGTACATCATCTCGAAACTTTCCGCCAGCGGCGCAACAGGCTATTTTGTAGAATATGCCGGCGAAGCCATACGGAAACTTTCCATGGAAGCGAGAATGACCATCTGTAACATGAGCATAGAAATGGGAGCGCGCGGAGGACTGATAGCGCCGGATGAAATTACTTTCTCGTATATCAAGGGGAGGAAATTCGCCCCGCAGGGAGAAACTTTCGATCGAATGGTGGAACAGTGGCGCCAGTTGAAATCTGATGATGGAGCGGAGTATGATGAGGTCGTAAAATTCGACGCAGCGGATATTGCACCCATGATCACCTACGGTACCAATCCCGGCATGGGCATAAAAGTAACAGACCGCATTCCGACATTGAATGAATTAAAAGACATCAGTGAGCAACCTTCGTTTTCAAAATCGCTTGAATATATGGGGCTCCAACCGGGTTCGGCGATTCTGGGCCAGTCGGTGGATTATGTTTTTATAGGTAGCTGTACCAACGCACGCATCGAAGATCTGCGCATGGTCGCTTCCATGGTGAAGGGCAAAAAGAAAGCCTCTAACGTTGAAGTATGGGTTGTTCCAGGCTCTAAACAGGTTGAAAAGCAAGCGCGCGAAGAAGGACTCGATAAAATATTTGAAGAAGCAGGGTTCCAGTTGCGACAGCCAGGGTGCTCGGCATGCCTGGGCATGAACGAGGACAAGATTCCCGCGGGAAAATATTGCATCAGCACCTCTAACCGGAATTTCGAGGGAAGACAGGGGCCAAAATCCAGGACATTCCTGGCGAGTCCCCTTAGTGCGGCAGCCGCAGCCATCACCGGCAAGGTAACGGACGTAAGACAATTGGTTTAACGCACAAGGATCATGAGCAAAGAAAAATTCACGACACTACAATCTCAGGCTGTTCCTCTCGCCATCGATAATATCGATACCGACCAGATTATTCCTGCGCGTTTCCTAAAAGCGACGACCCGGGAAGGTTTCGGAGAGAATCTGTTTCGCGATTGGCGTTACAACAACGACCAAAGTCCGAAGGCAGATTTCGCCCTTAACAATTCCGCATATTCAGGAAAAATCCTCGTAGCGGGTAAAAATTTTGGCTGTGGAAGCAGCCGGGAACACGCGGCATGGGCGATTTATGATTACGGCTTTCGTGTCGTGATCTCAAGCTTCTTTGCCGACATTTTTAAAAACAATGCACTTAACAATGCTTTGCTGCCGGTCCAGGTGTCGGATGCTTTTTTGAAGAAAATTTTCGCGGAAATTGAAAAGAATCCCGGCACGACGATCACGGTTGATCTTTCTGAGCAAAAAATTCAGCTGGAAGACGGATCGTCAGAATCTTTTGACATCAATCCTTATAAAAAGACTTGCCTGATGAATGGTTACGATGATATCGACTATTTACTGAGCTTGCGGAATGAGATCAAACATTTTGAATTGACACACTAAGTCATGACTTGTTCACAAACCTTCAACTTGAACCTTCAACAATCAACTTTGTATAGATGAAGAAAAAAATTACCATAGTACCCGGCGACGGAATTGGCAAGGAAGTAACTGCCGCAGGAAAAAAAGTATTGGAACAAATTGCTGATTGCTTTGGGCATGAATTTATTTTCGATTATGCGGCAATTGGTCACGAAGCGATTGAGTTGACCGGAAATCCGCTGCCGGATGAAACGTTGAAGAAACTTAAAAACTGTGATGCTATTTTGTTTGGCGCCGTTGGGCATCCTAAATACGATAACGATCCATCTGCAAAGGTAAGACCCGAACAGGGGCTGTTGAAAATGCGTAAAGAGTTGGGTTTGTACGCAAACCTGCGCCCCATCAAACTTTTTGATGAGCTGCTGGCAGCATCGAGCATCAAACCTGAAATATTAAAAGGCGCGGACATACTTTTCTTCCGTGAACTGACTGGTGATGTTTACTTCGGTGAACGCGGAAGAAAGGATGAAAACAACACTGCTTACGACACAATGATCTATTCGCGCTATGAGGTGGAACGCATCGCGCACAAAGCCTTTAAAGCAGCACAGACAAGAAGTAAAAAAGTTACATCTGTCGACAAGGCCAACGTTTTGGAAAGTTCAAGACTGTGGCGCGAGGTTGTTCAGGAAGTTGCAAAACAATATAAAGACGTTACGGTAGAGCATATGTTTGTCGATGCGGCAGCGATGAAGCTCATTCAAAATCCGAGAAGTTTTGATGTTGTGGTGACTGGAAATCTTTTTGGCGATATCCTCACGGATGAGGCTTCACAAATTGCGGGGTCTATGGGAATGTTAGCATCCGCATCCGTCGGCGATACTGTTGGTTTGTACGAACCAATACACGGGAGCGCCCACGACATCACTGGAAAGGGGATTGCTAACCCTTTAGCATCGATCCTTTCTGCGGCACTGCTGCTTGACATCTCTTTCGGCTTGAAGGAAGAGTCAGACGCGATCATCAAGGCGGTGGCGGAAACTTTGAAAGCTGGATACAGAACACGCGACATCGCCGACGCATCTACACTACACGAGAAAATTCTCGGCACGGAGGTAATGGGAAATGTGGTTTGCAATCAACTGAGGATGCAAGTATCTGTAAGCAGCTAAGGAAAAAATTTATTATTTCGACTTTATAGTTTAGGACTTCGCAAAAAACAAAACCGTATGAGCGACAAAATTCAAATCTTTGATACAACCCTTCGCGATGGCGAGCAAGTACCGGGCTGTCAGTTATCAACCGACGAAAAGGTGGTGGTAGCACGGAAGCTCGAGGAACTTGGCGTGGATGTGATTGAAGCTGGTTTTCCGATTTCCAGTCCCGGCGATTTTCTTTCCGTTGTAGAAATATCGAAAGCTGTGAAAACAGGAGTTTGTGCGCTCACCCGTTCCAAGAAAGAAGATATAGACGTTGCAGCCGAGGCGCTGCACCATGCCAAGCGCGGGCGAATTCATACGGGCATCGGGTCTTCTGACATCCACATCAAACATAAATTCAACAGCACCCGCGAAAAGGTACTGGATCAGGCCGTATGGGCCGTGAGTTACGCGAAAGCCAAGGGAGTGGAAGTCG
>DASUTP010000701.1:0-3069 GCA_036374515.1 Chryseolinea sp. | reverse complement strand
CCACTGGCATTTTGAGAGATGGCCCCGCGGCTTCGCCATTTAAAAACATGAAACCAGCTTCCGCCTGTATCACTGCGTCATAGCCAACGCGGGAATCGCTAGGTCCAAAACCGCTGATCTGGCCGTAGATCAAGCTTGGATTCACCGAAGACAACGTCTTATAGTCCACGCCAAGTTTTTCGGCGTCGCCAGCTTTGTAGCTGGCGATAACGACGTCGATATCAGCAATGAGGTTATAGATTATTTCCCTCCCTTCATTTCGATTCAAATCAATAGCAATCGATTTTTTACCCCAATTCACTGAACAAAAATATGATGACCGGTCATCGGTGTCCTCTCCCTCAACCTTCCAGGTACGCGTCACATCACCACCAGTAAGGAGGTTTTCCACCTTGATAACTTCCGCGCCCAGCTCCGCGAAGAACTGACCGACGCTAGGTCCTGCAAGAACAGATGCCAGCTCCAGTACTTTTAATTCTTGAAACATCGGAACCAAGTTTTAAACATCAGTCAAAATGTAAATCATTTCCTGCATTTTTGTGTTTTGCCTCATAAAACATTTTCCCCTGAATCGAGTCGGGTACATCCTTGTGGCCTTGTTGTTCACTGGCTGTTTTGCCAGCAAAGAATCTCAGCGTGATCTTAAGTTGGGTATGTGGCGCGCAACGGTGGAGATTCAGGGAAAGGAAGTCCCATTTAATTTTGAGGTTGAGAAGGCTGGCAGCGACGTCAGGATCCACCTCATCAACGCTGAAGAGCGGCTGTTGCTTGACGAGGTGACTGTAAAAGGCGACTCGGTAGATATTGCCCTGCATATTTTCGATGCGAATATCAAGGCCGTTGTAAGGGGTGATTCCCTGGAAGGTTTCTTCATTAAAAATTTCGCGAAGGATTATCGTCTTCCTTTTCACGCTGTGCATGGGCAATCGAACCGGTTTCCAAAGGCCACCAACCAGCTTGAGATACCAGATTTTAACGGAAAATATCAGGTGACATTCGTTCATGAGCAAGACACCACGCCGGCGATCGCTATTTTCAATCAAGTGGAAGACAGTGTAACCGGTACATTCTTAACGCCGACCGGTGACTATAGATTTCTTCAGGGCAATGTTGCAAATGGAACTTTACAGCTCAGTTTATTCGATGGGAATTACGTCTACTTATTCACCGCCTCGAAACAGCTCGATGGTACGCTCCGGGGAAAGTATTATTCAGGTAAAACCCACGAAGAATCATGGACGGCAGTCAAGAATGAGAATGCTGCCTTACCCGATGCTGAAAGACTCACATACCTAAAGGAAGGGTTCGATCGCATTACTTTCAACTTTCCGGATGTGAATGGCAATAACGTCAGTTTAGATGACGAGAAGTATAAAAATAAAGTCGTCATCCTCCAATTGTTTGGCACCTGGTGCCCAAACTGCATGGATGAAACACGGTTTCTCGCCCCATGGTATGACGAAAATAAAGACCGGGGTGTCGCGATCATCGGTTTGGCCTACGAAAGAAAGGCAGACTTTACATACGCCAGCACGCGTGTAAAAAAAATGATCGATAAGATGGGAGTGGCATATGATTTTGTCATAGCAGGCACGGACGACAAGGCAAAAGCATCTGAAACGCTGCCCATGCTGAATCAGGTGATAGCATTTCCTACCACTATCTTTATCGGAAAGGATGGAAAAGTTAAAAAGATACATACAGGCTTTACCGGGCCCAGCACCGGCATTTACTACGAGCAATTCAAAGAACATTTTAATGAAACCGTCAATGAACTTTTAGCAGAAGGGACTGCGTTAAATTAATTCGTTCAGGTTGCTTAATTTTGAACATTATCACCCATGAAGTTGCCCGTTAAAACGTTTGCATCAGACCACGATCCTCTGCCGGGGACCGGCAAACGGGTTGTGGTGGGGCTGTCTGGTGGCGTTGACTCAAGTGTGGCCGCCTTTCTGCTGAAAGAGCAAGGCTACGATGTCATCGGAATGTTCATGAAGAATTGGCATGACGATACCGTCACCATTAGTAAAGAATGTCCGTGGCTTGATGATAGCAACGATGCCATGATCGTAGCGCAGCATTTGAGAATACCTTTTCAGGCAATAGACCTCAGCAAGGAATACAAAGAGCGGATTGTCGATTACATGTTCGCCGAGTACCAAAGAGGAAGAACTCCTAATCCCGACGTGCTCTGTAACAGGGAAATCAAGTTTGATATTTTCTTAAACGCAGCGTTGAAGCTCGGGGCAGATTTTGTTGCAACGGGCCACTATGCGCGGAAAGCGGAAGTCGTATGCAGCGGAAAAAAAATTTACCGGCTGTTAAGCGGTCGCGATTCCAACAAAGATCAAAGTTATTTTTTATGTCAGCTTACGCAAGCGCAGCTCTCAAGGTCGCTATTTCCGATTGGCGAATTACTGAAACCGGAGGTGAGAGACATCGCGCGAAAAATCAACCTGGTTACCGCAGAAAAAAAGGATTCACAAGGCTTGTGTTTTGTGGGCAAAGTACATCTGCCTGATTTTTTGCAGCAGCGGCTTGAATCGAAAAAGGGAAAAGTAATTGAGATCCCTTCCGGTTCGCCTGTTTTCAAAAATGGATTCGATCCAATGGACCTGAAGAACATTTCAGCTGGATATACACTAGCACCGGATCAAGGGGAAGTTATCGGCGAACATAAGGGGGCTCATTATTATACCATTGGCCAGCGCAAGGGGTTGAATCTGGGCGGCAACGAAAGACCCTTATTTGTGATCGGCACCGACACGCGCGAAAATATTATTTACGCCGGAATGGGCGAAGACCATCCGGGCCTTTACCGGAAAGGTCTCTTTATTCCGAGAAACGACGAGCATTGGATCAGGGAAGATATGGCCTTATTGCCAGGCGAATCAAAAAAATTTGTCGCACGGGTTCGTTATCGTCAGAATCTCGTACCCTGTACCCTGAATCAGGGCGAAGACGGGCTTTACATTATTTTTGATGCTCCCCAAAAGAGCATAACACCCGGGCAATTTGCTGCATGGTATGATGGAGAGGAGTTGATAGGATCCGGTGTTATCAGTTAGT
>DASUTP010000700.1:0-2797 GCA_036374515.1 Chryseolinea sp. | reverse complement strand
ATTCCCCTTTCCCTTGATCTTTCTAACGGCGAGGCCATTGATGGGATTCCACAATATAATCTCATTGTTAATGCCTCCTGCCGATGCCACGATATAATTTCCTTTTAACGAGGGAGCAAAGGAAGCACTGAAAACTGTATTGTCGTGACCCGTAAAATCTGCGAATTTGTTGCCCTGCGGAATACCCCAACTTGTTCCCTTGCCAAGTACATCAAGGCCAACCATAATTTTGGAATCAGCGGAAAATGCAATCGCATTTATAGGATTAACGAGGTTTTCAAACTCCTTCACCACACTTCCATCCGGTTTCCATAGGATTAGCTCATTTTCGTAACTGCTGCTTGCCAGGTAAGCACCATCATGTGCATAAACAACTTTATCCACATGACCTTTATGCTTCTTAAATACTCTCGGCGTAAACTTAGTCATTGCCTTGTCGAGACCAGCGAGTCCGTATATTAAGATATCGTTGCTCTCGTGTACAACGGCCAGGTCTTGTGTCGCATTATTAAAGGCGACGCAAGAAACCGGTGAAGGAATCGGAATTGAAGCAATAACGGATAGTTTAGGCGCAGACTCAACTTTCCAGATCTTGACTACCTTATCGGCACTTCCACTTGCCAGAAACTTTCCTGAACCGCTAAAACTTAGTGTATTAATAACATCGGAATGACCGATTCCAACACTTACCTGAATCCCCTTTTCGAGGTCGATAATTATAATGTAATTCTCTGCTTCTGCTGCTACCTGGTAGCCGGCAACCGCCAGCAACTTGCCATCAGGAGAAAGCGCAGCGGCATAAAACATTCCTTCCGGACCGTCTCCGATCTGGGATTCAAATTTTTTTATCATCTCTCCGGTCTCAGCGCTCCAGATACGAATAGTCTTATCCTCTGAAACTGAAATTATTTGATGACCATTGGGCGTGAAGAGGACTTTATGAATTTTAGCTGAGTGACCGAGGGAATTGACGACAATTCTCGGCGCCTGTGCGCTTACGTATGTTATTGAAAAAACGTACAGAAAGCACAAATGAACTGTCTGGCTAAGCGTGCGCATAGAAGTGGATAGCAAAAGGATCTATTCGTTTTATATATCAATCACTGATTTGGCACGCGACCGCGGAATTTTGTTACTTGTTATTTTGTTTCCTCCAAAAACCCCGGATTTCGGTGTCATTTTGATGATCGGCGTACCAGAAAAGCAAACTAAAAAACAATATTAAAGTGCTGAAAACAATAAACATTTAAAAGGGTGGTTGTTTAACAAATGTAGACTAAAGCCACCCTTGGTGTTGGTAACTATTTTCCACATTGGGTACGGAAGTAATATCGACGGGAGTTTTGAAAGATTTTAGGCTTCTTGCCGTTTGAATAAATACATCTATAAACTTAACCTAATCCCTTATATTTAATTGTAGTAATTGAAAAACAGTGATTTATGACAGATAAGAAAGTGTTGTTGTTCGTTATACTTTTAATGACCACCTGCTTCATACCCGGCTTCGGACAGTCGAATGAAGTTCAACTACTCGATAGCGGGATTGCCCGGGATTGGTTCTTGCGTGACCCCGCAACTGAAAAATTACAGGGAACGAGCACGGAAAAAACATATGAGACGCTGCTGAAGGGAAAACCGTCTAAAAAAGTTAGGGTAGCGGTCATTGACTCAGGAATAGACGTTGACCACGAGGATCTAAAAGGGATCATATGGACAAATGAGAACGAGATCAAAGGAAACGGACTTGATGATGACAAGAACGGTTATATCGACGATATTCATGGCTGGAATTTTATTGGCGGAAAGGACGGATCAGTCAACAAAGATACGTATGAGCTGACACGTGAATATGTGCGCCTTAAACCGTTGTACGACTCGATAGATGAAAAGAAGATAAAGAAAAAGAATAAGGCAGAATACGCATTGTGGAAAATCGTGAAGGCGGAATTTGAGAAGGAAGTGGTGAGCAATAAACAACAATACGAGCTTTTCAGCCAGCAATATGATCTGTACACAAATGCACTGCAGACGCTGAGCTATTGTGATAGCATCGTTAGTGCCAGACACGGAGTTGATTCCCTTTCCAAATCCTCTCTCTCTGCGATCACGACAACAAATGATACTGTACGGTTTGCGAAGGAAACGTTATTAAAAGTATTGGAGAATGTTGAAGGAGACATTTTGGTCTCGGACTTCCTGGAAGAACTGAGAGTCTATCTGACACAACTGAATGAAGGCGTAGAGCATTTTAAGGATGCTGTTGAGTTCGGATACAACCCAGAATACAACTCTAGAACCATTGTTGGTGATAACGTAAACGACCCCTACGAAAAAAACTATGGAAATAATGATGTCAAAGGTGGCGATGCAAAGCACGGTACGCACGTGGCTGGAATTATCGGGGCTAACCGAAAGAACGGCATCGGTATAAAGGGAATTGCTGATAACGTTGAAATTATTGCGGTAAGAGTGGTGCCACCTAACGGTGACGAACGCGATAAGGACATAGCGAACGGAATTATATATGCTGTGGATAACGGAGCTCAAATCATCAATATGAGTTTTGGGAAGGATTACTCACCTCAGAAAGAAGCCGTCGACAAGGCGGTAAAATATGCTGAAGAAAAGGGCGTCATATTGATGCATGGTTCAGGTAATGACGGTGAGAATCTGGACAGTACTTCACAGTTCCCTACGCGATTTTACAAGAATAAGAAGGCAATGCGTACATGGATGGAGATTGGCGCTTCGTCGTGGGAAAGTGACAGCAGCATGGTAGCTTCATTTTCAAACTACG
>DASUTP010000699.1:0-6512 GCA_036374515.1 Chryseolinea sp. | reverse complement strand
TGGGGAAAGTCAATTTATCGAACGATTACTGAAAAAACGGAATTTTATAAAACCTTCGTCTTAAACTGTAAATCCAATTCGAGCAGAAAAGCGTATATTTGTCTGGAAATGAAGTTTTTAAAAACCATATTAGTTTTTGCCATGGTCTTTTTGGTGCTGGTGTCGTCCAGCAGCTTCATGGTTGGCATTCACTGGTGTGGTGGTGAGATTTACAGCCTTGCCCTGTCGGAAGCGGAAGACTGCGGAATGGAAAAGAAAGTTCCGCCCTGTCACAAACATATAGTTGCTTCCTGTTGTGATGACGACGCAATCCTGCATGAGGGAGATGGTTTCAAGGCATCCATTTCTGATATCACGCTTACAGTGTCCCCTCCGTTGGATCTGGCTTTGGCTGACGTTATTCTCTCCGAGGTTGTGCCTTCCGTGGCTTTCTTACAACCACGCTATTACAATTACGATCCACCCCTGCGATCGCACGATCTGACCGTGTCGCACCGCGTTTTCTTAATTTGAATTTCACTTTTCAATGAAGGGCATTCAGCTCTTCGTCCGCTCTCTATCCGAAGGCGGCATATGATTCCATTTCTTTTCAGAAAATAGCTGCACGCTGAGGCGCAGTCAGCGTACTCTAATTTTAATTAACACATGATCGAAAATTTAATCTCGTTTTCGCTTCGCAATAGATTCCTCGTCCTGATCACCGCAGTGGGATTGTTTGGATGGGGGGCGTATTCGGTTAAAACCAGCAAGATCGACGCGATCCCGGACCTCTCGGAAAACCAGGTTATTGTGTTTACCGAATGGCTGGGCCGCAGTCCGCAGATCATCGAAGATCAGGTAACCTATCCGTTGGTTACAAATCTGCAGGGATTGCCAAACGTAAAGTATGTCCGTGCAGCTTCTATGTTTGGGATGAGTTTTGTCTATCTCATTTTTGACGACGATACCGATGTTTACTGGGCACGCGAGCGGGTATTGGAACGCCAGAACTCCGCGTCGAGGTCGTTACCCGAGGGGGTAACACCTACGCTGGGTCCGGATGGAACCGGCGTAGGTCATATTTTATGGTATACATTGGATGCTGCGGGAATGGACCTCGGCGAGCAGCGGGCCTTTCAGGACTGGTATGTAAAATTCGCCCTGCAAAATGTCCAAGGGGTCAGCGAGATTGCTTCTTTCGGCGGATTTCAGAAACAATATCAAATTACTATTGACCCGAACAAACTTACCTATTATGGCTTGTCAATACCGCAGGTGATTGAATCTGTGAGGAGCAACAACAACGAAGTCGGCGGGCGCAAGTTTGAAATGAGCGACATCGGCTACATCATCAAAACAACGGGATACTTGAAATCAGCTGAAGAAATAGAAAACATCACATTGAAAAGTGTGAACACGACGCCGATAACAATAGGAGAGGTGGGAACGGTGCAAATGACGGGTGAATCACGACTAGGCATTTTTGACCTGGACGGAGAAGGCGAAGCAGTGGGTGGAATCGTTGTGATGAGATATGGTGAAAACGCAAACGAAGTAATCGACGGTGTCAAACGTAAAATGGAAGAAGTTGCCAAAGGCCTTCCATCCGGAATGAAGTTTAACATTGTGTATGACAGGAGTAAACTGATTCAAGAATCAATTTCTTCTGTTAAAACTACGCTCATTGAAGAAATGATTGTCGTGTCGATCGTAGTGATGATCTTCCTCTTCCACTGGAGAAGCGCAGTCAGCATAATAATTCAGATTCCCATCACCATCGCGACTAGCTTTATTTTACTAAACGCGTTCGGCATAACATCGAACATTATGTCGTTGACGGGCATCGCGCTGGCTATTGGAGTGATCGTCGACAACGGAATTATAATGGCCGAGAACTCATATAAAAATCTATCGGCAAGGTTCGGGGAATTAAACCCATAAAAAATAAGTCATGGTCAAAAAATTCTTTTCAAAATACAATAAAATCGAGGAGTCTGAACGGCTGGCGATCATCGAAAAATCTTCGCGGCAGGTTTCTCGCGGCGTATTTTATTCTACGCTGATCATCATCACTTCGTTCCTGCCGGTTTTTATGCTTACAGGACAGGAGGGCAAGCTGTTTCATCCCTTAGCCTACACGAAAACATTTATCATGGTCGTAGACGCCCTCCTGGTTGTGACGCTGGCGCCGGTCATTATCTCGCTGTTTATGAAAGGCAGGTTTACGGATGGAAAGGCAAATCCCGTAAACCGGTTTCTCGAGTCGGTCTATGAGCCGGTAATTCGCGCCTGTATGAAATGGAGGAAAACCACCCTAGCGATCAACATAATTGCATTGCTTATCAGCGTTCCGCTGTTATTGGGTTTGGGAAGAGAGTTCATGCCACCGCTCGATGAGCAGTCTATTCTGTTCATGCCGGTAACATTGCCGGACATATCCAATAACGAGGTAAAAAGGATTTTGCAGGTACAGGATAAAATTATCAAATCGGTGCCCGAGGTCGATAAAGTCCTTGGAAAAGCCGGAAGGGCCAGTACCTCTACAGACAACTCGCCCCTGAGCATGATTGAAACCATTATCATGCTCAAGCCCAAATCAGAATGGCGCGAAGGGTTGACCAAGAAGGATCTCATTCAGGAGCTTGATGCCAAGTTACAGATTCCGGGTGTGGTCAACGGTTGGACTCAACCCGTGATAAACAGAATTAACATGCTGGCTACTGGTATCCGTACTGATGTGGGCGTAAAAATCTACGGTCAGAATCTAGACAGTATCCATGCATTATCGGAAAAGGTAAAAAGGGCATTGTCAGGGGTTGAGGGAGTTCACGACCTGTACGTGGATCCCATTACAGGGGGTAAATACCTTATTATCGATGTCAACCGGGAGGCTATTGGCAGGTATGGCCTGTCCATCGACGACATCAATACGATTGTCGAATCTGCTATTGGTGGAAATTCCATTGGCCAGACCATCGAAGGAAGACAAAGGTTTTCCATCAGTTTGCGACTTGCCCAAAATTTTCGAAGCAGCATCGACCAGCTCAAGCGCATTCCCATCATGACTCCGGGCATTGGAGTTATTCCTTTATCCGCTGTAGCGGACGTCAGATTTGAAGAAGGACCTTCAATGATTAACTCTGAAAATGCCATGCTGCGGGGAGCTGTGTTGTTCAATGTGCGGGATCGTGACCTTAGCAACACGGTAAAGGAAGCGGTGGAAAAGTTAAATTCTCAATTGGATACTCCTGACGGATACTACCTGGAATGGAGTGGCCAATATGAAAATCTGATTCGTAGTGAACGCACGTTGATATTTATTCTTCCCGTAGTGTTATTGATCATTTTTCTTTCATTGTACCTGGCGTTCAAATCTATCCGGGAAGCCTTTTTCAGCTTGATTACCATTCCCTTTGCATTGATTGGTGGTGCATACATGGTATACTTCTACGGGGTGAATTTATCGGTCGCGGTAGCCGTAGGTTTTATAGCGCTGTTTGGTATCGCAGTGGAGACCGGTGTGATAATGGTTATCTACCTCAACGATGCAATGAGCCAATTGGTGAACCTTCGCGGCAATTCCTCCAAAACTATATCAGCGGAAGAATTAAGGGAGTTTGTCATTTCCGGGGCTGCAAAACGCTTAAGGCCAAAACTGATGACAGTGTGTGTCGCGCTATTTGGTCTCATTCCCGTGCTATGGTCCAGTGGCGTTGGAAGCGATGTGATGAAACCCATCGTCCTTCCAATGATCGGGGGTGTCCTCACATCGTCAACGCATATCCTGCTGGTGACGCCGCTCATTTTTTTGATGGTGAAGGAATATGAATTAAGAAAATTTGGAAAAATAGAAGGGGTATGAAATTGAGCAAAAAGAAGAAAGTAAAAAGCAGAAAGCGGGATGGGCAAAACAAACAAGAGAGCGCGTTGAGCCATGAGCTGTGCATCATCAATGGTAAAATGGCCCGTTGGCTTGTTGTGTCGTTAGTGCTTTTCGGAGTGCAGGCCGAGGCGCAGGTCCTTTCGTTGGACAGTGTTCTCTCTGTGATAGATAGCAGAAATCCGATGTTGCAGGAATTTGACAGCAAGGTGGATGCGCTCAATGCGTATGCCGAAGGTTCAAAGAGCTGGATGGCGCCTATGGTTGGCGTTGGACCATATTGGTTCCCTTATCCAGGACAAACGTTGATGAGCGAAGCCGAAAAGGGTATGTTTATGGCCACGGTTGAACAGGACATTCCAAACCCCGCCAAATTAAATGCGAAGCGCAATTATTTCGCCTCCAGGGCGGATGTCCAACAGCAGGGACGGGCAATTCAATTCAACCTTTTACGGTCGGCGGCCAAGGAATCTTATTATAAATGGCTCGTTGCTGAAAAAAAACAAAAGCTGCTTCGTGAAAATCAGCAGATCATCGAGTTGATGTTAAAGCTCGCCCGGATAAGGTATCCATATAACCAGGGGAGTCTGGGGAACATCTACAAGGCGGAGGGACGGTTGCATGAAGTCGAAAATATGCTGCTTACGACCGCAGCCTCCATCGACGAGTCCGCTTTTCGTCTGAGAACACTGATGAACCTTGACGCGAAGGATTCAATCATGGTCGACACTACCACAGTGGTGGCGTTTGATCCCCTTCAACACGTATATGACACAACCTTGCTGGGCGACCGACGGAGCGATGTAAAGCAGATCGATGAGAGTATCGAAATGATGCGACTTAATCAGCAGTTGCAACGCGTGCAGGCGAAACCCGATTTTAGAATAAGGTTTGATCACATGGATCCGCGAGGTGAGGGCATGCCACAGCAATTTTCATTGATGGCTATGGTCTCGATTCCCATCGCTCCATGGTCGTCAAAAATGTACAAGGCCGAAGTGAAAGGCATGCGCTACGATATAGAGGCAATGAAGAAAAACCGGGAGGCATTACTGATCGAGGCCAGGGGTACCCTTGCCGGGATGGCCAGGCAGCTTGTAAGGATGCGCCAACAGCTTGAAAACTACAATTCTAAAATTATTCCCGCCCTGCGGAAAAATTATGAAATGCTAATGCTGGCATACGAAGAAAACCGTGAGCAACTGCCCATGGTCCTCGACGGATGGGAGTCGATGAATATGGCACAGCTGGAATACCTGGATAAACTGGAAACGTATTATAACCTGATCGTGAGTTATGAAAAGGAATTGGAAAATTAGTTTTCGGTTGCTGATCGTTCTTTCACTGTTGCTTTTTGCGGGCTGCAATAAGAAGGATCACGCGACACACGATACTTACACGTGCCCCATGCATCCGACGGTCGTTTCTGACAGAGCGGGTACGTGCCCTGTGTGCGGAATGGATCTTGTACGCAAAGCGAGGCCAGGCGAAGAGGTAGTAATTACACCGGAGCTGGCTTCTGCATCAAAAGCGCCCAGTCAGTCCGTTATTTCTTCCGTCAGCTTGATCAGTCCCGAATACAGATCGGTTTCGCTGTCGGAAAACGTGGTGGGCGTTGTCACCTACGATACGCGAAAGATCTATACGGTTTCTGCCCGGACCGGCGGTCGTGTGGAAACGATATCCTTCAAATACGCATTTCAGCAAATGAAAAAGGGGCAAAAGATCGCCGAAATATATAGTCCTCAGTTAGCAGCGGCGCAGCGGGAATTGCTTTATATCGCAGAACATGATCCGCAGAATTATACACTGATCGAAGAAGGTAAAAGAAAATTAATGCTGCTTGGATTGTCAGATCTGCAAATTGAAAATTTGCTTGAACAAAAGACTGTAGGCAATACTTTCTCTGTTTACAGTCCGTACGATGGCTATGTGATCACGGACAATGCGCCGCCTTCGGCAAGCATCCCAATGGTAAATAGCGAAAGTGGCGCGGGCTCAACGAGATCAACCCTGGCAATCCGGGAGGGCAGTTATATAACCGCGGGACAAACGCTGGTTAAGATTGTAAATACTAATGCGGTGAGAATCGAACTTAATCTCCTGCGAGATCAAATCGAAATGATTGAGCTGGGCGACAAAATAGCAATAGACATGGGAAACGGGACGACGGAAACGGCTTCGGTGGATTTTGTTCAACCATTTTTCAATGAGGGCGAATCGTTTCTGAAGGTATGGCTTTACACCGATAAAATTGAAACGTTGCCGATCGGTCAACTGGTCCGTGCAAATATTCAATTGAAATCGAAGCAGTCGCTTTGGATTCCGACAGCGGCCGTTATCGACCTGGGGACCGAAAAGGTAGTGTTTGTTCAGGATCGTGGAGTATTGAAACCAAAAAAGATCCGGTCTGGAATTACGACTGAGGATTTTGTCGAAGTAACGAGCGGACTGGCAACGTCCGACCAAATCGCGGCGAACGCACAATACCTTGTAGACAGTGAAAGTTTCATTAAACCTGTGAATTAAGATGAAAGGGCCAATTGCTTACCTACTTGTTTTATTTCTGATGCTCTCCTGTGAGGAAAAAAAAGGAATAAAAGCGCCGGCTCAACAGGCATCATCGTCGGATAACGCCATCATGCTGAATGAA
>DASUTP010000698.1:0-6308 GCA_036374515.1 Chryseolinea sp. | reverse complement strand
GGCCCGATAGCCATTATCCTCGGCTCTGAAGAAGATGGCATTTCCGACACCTTATTACGTCAGGCGGATGACCTGGCGCAAATTCCGCTAAAGGGAAAAATCGGATCGCTTAACGTTTCCGTTGCGGCGGGTGTTGCCCTGTACGAAGTGGTCAGGCAAAAGGGTATGTAAAGTGTTTACCCGTGCAACTCTTTAGAATTTCTCCGCGCTTGCAGATTCAAATGACATCCTGTATCGCTCCGGGACTGGATTTCCGAGCATAGCGCTCAACGGTATGGACGGATATATTTCTTCCAGGGTTTTTACCTCGTTCATAAAGATCCTCCTGCTGATCTGATGCCGGTTTAACTTTGAAGGTTTGTCAATCCCCGACGCAGCCATGAGCTCAACGAAGCTCTCGACCGTGTTTTTATGAAAGTTCGCAACGCGCACCTTTTTATCGTCGATCACCAGCCCGGCAACCAGGTCCTGGTCTTGTGTAGCCACGCCGGTAGGGCATGTGTTCTTATTGCATTCCAACGCTTGAATGCAGCCTAACGCCATCATCATGGCACGGGCACTATTACACATGTCCGCGCCCAGAGCAATGGATCTCAGAATTTGGAAACCAGTGAGAATTTTTCCGGAGGCGCCGATTTTTACATGGTGGCGGATCCCAAAGCCCTTTAGCATATTGTCGACAAAAGCGAGCCCGTCCATCAATGGCATTCCCACGAAATTGGAGAATTCAGGCGGAGCGGCACCAGTCCCTCCTTCGCCACCATCGACGGTGATGAAGTCGGGGTAAATATCCAATTCAATCATCGCCTTACAGATAGAAATAAATTCACTTTTGCGGCCAATGCATAACTTGAAGCCCACGGGCTTGCCATCCGACAATTCACGAAGCTTCTGAATGAAATGGATCATTTCTTTCGGAGTGGAAAACGCACTGTGAAACGGAGGTGAAAAAACCGTAGTGCCGGCCTTCACTAGCCGGATGGCAGCAACCTCCGGCGTATTTTTCTTCGCGGGAAGGATACCTCCGTGACCGGGTTTCGCTCCTTGCGACAATTTTATTTCAATCATCTTGACCTCCGGCCGCGTGGAATTTTTTCTAAAGGCCTCGTCGGAAAATTTCCCCTCCTCGTTGCGCGCGCCAAAGTAGCCGGTTCCGATTTGCCAGATAATATCTCCGCCGTGCTTCAGGTGATATGGACTTAAACCACCTTCCCCCGTGTTATGGGCGAATTCGCCGATCTTGGCGCCAGCATTTAAGGCCTCAACGGCATGACTACTCAACGATCCAAAACTCATCGCTGAAATGTTCAGTATACTCGAGCTGTACGGCTGCTTACAATCTTTGTTTCCCACAACCACCCTTGGATGATGATCGACTGCATGAAAATCCAGCGGTACGATAGAATGATTCATCCATTCATAGCCTTCAGCATAAACGTTCAATTGCGTGCCGAAGGGGGTGGTATCAATTTGTCTTTTTGCCCGCTGATAGATCACGGAGCGATCATTGCGATTGATAGGAGTTCCATCAGTGTCACCTTCGATAAAATATTGTTGAATTTTTGGACGCAGGTCCTCGAGGACGTAGCGTAAACGTCCAAGCACAGGAAAGTTTCTCCGGATTGACTGTTTGGTTTGCATCATATCGGCGTACCCCAGCACAACCAGGGGGGCGATGACTACGAAAAACACCAGTGCCCATATCCAATAAAACGACCACGCTAAAATAACAAGCACGGTAATCGTGCTGACTAGAATAAAATTTTTTCGCATACAAGTTCGGGATGATAATCAAATATAATAAAATGAATAACGGTGGAGAATTATTGGTACAGGGTAACGACATTAATGCCGCTAATTGTAGACAATGATCGACGGAGGTTTAACAAAGCTTCCTGTATACTTGATGCGCAAATTGCTGGTGACGCGAACCCTGAAAGTGCTCATATCCTCCACGGTCCTGGGATAATAAATAAATTTCAATTCGATGGTACCAAAGATAAGATTTTCATTCCGCGTTCTGATCCCCGTCCCCAGGCCAAAAAAGGGAGGACTATAAAACACGGTTCTGTCCTGGGGAGCGATCATGCCGATGTCGGCGAAAGCGATTGGTGCAAGTCTGAATCCCAACAAGCTCCAGGGGGAATAAAGTACAATTTCATACCGGGCGTGAAGTCGTTTGGTTCCCAATAAGCTGTCGGCTGAAAATCCTTCAAGCCCAAAACTGTTATTTATGTCCAAAAGTGTATTGGTGCGTTGATTGAATACGTATGTAAAATCAAGTTCCGCAGACTGACGAATTAAAAATCTCTTTGAATGTTTCAGCCTGCTAAACAGTTTCCCATAAAGTAATAGCGCGGCATCCTCCCACTTTCCCCGATAGGGATAGCCACCGACACGCATTGAAAGTGTATAAAAATTTCCACCCGAGTGTACGAACGATTTCTCCGCATCAAATCCTATATAGGCCCGTTGCAGTGACAACAAATTTTGCCACCCGGCAAGTATTGACATGGTATGCCCGTAGGGAACGTCTTCCGTACGGCCGAAACCATACACATATTGCGTTTTATAAAACTCCTGTTTGAAAAAGGTGAATGACCCTAAAATAAAAGTGCGGCTGTTAAAAGCAGGATTTACAGCATCCTGTGGTTGAGAAGGTTTTTTGGAAAAGCGTTGTTCAAATATTCTCGCGCTGATAAAATGACTGCTGCGATTCTTGTTATTTTTTTTCACACCAATATTGTATCCAAGCCAGACATCATTGATGTTGTACCGATAGGCCCTGAAAATCGAATCGCTTGCCTGATAGAAATTTTTCGACCAGTTTCTGCTGAATTCCAATCCACCGGCGAGCCTGGAATACGGCGATACCAGGGGTCGATCAAGGCGCAGATAGTATGCTTCTTCCAGCTCATTTCCATAACTGCTTCCCGCGTTAAGTTGCGTGTATCCAGCCGTGACGTTGACGAGGCTTCCGCCGATGCTGCTCTTTTGATAAATGACGTCGTATCCGAAATTTGGATCGCGCTCCTGGTCATAGTAGCCATTAAATTGAAGCCTTTGGCCCCACCCTAGGAAATTTGCGTCGTAAATTCTGAATTTCGTCTCGTCAACGCCACGGGGATTAAAGCTTCCGCCAATACTAAAAACGTCGCGTGTTACAACCAAAACGTCTACGGAATCACTGGTGCTTATCAGGGGTACAATGAATATTCTTGCATCGACAATAAAATCCAGATCGCGGAGGTATCGTTCGTTATCTGCCAGCAGATAGGCATTCAAAGGCTTTTTCTCCTTGAAAAAAATATGATCTCGAATCATCCATTCCTTTGAGGTGCTGTGTAAAGCGTTACCGATTTTAACAATTGTGTTTTTAACATTCTTGCTCGAATCGGTAAGGCTCCTTTCAAAATCAACATGATTAACTAGAATTTTACGAATGAATTTCCCCGCGAAGGGCAGAAAGGCCTCCTCGCTTCGGATATTGATTACACTTTCCGCTTCTTGTTTCCGGGTGACACTTTTCAGTAGCTCCCTCGACAGCTTAGTATCCTTAACCTTCTCTATAATGTCGCTAGTGGTGTCGATCTTGATGATCTCAACGGAATCTACCTGCTGCGAAAATGAAATTTGTACAACATGGCAGCAGACCGCTAAAAAAATCCAAAATACCCTGCATTCGACCATTTTTGAACCGCGACGATTACTATGCGATGCTAAAAAGAAAAACCCGGCTGCACCGGGTTTAGTTTATAATTATTTGTTCTTTTTAATTCAAAGCTTCTACAGAGGAAACTTCTCCAGGCATCATGCGGGTAAAAAGGTTTTCGATGCCAGCCTTTAATGTGATCATCGAAGAAGGGCATCCGCTGCACGATCCTTGTAATTTGACCTTCACTACGCCATCCTGAAATGAATGATACGTGATTGCCCCGCCATCCTGCTCTACGGCTGGGCGGATGTATTCCTCTAAAATTGTTTTGATTTTTTTGATGGTCTCCGTCTCTTCCTCCTGTGGCAATGCTTCGCCTTCTTCCCCTAAGTCGATAATAAGCTTCCCTTCGAGCAGGTATTTTTTGATGTATTCTTTTAAAACGTTTTGAATCTCAATCCAATCTATCCCCTCTTTTTTTGTAACTGTAACAAAGTTGCCCGCAAAAAAAACCCGGTCGACAAACGGAAATGAAAACAACTCTTTAGCCAGTGGTGAAATGCTTGTACTCTCCACGTCAGGAAAGTCGAAGCTCAGTCCCTCCGGCACCAACATTTCGTTAACGACAAATTTGAGCGAATTGGGGTTCGGGTTGGACTCGAGGTAAATATGAACATTCTTGGGAACAGCTTGTAACATATGTGATTGCTTTTATCTTACAATATCGAACAAAATTACAGAATTTAAGTTCGTGTAGCGGGTTAGGCAACATAAATTCGGGTGCCAGAATCGGGACTTTTTTTATATTGCTTCGGTAGAAAGGCATTATTTGCATTTTAAATTCAGACAAGTTGAAGCAAAAAACGATTATTCAAACCATTCTCGTACTTCTATCGATTGCGACTGTTCTTCATTTTCTTCACTACTACACCAGCATCCAACTTCCACCCCTTGCCTTGGTGGGCAGCCGCTGGATCACCTGGCTCTTTGTCATCCTGTTTGCCATCAATAAAAGATCGCTCACAACGTGGATTCTGGTGAGCATGATCGTTGGTACGGAGATAGGGTTAAACTTCCCGCACTTCGCGCAAAATCTCGCCGTTTTAAGCAAAATTTTCTTAAGGCTCATCAAGACAATCATCGCGCCAATCCTGTTCGCAACGCTGGTGGTGGGCATTGCCGGGCATTCCAACCTGAAGCAGGTGGGACGTATGGGATGGAAATCTATTCTGTATTTTGAGGTTGTCACAACATTAGCGCTCCTGATCGGCATCCTCGCCATCAATATTACCAGAGCTGGTGATGGCATTGTCTTACCCGAGGGCTTTAACCAGGAATTGCCGGAAGCGAAGGCTCAAGACTGGCAGGACGTAGTGTTGCACGTCTTTCCCGAAAATTTTATCAAGTCGATTTACCACGGCGACGTACTGCCCATTGTTCTCTTCAGCGTGATCTTTGGAATATCCCTGGCCCTGCTCTCCGAAAAAAAGAAAAGACCGATTTTGGATTTTACCGAAAGCCTGGCGGAAACGATGTTCAAGTTCACCAATATCATTATGCACTTCGCGCCATTCGGTGTTGGTGCAGCAATAGCGGTAACGGTAGGTCACCTGGGAATTGATATCTTAACCTCATTGCTCAAACTTCTGTTCACCCTGTATGGCGCACTGCTGGTATTCCTCCTGGGCGTGTTGCTACCGGTAGCCCTACTGGTAAAGGTTCCGGTAAAGAAATTCTTTCGCGCGATTTCAGAGCCGGTGTCCATCGCATTTGCTACTACCAGCTCTGAGTCTGCCCTTCCTAAAGCCATGGAGAATATGGAAAAACTGGGGGTGCCGAGAAAAATTGTCTCCTTCGTGCTTCCGACAGGTTACACATTTAACCTTGACGGGAGTACTTTATACTTGTCGCTAGCGGCCGTTTTTGTGGCGCAAGCGGCGAACATAGATCTTTCTCTCACTGATCAAGTCCTGATGGTCATTACACTAATGCTCACCAGCAAAGGCGTCGCCGGTGTTCCGCGTGCGACGCTTGTGATTTTACTGGGTACGGCCGCTTCCTTTGGACTGCCTCTATGGCCTATCATGGCAATTCTTGGCATTGATGAATTAATGGATATGGCGAGAACATCGGTTAATGTCATCGGCAATTGCCTTGCGACCATTGTAATTGCCAAATGGGAAGGTGAATATCAGGAGCCCGAAGGCGACGTGAATTTCGATTGAGGCCCGACTATCAGGTCAGCTCAATTTCGACACTTTGTATCGCAGCAAGAAATCAGCCAACACCAACGCAGCCATTGATTCCACAATGGGTACAGCACGCGGCAATACGCAGGGGTCGTGCCGTCCTTTACCGCTCACCGTCGTCTCATTGCCTTGTTTATCAACGCTGGTTTGGTCTTGCATTATGGTGGCAACCGGCTTGAAGGCAACGTTGAAGTAAATGTCTTCGCCGTTGGAAATGCCTCCCTGAATACCACCTGAAAAATTCGTTCGGGTTCGGATTTTGCCCCCGTCATTGTAAAACTCATCATTGTGCTTGGATCCTCTCAGGCTAACGCCGTCAAAGCCGCTTCCATACTCAAATCCTTTAACGGCATTGATGCTCAACATTGCCTTTCCCAGTTCCGCATGTAATTTGTCGAACACCG
>DASUTP010000697.1:0-3814 GCA_036374515.1 Chryseolinea sp. | reverse complement strand
AAATATTGGAAGAGGCAGAAAGATGATGGTCCTTGTAGGCGATTACATCTTTTAGACCGATAACTACGCCATGAAGTTTTTTTGGAGGAGATCCACTTTTTCTTAATTCATCCAGCCTACGGGCTTTTTGCATGGCTTCTTCCGCATACACTTCGATAAATGCATTGAGGTGTGTGGACGCATTTATTTTTTGCAGGTAATGCTCCACTGCCTGCAAACAGCTTACACTTCCTTCCTGCAATTGGGCATGGTAGTGCTCAATGGAAGAATACTCAAACAAAAGCTATTGCCTTTTTGAATTAATGAAATCTGTTGAGAGATATTACTGAACAGAATTTTTTACGTCGTTGCTGCTCTCCTCGATTTCCCTCTTCACATTACTTTTGGCATCGTTGAATTCGCGAACACCTTTACCCAATCCGCGCATCAGTTCAGGGATCTTGCGACCACCAAACAGTAAAAGCACGATAACCAGGATAATGATGATCTCATTCGTACCCAGCGTACCCAGTAAATAAGCTTGTGTCATAAATCAAAATTAGGAATCAAAGATAAGAAATAGAATTGCTAATGTTCAATTGAAGCTTTACGATAAATGAAAAGTTGGACGCAAAGGTCGCAAGGGAGCGCAAAGTCCGCAAAGAAATTCAAATCCTTTGCGGACTTTGGGGCACTTCGCGACCTTTGCGAATAAAAAAAACCCGGTATTAACCGGGCTTTTAAATTTTTTATCTGGAATCTTATTCTGCAGTTTCAGTAACCATACGTTTTTCACGAATCCTTGCACTTTTACCGCTTCTTTTACGCTGGTAGAACAACTTAGCACGACGTACATTACCCGTTTTGTTAAGTATAATTGAATCAATGTTGGGTGAATAAACGGGAAACAGCCTTTCAACACCAATGCCATCAGAAATCTTACGAACTGTAAAGCAAGCTGTATGGCCAGTGCCCTGGCGTTTGATCACATCTCCTTTAAAAGACTGGATCCTTTCTTTATTACCCTCAATAATTTTATAATTGACTGTAATATTGTCGCCTGCCTTGAATTTTGGGAATTCTTTCTTGCCGGTCAACTGCTCATGTACGTATGCGATGGCGTTCATTTCTGTAATTTTAAGGAGGGCAAAGGTAGGGTTGGAGTGGGAAAGTTCCAAATTAAAAAAGCTACGAGCTGCGAGCTTTTGTCCTTATTCAAGGCTTCGTTTAAATGCGAAAAGCATCTTTTGTTCCTCATCTATTTCAATCAAAAGTTCTGTGATTAATTCACCTTCTCCCATCTTAATAGCCTGAGAAATAAGAAGTTGAGTTTCTAACTCGAACGTAGAGCCAATCGATATTTCTACAAACCGTTTATAGTCTCTATCACTCGCACGACTGCTACCTTCAGCAATGTTTGAAATGATGGAAATAGCGCATCTATTTATTTGACTTACCAGGCCGTATTGCTCGGACTTAGGGAAGGAAGATGTAAGCTCATATGCTTTAATCGCGATTTCAAATCCCTTCTGCCAAATCTTTAATTTCTTAAAATCCCTCATAGATCAAAGTCGAAGCTAACATGTCCGAACAAAAATCAAATGAGATATTCATCACAAATAAAGATCTTTTTCCAGCTCGAAGCTCGAGGCTCGAGGCTCGAGGCTATCGTGCTACATTCACCGCCCTCTTCTCCCTAATCACCGTCACTTTTATCTGCCCTGGGAATGTCATTTCCGTCTGGATTTTTTGCGCGATCTCGAAAGAGAGTTTTTCGGAATCCTGGTCGGTAACTTTTTCGGCTTCGACAATCACCCTTAGTTCGCGACCGGCCTGGATGGCATAGGCTTTTTCAACGCCGTTGTAAGCCATCGCAAGGTTTTCAAGGTCCTTAATACGCTGGATATATTGCTGCATAATCTCACGACGGGCACCCGGGCGCGCTCCGCTGATGGCATCGCAAGCCTGGATAATAGGCGAGATCACATATTGCATTTCCATTTCATCGTGGTGCGCTCCGATAGCATTTACTACAGCGGGATTTTCACCATATTTTTCCGCAAGTTTTGCTCCAAGCAATGCGTGGCTCAATTCACTTTCTTCGTCGGGAACCTTTCCGATATCGTGCAGGAGACCCGCTCTTTTGGCGAGTTTTGGGTTGAGTCCGAGTTCCGCAGCCATAGTGGCGCAGAGGTTTGCCGTTTCCCGGCTATGCATCAACAGGTTTTGACCGTAAGATGATCGGAAACGCATCCGTCCCACCATTCGCACAAGTTCTTTATGCAGGCCGTGAATGCCGAGTTCAATCACCGTTCTTTCGCCGATTTCCATTACCTGCTCTTCGATTTGCTTCTTGGTTTTTTCCACTACCTCTTCGATTCGCGCAGGATGTATACGGCCGTCGGTTACCAGGCGCTGCAGACTAAGACGTGCAATTTCGCGACGCAATGGATCAAAAGACGATAGAATTATGGCTTCCGGCGTATCATCCACGATCAGGTCCACACCCGTTGCAGCTTCTATCGCGCGGATATTACGTCCTTCACGACCAATTATCTGGCCCTTTATTTCGTCACTTTCAAGATTAAAGACGGTAATGGAGTTTTCTATCGCCTGTTCGGCGGCAGTACGCTGGATAGTCTGGATAATGATCTTCCGCGCTTCTTTGTTTGCCTTTTGTTTAGCGTCGTCAACAATTTCCTGTTGCATGGCGAGTGCCTGTGTTTGCGCTTCATGCTTCAGGCTTTCTACCAGTTGCGACTTGGCTTCTTCGGCCGACAGGCCGGCGATTTTTTCCAGGCGGCGAATATGTTCTTCCTGGTGCTTCTCGAGTTCGGTGCGCTTGATATTGACGAGTTCGATCTGGCGGTTTAAATTTTCCTTGATCGCCTCGTTTTCCTTTATCTGCTTATCGAGACTGCCTTCTTTCTGATTAATAGACTGTTCTTTCTGGCGAATGCGGTTTTCGCTGTCGTTGATCTTGCGGTTGCGTTCATTCACTTCACGATCGTGAACGCCTTTCATTTGAACGAATTTTTCTTTTGCCTCGAGTTCTTTTTCTTTTTTGAGAGTTTCAGCTCTTAATTCAGCTTCTTTTAATATGGTTTGTGATTGCAGTTCAGCTTCTTCGATTTTACGCCGGGTATTTTTTGCAAAAATCAGCTTACCCGCTATGATACCGACGACAAGGGCCGCCGCACCTATTATTATAGATATGATATTCGGATCCATGGATCTGTTTGTTTAGTGTTTGAATACTATGTGTTAATATTAAATTCATACTACGTTGAAGTATGTAATTGGCGAAGATACAAAATGACAGATTATGAGTGAAATATGGCAGCCTTCCGCGCCTTTTATATAATAAATGGTGGAATTCGCCACAAACAGACCGAAAACTGCCCCACAAATACGTAAACTTGCAGACAATAATCGTCCAGACATGAAAAAAATAGCAGTTCTCCTCCTCCTTTTGCCCTTGCTCTCCACCGCACAGGACAAAGGGAAAACCTTCAAACTTAGCGGGAAAATCAATAATATAAAGTTCACTCCTGACTGGGTGTACCTTCAATATCGCTCAAGCGGCGAATGGAAGACAGACAGCGTAAAACCGCAAAATGGTAGTTATAATTTTGAAGGGACTATCCTGGAACCCTCTATTTCGCAGCTCCGGGTAAAGTACGCCGATTCAGAGCCCGGAAAGAAGGTTGTAGTAAACAGGAAGAGAGACATCGCCTCCGTATACCTGCAGCCCGGAAAGATCAAAGTCACTTCGGTGGATTCGTTCAGCAATATCCAGGTAAAGGGATCTACAGCACATACGGAATATGCCAAG
>DASUTP010000696.1:0-2734 GCA_036374515.1 Chryseolinea sp. | reverse complement strand
GGGTAGCGATCACGGGTCTTCCGTAAAACATTGCTTCGAGACAGGTAAGGGAAAAAGATTCAGATTCGGAAAAGTTGAGGACGATGGCGGCGTTGAGATATTCGTCGGAAATTTTATTCGAGAAGCCATGCCATTCCACTTTAGAGTCCAGGTTAAGCCGGGTGGAAATGTTCATGAGGTGTTGCTGAAAATCTTTGTTCTTTTGCAGACCCATGTCACCTCCGACAAATCTCAGTTTCCATTGCGGATATCTTTCCGATACTCGGGAAAAGGCGTCTAAGGCAAATTCCTGACCTTTGCCCTGGATATAATTTGCCGGATAAAGGATGGTCGTGGAATCGTGCCGTAGCGAAAATGGTGCTTCATAAGCTGGCAGTTCATTCCCAATAACTTTCACATTCCGTTCATACGGCAACTGGCTCTTCACAATTTCTGACACGGCAATCGTATATGATGCGTAACGGCGATGCAATGCGCACCAGAATTTCACGAGCTGCCGGGGAAATTTGGAAGGAAGGAAACGGACGTAGCAAATATAAGGAAGCGGGCCTCCAAGGACTTTGTACGCAGCAGGGAGTAGATTGTAGAAATCATTTACAACAATTAAGTCAATGCTCAGGCTTGGGACAATGGTCAATAACTTGATTGAATTGCGAATTAGCGTCGGAAGATAAACGATTAAGGAGAGTATACTCTTTCTTATCTCCCTCATCGGAAGTTCGTAGGTTTCGAAACCGAGGTCCCGTAAATAGGCAATTGCTGTACTCTTGGCAGGTAATAGAAAAACAAAAGTATAGTCAGTCCTTAAAACCTCAGAACTTCGGATAATGGATGTAAGAGCGCCCGTGATAGCGGTGGAGTTTTCTAGAATGAGGATGCGTGGTTTTGTCATAGCCGATTTCTTGATTCGGCCCCTGCCAGTAATAGAAGATTGCGCCACTCCGGATAAATCGCGCTACGATCAAATTGCTTAAACCGAAGAGGCCCACTGATTTTGTAGGAATCTAGTTGAACCTGATTAGTAATGAGCTTCATAACTTCGGCAGCCCAAACTTCAACCCGTTGGCTCGAATTTAATACAGGCAATAACACACCCGTTTGTGTATATTCTGCCTTGTCGGTGAGAACAAGAGAGGTATTCGGTGCGAGAATTTCGCGAGGTCCTGTATGACAATCAGCGGCCATAACTGGAACACCAAACGCCAACGCTTCCATTAATGCGTTGGGAAAACCCTCCCACAATGAAGGAAGGATAAAAATTTTTGCATGCTTTAGGAAACTACCGGGCTTTTGAAAGCCGGTAAAAAAGACCTGACATTTTTCAGGCTCCCAAGCATCACCATTCTGATGCACAGTGAGTTTGAGATCTCGTGCGCGCTTTAGCAGTTTTTCCTTTTCACTTCCATCTCCAATAATCACCAGCTTCAAGTCTTTTGTTTTTATTGCTACGCGGGCAAACACATCCAGGAGCCCTTCAAAGTTCTTTTGTCTGTGAAGCCTCCCCACCGAAAGCAGGAAATCGTATTTAAAGAGTGAAGAAAATATTTCGTCTGTTTGCGGATCGGTTTTTATATTGGAAAAGAATTGATCGCGGTCATAAAAGTTATTTATCACCACAAGCTTCTGCGCAGCGATGTGCATGCGTTGGTGAAGTTCATCTTTTATTCCATGGCTTACACACACAACCTTATCCGCAAAGTGATATAGAATGGGCATCAAAATCTTAAGCCGCAGCACGCCAAGAGGCCCGTTAATCTCCTCGTCAAAATATTTGCTTCCTCGAATACTGATAACGACCTTGTCATTTTTTGCCGATAATATGTTCACATAGTCAGCACCCTCTAGAAAGCTAACGGAAACGTCGATCTTGAGATTCTTTTTAATTCGCTTAAGGCCAGTGACACGTTTAAAAAAAGCGCTGACCTTAGTAAACCACGAACTTCCACTAAAGACATCAAGACTAAGAAGTTCCCCGCCCAACTTATATGGCGCAAGTTTGTCCTTATTAAACACCACCAGCCATACATTAAAATCGCGGGCAAGTTCTACACTGAGGTTTGCCAACGATCGTTGAGCGCCACCAATGGACATTTCCGGAATGATGAGCATTATGTTCTTGCGCATGACCAATGTGAATTAAATGAGATGGTCAAGTAAATAAAGCTTTCTATCATTTACCCTTTTTTTAAAAGGTACGACGCCATCTTATTTTCGATATCACTTTCAAGCTGTATCCTATTTGTATAGCCGATTTTTCCTAGAAACTCCATGCACATTTTTTCCACGCCTGGATTGTGAATTTCGTGCGTCTCCAAATAAATAAGTGGGTTGTTCTCTTTGAGCAAGTTGGTGGCGCCGAGTAGGACATCATATTCAGCGCCTTCCACGTCTATTTTGATAAAATCAGGTAACGCCAATCGACCTGAAGAGACCAGATTATCTAGCGAATTGCATGGCACGGTTATATAATTTAAGGGCGAATACCCTGGCGACCTGCTGACATAGGTATTTGCCGTATCATGAATTGTATTTGAAAAATGCACACTACCCTCTTTATTTGAGATCGCCAGATGAATGGGTTTAACGTTTTTAACTTTGTTTAACGCAACGTTCCCGACTAGCATTTCAAAGTTGCTGGGCAAAGGCTCAAATGCGTAGACATGCCCTTCGTCCCCAACAAGTTTCCCTGCCAATAGGCTTAAGAAGCCATGATGTGCACCCAAATCGTAAACAA
>DASUTP010000695.1:0-3484 GCA_036374515.1 Chryseolinea sp. | reverse complement strand
GCAATACTTTTTTGGGCGTTCCCGGCAAGGCATTTGGAAGTGATTGGAATTCTTTTGTTTTCAGTCTTTCGATGCCTGCGGCAGCCTGGGTCGCTGCAAAATACTTTGTTCCGTTTTACAGAATGACCGGGGAAATAAGCGCTTACACACATCTTGAACACAGATTTGGACCGTGGGCGCGAACTTATGCCATGGTCTGCTTCGTGCTGACCCAACTTGCGCGCATGGGCTCGATTTTTTTTGGTATAGCCTTGACGTTGGAAGCCCTTACCGGCATTGACATGCGAACGATCATGGTGGTAAGCGGGATTTGCATCATAATATACACCATGCTGGGCGGTATGGAAGCGGTTATCTGGACGGAAGTTGCACAAGGCGTCATCAAAACCATTGGCGCATTTGTTGTGTTGGGAATTGTTATCCTGGAAATGGATGGTGGCTTCGGCGATATATTAAGTATAGGCAGCACGGATCGCAAATTTAGTTTGGGAAGTTTCAGTCTCACAGATTTCAACAGCTCGACATTTTGGGTTGTTTTCCTTTACGGCTTTTTCATCAATTTGAATAATTTCGGAATTGACCAAAACTATGTACAGCGATACCATACCGCTAAAAATGCCAAAGAGGCTTCGCGCAGCATCTGGCTTTGTGTGTATTGGTACCTGCCCGTATCTATGTTGTTCTTCCTGATAGGGACAGCGTTGTACGCATACTTTCAGCAACATCCCGAATTGATCGAGTCAGTAAAACAGCAAGTGGCAATGGATAAAGGAGTCAGTGTGCAGTCGCTGACGCCCGCGGATTACGGCGATAAGGTTTTACCGCATTTTATGGTCACAAAAGTCCCGCATGGCCTATTGGGGCTCATCATTGCAGCAATCCTTTCAGCGGCCATGAGCACCATCAGCAGCGGCATGAACAGCAGCGCGACAGTGTTTCTCAAAGACATTTATCAGCGCTTCATCGACAAGAACGTCACACCAAAAAAAGAATTGCGGGTGCTTTATCTCTCCACGGCTACTATGGGTGTGCTGGCCATTGTGACAGGCATCGTCATGATCGGAGTGAAAAGCATCCTGGATCTTTGGTGGCAACTGGCAGGAATTTTTGCGGGAGGAATGCTGGGCCTGTTCCTGCTGGGGATGATCAGCCGGAGTGCTGGAAATGTAGCGGCGAAGCTCGCTACCGTGATTGGTATCCTCGTGATCCTGTGGATGACGTTCTCAAGCCAATTGCCGGATCAATACGCCGGATGGCGCAATACCTTGCACATGAATATGGTGATTGTCGTGGGTACATTGTCAATCTTCCTCAGCGGATTGCTCATTTCAAAATTTAGAAACTCAGGGGCACACTAGCTTTCGTTTACTTTCTGCATCGAGCCAAACTTGTAAAGTTGCCGGGGTGAATTGATATTCTCGTTCACCAACCCTATTTTGCATCGAAATTACAGGCGATAATGACGGAAAGAGACCTGAGAAAATTGGAGGGAACCATCCGAACCAAAATGGAGGAAATCAGAAAGCAACGTGTCAGCTTGAAGGATTCTGGCATCGGCGGCCTGATGAATTCTTTGAAAAAGGCCGACGAGGCGCTTTATGAAAAGATCCTGCCCGAATACAAAAAGATGGTCGCCGACTATAATATCTTCAAGTGATTCACTTTACAAATTTCTTTTTTTTAAATCCTGCCCTTCGAAAAAAATTTTCAAGCCCCTCATTCTGAAGAGCCGAAGATAGCTTTCCAAATCAAAAAGCTTGTTTTTCCCCCGCTGCCGGCTTATAATTGTATATATTACACTTAATAACCGCCCGTGTATTTACAACATCCCAGAAGAAGCGTAGGAATTTTTGTCTTTGCATTTGTAATTATCATATGCTGGACGAACGGCATTGCGCAAAAGCTTCATAGCGATAATGGCGATGGTACGTATACCAACCCCGTTATAAATGCTGATTTTCCTGACCCGGATGTCATTCTCGTAAATGATACTTACTACATGGTAAGCACGACCATGTTCGTATTTCCGGGCGTCACTATTCTAAAATCACATGACCTGGTAAACTGGGAATATTGCAGCAATGCGGTACCACGATTCGATTTTCACAGAAGTTATGACCTTATTGGAGGCAACAGGTATTCGCATGGACAATGGGCAACGAGTTTAAAGTATCACGATGGCAAATTCCACCTACTTTTTATTACGCTTGACGAAGGCGGTTTCCATTGCACATCGTCGCGGGCAGAAGGGCCATGGGACATAGTGAAGCTTCCAAAGGGCTTTTACGACCCGGGTTTATTTTTTGACGACGACGGTAAGATTTACGTGACACATGGTTACAGCAAGATTTCAATTACAGAAGTGGACAAGGCGCTGGCTCCGGTTGGAAAAGATTCGCTCGTGTTTACAGGTAACATTCGCCGGGGGCTTGAAGGCATGCACGTCTATAAGATCAACGGTTACTACTACCTGTATGGTACTTACGGTGGACTGGATGGAATTCAGGTTGCCCTGCGCTCGAAAAATATCTATGGACCCTACGAGCAGAAAATCGTTATCAGTGACTCGACGAAAAATGTGAACTTCGGCGTTCACCAGGGTGCCCTGATCAAAACACAGACCGGAGAATGGTGGACAATTTTATTTTCAGATCGCGGGCCTTTCGGCAGGTTTCCTTCCCTGCAGCCTGTGACGTGGATCGACGGATGGCCCATGGTAGGCATTAATGGAAAAGGCGTTGTCACCTACCGGAAGCCGAACGTTGGTAAGACCTATCCTCCCAAAACATTGCCAACATCAGACGAATTCAACGACACGAAGCTCGGCATGCAATGGGGATGGAACCATAATCCCGATACGGCAAGATGGTCGCTGAGCCAACGGCCAGGCTACCTAAGACTGGTTACCGGACCACCCGTTTCCAACCTGCGCGAAGCGCGTAATACTCTTACGCAGCGGATGTTTACCTATTATGACGACAAGACGCCTACCCTGGGGGTTACAATGCTGGATGTTAGCAATATGAAGGATGGCGATATCGCCGGCTTGGCTGTGTTTCAGGATCCTCATGCATACATTGCTGTCAAACAGCTTCAAAACACGAGGTATGTATGTATGGTCAACAACGGACTGGAGATCAGCGCTTCACCGCTCAAAAGCAATACGATTTACCTGCGGGCCTCGGCACATTATGATAATGGGAAAGCGGTTTTTTCGTACAGCAGCGACAATAAGACTTTCACAACGATTGGCAATGAGCTAGATATGAAATTTAATCTGTCGGTCTTCACAGGAAACAAGTTCTGTCTCTTTAATTATGCGACAAAATCACCGGGAGGATATGTGGATTTTGATTGGTTCAGAATGAACCCAGGCAGGTAAAACTATTTTATGTGCCCATAACGTGGAGCGTCTGAACTTTAAAGACATCCAGCGTTTTTTGCCCCGAGTTTTGCAGGGTATCGATAAAATCAAATGAGTATT
>DASUTP010000694.1:0-26737 GCA_036374515.1 Chryseolinea sp. | reverse complement strand
ATTGAATTTTGCTGTGACGATAGCCACATTCGGCCTTCTGACGTTCACGAAAATCCCATCACCATTCATAATTCTGGGAGGATTGGTTTTAGGATTTGTGCTAAAATAAAAAAGCCCTCGTGAAAGAGGGCTTTTGATATCCAGGTCGTGTGCGGAAATATCAGTAATTATCCGAGTTTGAAAGCGATAGGAAGAACCATGCGCTGTCTTACAGGTTTACCTCTTTGCTTTCCAGGTTTCCATTTAGGAGCGGATTGCAACACGCGAACGGCTTCCTCATCGCATCCTGCACCAATTCCCTTGATAGCTTTTACATCCGTGATGGTGCCATCGCGCTCAATTACAAACTCAACGAATACCTTGCCTTCGATACCCATTCTTCGGGCTTGCGCAGGATACTTTAATTTTTTTCCGACATACTCGTAAAAGGCTGGCATGCCACCCTGCGGTGCAGCCGTTTCTTCAACGACCAAAAAGATTTGATTTACGTCTTCCTTTTCTTCTTCAACCTGAGGCTGAATTTTTATTTCTTCCACCTTGGTTTCTTCGGTCACCTCGGTGTCCATGTTGATTTCAATTTCCTCTTCTATCTTCTTTTCATCAGGCACTTCGATGATTTGAGGCTGTTGAATTTTTGGAGGAGGCGGGGGCAATTGTTCGGTAGGCGGAATTTCCAGTATCTCTTCGTCAATTGCATCTTTGGCGCCCAGGTCCTTTACAGAAGTATCATCGTATACACGATAAGAGAATGCTGAAATCGCCAGCAATAAACTAATCACCAAACCAATGCTCAAAAACAGGAATGATTTGTTGGTGAGGTCGGCTTTTTCGGTCTTCTTCGGTTCCATAGGTTAAGTTATTTAATACGCTTAGAATGCCAAATATAAATAAAGGTCACACTTTTAGCGAAATTTTTTGAAAGCTATTTCCTGTTTCCGTAAAACAGTGTTAGGAATAACGTCGGGTACACGGAATAGTTCTTGGTAGTAGGCATCATTTCAATTTTCTTGGAGTAGATATCCACCAAAAATCCGGCTTCGAAGCCTGTCACCTGGCTTTTAATTGTGCCTAATTCAAAATTTAAGGCCGTTTTGATATTCAATCCCGGAACTATTTTTGACTCACCCAGCCCTTCGAACACTCTTCCCGTACCGCCAATCTGCCCAATATCAATGCTTGGATCCCACGGGGCCCGAAGGGTCACCCTTCCACTTTGATCCGGATAATATTCGACGTAGTAAGGGGCTACAACTCCTATCGATGGGCCCAGGGCAAAAATCCCTTTTATTTCAGCGCCCTGTTGTGGAGCTTTTTTAAAAAGGATCAGATCGCGCCCATATTGAAGGCGGATCGCATACAGGTAATCCGACTTGCCATAGATAAAGAAGTTCCCGGTTGCCGAAGAATTCCTTCTCACTTCCTGCGGATGTTTGACGTTCATCAGCTCCAAACCAAAAGTTTCTAGCCAGCGATCGTTGAGCTTGCGCGCCTTCTTGAAAACAATTCCGCCAATCAAACCTCCGGAGGTATTTTTATTGATTCCCCAGGTAAATTCCGATTGATATTCATAGCTATCCTGCGTTTGGGCAAGGGAGCTGCCCGAAACCAATACAAGGAAGGAAAATAAAGGGATTAGAAACTTTTCAGCGCGCGACATTCCAAGCCAATCTTTACAATAAATTTAGAATAATAATTTTCTAACACAAATGATAAGCACAAAGTTATTCCGACGAGTACCCGGATATGGCGAACGCTAAAACTTTTTAACTGTTTACCGCTGCTCTAATCTCCTGATAATCAATACCCATGTGGGACTGATCAAAGATGGATTTTTCGTTTTCAATGATGAGTACCTGCGGGGATTCGTGCTCGACTTCAAAAACGTGCGCAATCCTGTTGGAAATTTCCCGGTAGGTAATCAGATCCAGAAAGTATGGCTTGATGCCAGTCATTTCTGTTTCCTTCCAATTTCTTTCAAGCCGATCCAACGCCATCCTGCTAAGAGAACACCTTGAACTAAACTTAAATATCAGTATCGGTTTTTCAGTCGATTCTTTCCGGATTTGATCTATCTGATCAATAGAACTCAGTTCACTCCATTTCATAATTATGCTATTCGTACCACATTCCTGCCTCCCCTTTATCATAACGAGGCTTCGTGCCCTTTTCTTTTAAATGCTCGGGTTGGGTTTCCTGTTTTTTAAATAAACGCGCCCACCACAGCTTAAAGTTCGTGAGCAGGTCCTTTTCCTCTGGAACATTGTTTTTGTTTGTCTTGATAAATTTTGTATCCGGGTGCAACGCCCTGTTTTTTTCGAACAGACTAAACTTCTGCATTTTGATATTGCCCTGATAGGCTGAGACCCGAGCGAAAGCTTTGCCCGGTTCGCGAGTCTTCAACGCCTCGTCTGCGCTGCTTGGATTTTTAACATAATTCCAGGTTCGCCTGATCCCCCGGGCATATTCATTTGCTTTGACAGAAGTTTTTGAAGGTCTGATGCCAGGAAGCGAGCCTTCTGCAGCATGAGGCTTCCTGCCGGATTCACGTTGTTGAACCTTTACCTGCAGACCTTCAGCTTCAAATGCTCTTTTGTTCTGGCGTTTTTTCTTTACCGATTCTTCGGCGGCGTCGGGGTGCTGCACATAGTTCTTTTTGAACTTTTTCAGTTTGATATAACCTGTAAATCGCTCGCCCTGGTCAGCAAAGCCCGGATGCAGATCAAACATTTTATTGCGTCCGGGATAACCCCCTACTTTCTTTGCGGCCGGCGAATAGGTCTTTCCGGGGACTGGCGTTTCATTATTATTCCAAAGTTTGCCACTTACGCTGCCACCGCCTTTCTGCGGGCGCTTAGCCTTAATGTTACCCTGGAAGAGCGCGGCGGCTGAGCCTTGTTTGGGAGTGCGCACGTCAAGTGGTCGGCCATCGTTGTTCCACAGTCGTCCGCTTACGCTTCCGCCTCCTTTCAAGGGCTTGCCTCCTTTGATATTACCTTGAAATTTTCCGATGCGATCAGCGCCGATTCCTGGTGTGCGCCTTGGCAGTGGCGACAAGCCTGGCCGCGTTTCCCCGGCGCGTGTGGCAGTTCTATACCAGGGGACTTTTCCAGAATAGGGCCGGTCACCGAACCGATCCCGGTTTCTCCTAACCGGCAGGATCGGAGTGCCCTCGATGGCTCTTTTGCTGGAGAAATTACGACCCCGGATTCGCCTTCCGGCGATATCGCCCGTCCAGGCTTCCTGGCGTCGTTTGGTGGCGGAACCGTAGCCGCCCGACCGTCCAGAATAAGGTTTGTCACCCATCTTTCCCCGGCCCTGATAGGGTTTAAAAGTCGGCGAGACAACACCAGGCCGCGGCGTTTCAAAATTCTTTTTTCGGAGCGGCCGGCCGGAAATATCATTAAGATAGGGTTGCTCCGCTTTTCGCTTGGGACGCCGGAAGTTCGCGTAAACGTTTATGCTCTTCTTGTAAACCCGGGGTGGGGAGCTTTGTAATTTTTTGAGCCGCGATAGGGTTCCCCGATTTGAAGATGGATTCTGTGTCGAACGTGGCGTCTTCGACGGATTGTTTACATACCGGTTTTGCTGCGGATAGAATTTATGAGCCCTTGCCGGTGTCTGTAGTTTTTTCAACCGCGCTAGGGTGCTTTTATTCGATACGGAGCGCTGTTTTGATTTCGGCGTACGCGACGGGTTGTGGGTGTAACGTCCGTACTGTGGGTAAACGTTGGTGGTCCTTGCGGGCGCCGATTTCGCGCGAATGCGCCTTCCGGCAATATCTCCCGACCATGCTTTTTGTTTGTCGCTGGGTTTTGTGCCCGCAATCGGCCGGGTCGGTCTGCCCGCCCGTTCACCGCCGCGCGCTCGTCTGCGCGGTGTATAATTGTTGGCGTTGTAGGACATCGCCTTCTTCTTCGTTGAGACTCTCTTCCCGGGCGGCCGCGCCTTCTTTTGGCTGCTTTTTTTGGTGGGAATTCTAAACCGACTCTCGCGGCTTGTCTGAGGTTTATCGCCTTTTGTGTTTTGCGCCATTAAGGGCGCGCCTAAACCCAAAATAAGGACCAACCCCACGACCTTTAGTGCCCAGGGAAAAAATGTTGTTTTATGATGACGATCTAAGCTCAAAAAATGGGTTAGAAAACAGGCTAAGATAGGTAAATTTTGCCTATTGACAGGCTGTGTGTACCATTCCTAAACCAAACGCTCGATTAACGGCTTTCTTTTGCCGGGGATCAATATTTTAACAGCTTTTCCAGGGATGCCTTTAATCTTGTTCTTGGAAGGAAATTCTGTTCCAGCGTCGGCGCAAAGGGAATTGGAGTATCAAGGGATGCAACGCGCATTACCGGCGCATCCAGGAACGTAAAACAGTGCTCGTTAATCCAGGCACTGATCTCGGCTCCAATCCCCCCGGTGAGTGTATCTTCGTGCAGGACGAGCACCCGATTTGTTTTCTTCACAATTTCCCCCACCGACTCCTTGTCCCAGGGCAGCAGCGTCCTGAGGTCTAGAATTGCAGCGTCGATCCCTGCGAACTCGTTCAAAGCTTCTTTGGCCCAATGCACGCCCATGCCATAAGTAATGATGCACAATTGACTACCGTCCTGAACGAGTTTTGCCTTTCCGATCTCAAGGCTGTAATACTCATCCGGAATAGTCTCCTTGATGGAGCGATATAAAAATTTGTGCTCAAAATAGAGGACAGGATTAGGATCCTCGATTGCGGCGCACAACAAGCCCTTGGCGTCGTACGGCGTTGATGGATACACGATTTTGAGTCCCGGCGTGTGAAAAAACCAAGCTTCGTTGCTTTGTGAATGGAAGGGGCCCGCGGCGGTCCCTGCTCCTGTGGGCATGCGTATTACGACATCCGACGGCTGCGACCAACGCCAGTGGGATTTTGCCAGGTTGTTTATGATTTGCGTAAAGCCCTCCGTAACAAAATCTGCAAACTGCATTTCAATCATCGACTTCATGCCTTTGATTGAGAGACCGAGGCCTGCGCCGATAATTGCCGCTTCACAAATCGGTGTATTTCGTACCCGATCTTTTCCAAATTGTTTTACAAATCCCTCGGTGATCTTAAAAACGCCGCCATACTCAGCGATATCCTGCCCCATCAACACAAGGCTGTCAAACCGTTCCATGCTTTGGCGCAAGCCGTCGGAGATCGCGTCGATGTAACGTCTCTCGGTTTTTTTGTCGGAGAGGGGATTGACAACTTTCTGTTCGAACGGCGCATAGACGTCTGCAATCTCAGCCTCCGTATTGGGAGTTGGATGAGATTCCGCGAAAGCAGTGGCGAGTCCCTGGTCGATCTCCTTCCGGATCTTGTCTTTAAGATGGTCCACATATTTCGAATCGATCACGCCGGAGTCCAAAAGAAAGCGCTGATAGTTTTCTATCGGATCTTTTTTTGCCCAGTCGTCCATCAATTCTTTTGGAACGTATTTCGTGCCCGACGCTTCTTCATGGCCGCGCATCCGGAAGGTGCGACACTCCAAAAGAATGGGCCGGGGATTCTTCCTTAACTCACCCGCAAGGGACGCCATCGTATCAAAAACTTCCAGGACGTTGTTGCCATCGATGCTTCGGCCTTCTATTCCATATCCAACGCCTTTATCGGCAAAACTCTTGCAGCGGAATTGCTCGTGGCTGGGTGTCGAAAGCCCGTAACCATTATTTTCCACGATAAAAATCACAGGAAGTTCCCACACGGCTGCGACATTCACAGCTTCGTGAAAATCCCCTTCGCTCGTACCCCCATCTCCGTTGAACACCACCGTCACCTTTTGTTCCGATTTAAGTTTATTGGCCAATGCAATTCCTGCAGCGACGCCATTTTGCGGGCCGAGGTGTGATATCATTCCTACAATGTGATGTTGCCGGGTTCCAAAATGGAAAGAGCGATCGCGTCCCTTGGTATAGCCCATCATCGTACCCTGCCACTGCGCAAAAAGCCGATCGAACGGCATATGCCGGCTCGTAAATACACCGAGGTTACGATGCATGGGGAGGATGAATTCGTCTTCGTCCAGCGCAAGCGTTACACCCACGGCGATCGCCTCCTGCCCGATTCCGCTAAACCACTTGCTGATTTTATTTTGCCGCAACAGGATTAGCATTTTTTCCTCGATCATTCTCGGTCTGAGAATGCCTTCATAGAGCTCTTTAAGTATGGCGTCGGAATATTCTTTTCGATCAAAATTCATGTTCGGAAAAAAGTCGGTTAAAGTTAAGGGACTTTTTGATCCTGCTTTACTTTGAGAGTTGTTCATTTACAAAGAGTTTTGACCTGAAAAGGAAAAGCATGCTGCAGTTTATTATTTTTGGCCCCTATGATCGCATTTGAGGAATTTGAACTTGCTAACGGCCTCCGGGTAATTGTGCATGAAGACCCGACGGTCCAAATCGCAGTAATGAATATTTTGTATGACGTTGGCTCGCGGGATGAACGTCCCGATAAAACTGGCTTCGCGCATTTATTTGAACATTTAATGTTTGGCGGTTCCAAAAATATCCCCAGCTATGATGAGCCGCTTCAGCGCGTCGGAGGCGAGAATAATGCATTTACGAACACGGATATAACCAATTACTACCTCACGCTTCCCGCTGCCAACATTGAAACGGCATTCTGGCTGGAGAGCGACCGCATGATGAGCTTGTCGTTCGATCCCAAATCGCTGGAGGTTCAGCGCAAGGTGGTAATTGAAGAATTCAAACAACGATATCTCAATCAGCCTTACGGCGATGTTTGGCTAAAACTTCGCCCTCTGGCATATCAGGTCCATCCCTACCAATGGGCTACGATTGGCAAGGAGGTAAGCCATATAGAAAATGCCACTATGGAAGATGTGCGGGAATTTTTTTTCAAGTATTACGTCCCCGATAATGCTGTGCTCGTCGTGGCAGGGAACGTTACCCTGGAACAAATCCGGTCGTTGTCAGAAAAATGGTTTGGACCTATTACAGGTGGTAAGATACCCAGAGCCCTGCCGTTAGAACCAAAGCAAACACAGAAGCGTTTTTTGGAAGTTTCAGCGAAGGTACCCGCTAACGCTTTTTATAAGGCCTGGCACATGCCCGGCCGATTTGACGCCGATTATTACGCCATCGATCTTCTAAGCGACCTGCTTGGTCGCGGTCAGTCCAGCAGGTTATATCAGGAACTTGTCAGGGACAAAGAAATTTTTACTTCAATTTCCTCCTTTGTGATGGGAACGATAGATCCGGGTTTGCTTGTCGTGAGTGGACGGGTGAAGGATGGCATAACATTGGTACAAGCAGAAGCGGAAGTAGAAAAAGTTATTGTGACGCTTCGCGATCAGATCGTCGCCGAACACGAGCTGGAAAAGGTTAAGAACCAGGCTGAATCTATGTTGGAGTTTGGCGAAGTTGAAGTTATCAACAGGGCGATGAACCTGGCATTTGCCAAACTTTCGGGAGACGCCCATTTGGTAAATGCCGAAGCCCGAATGATCGCGCAGGTGTCGCCACAAGACATCCAGCGTGTTTCAAATCAAATTTTCCGTGAAGAAAATTCTAGTGTTTTATACTACCAGGCTCTCAAAAATTAACTTGATACATGAAACTGCGTGTAGGTATGGGGTTCGATGTCCATCAGCTGGAGGAGGGCCGGGCCTTTCACCTCGGTGGTGTATTACTTCCCGGGGCCGTTAAAGGCGCCGTAGGCCACTCGGATGCCGACGTTTTGATCCACGCCGTTTGTGATGCACTCTTGGGTGCTGCAAACCTGCGGGATATTGGATTCCATTTTGCAAATACCGACGATCGGTGGAAAGGAATGGACAGCAAATTTTTTTTAAAGGAAGTAACACGGATGGTGGAGGAAAAAGGGTGGAAGATCAATAACGTGGACTGCACTGTATGTCTTGAAAAACCCAAAGTCAATCCACATATACAGGAAATGAAGAAGGTGCTCGCGCCGCTGATGAATATCGAGGAGGATGATGTTTCGATAAAGGCAACCACCAACGAGAAACTGGGTTATGTGGGACGGGAGGAGGGAGTTTGTTCTTATGCGGTGGCATTACTTCAAAGAGGCGATTAGGTGCTGAAAATCATTACCACTTCGGATGGTTCCCATTCGCTCCTCAATGAGGAAATAAATGAAACCTATCACTCCGTTCATGGTGCAATCCAGGAATCTGCGCACGTTTTTATAAAAAATGGATTGGAACATGAGCTTCAAAAACGCCCGTCTCTACCGCTGCGAATATTTGAGCTTGGCTTCGGCACGGGATTAAATGCACTGCTGACGTGGAACCATTCCGTGCAACATCAGACAAAAATTCATTATACGAGCATTGAAGCGTCGCCCTTGGCTGACGAAATTTGGTCGCAGTTGAACTATGGCGCGCACGTCGGAATGGACAACGAATTTCAAGCGCTTCACAGGGCAACGTGGGGGGTATTGCATCGGGTCACGCCAGATTTCGGTTTGGAAAAAGTTTGCTCTACCCTACAGCAATTTGAGTTTCCCCAGGTTCCATTCGATCTGATTTATTACGACGCATTTGCTCCCAGCAAACAGCCGGAGCTTTGGACGCTCAACATGCTGGAAAAGGCCTTCACTGGCCTGAAGCCCGGAGGTACGTTCGTTACATACTGTGCGAAAGGCCAGTTTAAACGCGACCTTGGTACACTAGGATTTACGGTGGAAACCCTGGCGGGACCACCTGGTAAAAAAGAAATGGTAAGGGCTTCCAAACCATAAAACTGCGGGATTAAAATTATTTGTGTAAAAAATGTGGATAACGTTAACGCAGGGCACCCGTTTTACAAAAATTTCAATCGTTTTCGACATTTTTTGAAATTTTTAAAATTGAACATGGTGCAATCGTTCCCACTTTATAATATTTAAAGGCTTTGGATTCATTTGTGAAAAGATTCAAAAAATTGGGGGAAATACGAACTATAGCAGAATTTCCTTCTGTTAGTTGCGTAAATTCAAAACTCCATTTTGCCCTGAATGGAGATTTTTTGTTGTAATTAAACCGACCAGAAACGATGAAAGAAAAAACCAGCCGAGGTTTGTACACCCCTGAACTGGAGCACGATGCATGCGGTATTGGTTTTGTGGCCAATATCAATGGCACAAAAACCAACCAAAATTTACGAGATGCATTGTCGATGCTTGAAAATATGGAGCATCGGGGAGGCAAAGGAAGCAGCCCGAAAACAGGTGATGGTGCCGGCGTCCTGATCCAGCTGCCGTATGAATTTTTTGATGAGGAGTGCAACCGCCTGGGCTTCAAACTTCCCCCGGCAGGTAGCTACGGCGTTGGGATGGTGTTTTTTCCCCGCGACAAAAAAGTAATGAATGCCTGTCGCGAGGTGCTTCGCAAGAATATCAAGGAACTGGGCCTTGAGCTGCTCGGATACAGGGTTGTGCCCGTAGACCATAGTGTTCCGGGACCCGGCGCCGTGGAGGTTGAGCCCGTTATCGAGCAGGTATTTGTTAAAGCCAAAGATGAATCGATAACCGGAAATGCGTTCGAACGCAAACTTTTCATACTGCGTAACCACGCGTCGCATCTCATTTCGCGCGATGTAAAGGGAAGTAATAATGAGTTTTATATCACAAGTTTTTCCTCCCGCACTATTGTTTATAAGGGACAATTAAGGACAGAACAGCTGCGGGAATATTTTTATGACCTTCAGGACTGCCGTTTGAAAACGGCCCTCGCCCTGGTCCATAGCCGGTTTTCAACGAATACTTTTCCAAACTGGAAACTTGCACAGCCCTTCCGGTACATCGCTCACAATGGTGAGATCAACACCATTCGCGGGAATGTGAACAAGATGAAATCTAAAGAGGCGCTTTTTAAATCGACATTCTTTACAGATGAAGAGTTAAAAATGCTGCTTCCCATAACGAGTCCCGATGGTTCGGATTCGGCCAACTTGGATGCCCTTGTGGAAATGTTGGTGCTGTCGGGCCGGTCGCTGCCCCACGTATTGATGATGTTGGTGCCGGAAGCCTGGCAGGACAATAAATTGATGGACCCCCATCGGAAAGCCTTTTACAAGTATCATGCCTCCATGATGGAGCCTTGGGACGGACCTGCGGCCCTGGTATTCACCGATGGTTCGCGTATAGGCGCAACGTTAGACCGGAATGGTCTTCGCCCCCTTCGTTATTGCGTCACGCGCTCGGGGAGGGTAATAGCTGCCTCAGAAGCGGGTGCCCTGCCCATCGATCCCAAGGATGTGCTGGAGAAAGGACGGATCACCCCTGGTAAGATGCTGATGGTTGATCTTGAACTAGGCAAAGTACTTGATGATGAGAAGGTAAAACGTACGGTTTACGAAGGAAAATCATATTACAATTGGATTATCCAGAATCGTCTTAAACTAAGGCTGGAGCCCGAGCAGGAATGGGTGGATGGAGGCTTCGATGAGAAGACGTTGGTCCAACGCCAGAATGCCTACGGCTACACCAGCGAGGATGTAAAAGCCCTGCTTCTTCCAATGGCTGAAAAGGGTTATGAGGCTATCGGATCGATGGGAGACGATACGCCCCAGGCAATTTTATCGAAGGAGAGCCGGCATCTCTCAAATTATTTCAAGCAACATTTTGCCCAGGTCAGCAATCCGCCCATCGACCCGATCCGCGAGCGCCTAGTGATGTCGTTGTTCACCCGTGTAGGATCGAGCCTGAACGTGCTGGAGGAAACGCCGGAACACACCAGGCAAATTCACATTTCTCAACCCGTTCTACTAAACAACGACCTTGAAAAGTTCAAACATCTGCAGGATCAGGGTTTCGAAAGCGCCGTGATCCAGTGTGTTTTCAAGGCCGATGGAAAACCTGGCCGGCTTGAAGAAAGTCTCGATAAGATTTGTGCTGAAGCTGAAAAAGCGGTGCGGGCAGGCAAAAAGATCCTGATCCTCTCCGACCGGAAGATCAGCAACGAATATGCGCCTATTCCATCCCTTTTGTCGGTAGGTGCGGTACACCAATATCTCGTTGGAAAAAGAATTCGCACCCAGGCTGGATTGGTAGTGGAAGCAGGCGACGCCTGGGAAGTACATCATTTTGCCACGATCATTGGATACGGAGCAAGTGCTGTCAATCCATATCTCGCGCTGGAGACGATCCATTTCATGAACAAGCATGATCAGTTTTACAAGCGGCTCACGGACGAGGAGGCTTATGAAAACTACCAGAAAGCCGTTGGAAGTGGTTTGCTGAAGGTAATGTCAAAAATGGGAATAAGCACCCTCCAGTCATATCAGTCGTCCCAGATCTTTGAAGCTTTGGGGCTTGGAAGCGATGTCGTTGAAAAATGTTTTAAAGGCACCATCAGTCGTATTGAAGGGTTGTCGTTCGACGACATAGCACGTGAAGTGCTGGTAAGGCATGAGATGGCATTTGAACTGGAAAGCAAGGAGCTTCCCGTGGGTGGGATCTATCAATGGAAAAGACGTGGAGAAAAGCACCTCTTTAGTCCTGAGGTAATTCATTGGCTCCAACATTCGACGAAGACGGACAATTACGAGGTCTATAAAAAATATGCGCAGAAGATAAATGAGCAAACGCGAGATACCTTAACGTTCCGCGGTTTGTTTGAATTTAAAAAGCGCAAACCGATTCCCATCAGCGAAGTCGAACCGCCGGAAGAAATTTTCAAACGTTTTGCTACCGGAGCTATGTCGTTCGGTTCGATCTCTCATGAAGCGCATAGCACACTGGCCATCGCAATGAATCGCATCGGTGGGAAAAGCAACAGCGGAGAAGGTGGAGAAGATGAGATCCGGTACGAGAAAAAGTCGAATGGCGACTGGGAGCGTTCCGCGATAAAACAAGTAGCATCGGGAAGGTTTGGAGTAACAAGCCATTACCTTTCAAACGCAGATGAGCTCCAGATTAAGATGGCGCAGGGGGCCAAGCCAGGAGAAGGTGGCCAATTGCCTGGCCATAAGGTTGACGAGTGGATTGGACGTGTAAGGCACTCTACTCCAGGCGTTGGATTAATCTCGCCACCTCCTCACCATGACATTTATTCAATAGAGGATCTGGCGCAATTGATCTATGACCTTAAAAATGCTAACCGTCAGGCGCGCATCAACGTAAAGCTCGTATCGCAGGCCGGTGTAGGTACTGTGGCTGCCGGGGTTGCGAAAGCAAAAGCAGATGCAATTCTGATTTCGGGTGGAGATGGAGGCACAGGAGCGTCTCCTGTAAGCTCTGTTCGTCATGCGGGTCTGCCGTGGGAGCTGGGTTTAGCGGAAGCGCATCAAACTTTAGTTAAAAACAATTTGCGGAGTCGCGTGGTGCTGCAAACCGACGGGCAGATCCGGACGGGCCGCGATATTGCGATTGCCACCCTGCTCGGAGCAGAAGAATGGGGCGTTGCAACGGCTGCCCTGGTGGTCGAAGGGTGCATAATGATGCGCAAATGCCACTTGAACACTTGTCCCGTGGGAATTGCAACGCAGGACGAGGACCTGAGAAAACTTTTTACGGGAAACCCCGACCACGTTGTTAACTTTTTTAAGTTCCTGGCGAACGACCTGCGTGAAGTAATGGCAGAACTTGGCTTCAGGACTGTCAACGAAATGGTCGGACGTTCAGATATGTTGCGTGTGCGGCAAGATCTCGACCATTGGAAAATCAAGAAACTGGACCTTTCACCGATCTTGATGCGTGAACCGGTCCGCGAGCATATCGGGCTTTACAAGCAAATCGATCAGGATTTTGAATTGGAAAAAGTGCTGGACTGGAAATTGGTCGAAGCCGCCCGCATGGCATTAGATGAAGGAGAGCCCGTTCAAGAGCGGTTTATCATCCGGAATACCGACCGCACCACGGGGGCTCTGCTATCAAATGAGATCTCGAAAAAATACAAAGGAAAGGGGCTTCCTGCTGACACCATTCACTTTCATTTCAAAGGGTCTGCGGGCCAAAGTTTTGGGGCATTCGTTGCACCTGGCGTTACTTTTGAGCTGGAAGGGGAAGCGAACGACTACTTCGGCAAGGGTTTGTCCGGAGGAAAATTGATCGTTTATCCCGACAAGGAAGCGACCTTTAAACCGGAGGACAATATTATCATTGGAAATGTCGCCTTTTACGGAGCAACATCTGGCGCTGCTTTTATCCGTGGCCAGGCAGGCGAACGTTTCTGTGTTCGAAACTCCGGCGTTAAAGCGGTAGTGGAGGGCGTGGGCGACCACGCTTGTGAATATATGACGGGTGGCCGTGTAGTAGTTCTCGGAAAAACCGGAAAGAATTTTGCGGCGGGAATGAGTGGAGGTATCGCATACGTGTTTGATCCGGAACATTCGCTCGAACGACTTTGCAACAAGGAAATGGTAGAGCTAGAGACGATGGAAGAAGAAGATAAGGCGGAAGTAAAGGCGATGCTGGAGCAGCATTTTAAATATACTGGAAGTGACCCTGCAGAATGGGTTATTGAAAACTGGGCTGTTGCTTCCGACCTGTTTGTTAAGGTAATGCCAAAAGACTACAAGCTGGTTCTTTCCAAGCAAAAGGTTCGTCATCAATCCACGGTAAACGATGAAATTGGAATTCCAGAACCTTCCAAAGTAAAAATATAATCACCTGAATTTTTAAACTGTTTCTAATACTGCACGCATAGCATGGGACAAATCGATGGTTTTATGAAGTTCGATCGCGAGATGCCGAAATCTCGGGACACCAAAGAACGGATAAAGGATTACAAAGAAGTCTATACACCGCTTGATAAAGAAAAAGTAAAGCAACAGGCTTCCCGTTGTATGGATTGTGGCGTTCCTTTTTGTCACAACGGTTGCCCCCTTGGCAATAATATTCCGGATTTTAACGACGCCGTTTACCAGGGAAAATGGGAAGATGCGATTCGTATTTTGAGCAGCACAAATAACTTTCCCGAGTTTACGGGAAGGATCTGCCCTGCGCCCTGTGAGGCAAGCTGCGTCCTCAGCATCAATAATAAGCCGGTGACCATCGAGTATATTGAAAAAACCATCGCGGAGCAGGCCTTTGAGAAGGGTTATATAAAGGCGAATCCACCGAAGGTCCGTACCGGAAAGCGAATCGCCGTGGTCGGCTCTGGTCCTGCGGGCCTGGCGGCTGCAGCGCAATTGAACAAGGCCGGACATTGGGTGACGGTATTTGAAAGAAGCGACCGGATTGGCGGACTTTTACGTTATGGGATTCCGGATTTCAAACTGGAAAAAACTGTTGTTGAGCGCAGGATTAAATTGATGGAACAGGAAGGTGTTATTTTCCGCACCAACGCTCATGTAGGCGTCAATATCAGCGCAAAGCATCTGAAAGAAGAGTTTGACGCTACTTTGATTTGTGGTGGAGCTTCGGCGCCGCGCGACCTTCCGATTCCGGGAAGGCACTTTAAAGGTGTTCATTTCGCGATGGACTTCTTAACGCAACAAAACAAACGTGTAGCTGGCGATCGCATATTTTCCGGCGAGATATTAGCGAACGAAAAAAATGTTTTGGTTATCGGGGGAGGAGACACTGGTTCCGACTGCGTCGGAACGTCAAATCGCCAGATGGCAAAATCCGTGACGCAGATCGAGCTGCTTGCAAAACCGCCTTTGACTCGCAACGATGAAAGCAATCCATGGCCGCTGTGGCCAATGGTGCTGATGACGTCGTCCTCGCACGAGGAAGGCGTGCAACGGCAGTGGGCAATACTTACCAAGGAGTTTTTAGGAGATTCCCTGGGCAGACTTACCGGATTGAAAGTAGTGGATATCACGTGGGGGGTAAACGCGCAGGGTAAAATGGGTTTTGAAGAGATACCTGGTTCGGAAAGAATTATACCTTGTGAGCTGGCCCTGCTGGCGATCGGATTTACCGGCGCGGAAAAAGGAGGTATGGTCGAAGAGTTGAAGCTCGAACTTGACGAACGTAGCAATATTAAATCTCAAAATTACAGAACAACGCAAGAAGGCATTTTTGCCGCCGGCGACATTCGTCGCGGACAGTCTTTGGTGGTCTGGGCGATTTCCGAGGGCCGTGAAGCTGCCCGGGCGGTCGATACGTGGTTGATGGGCGACTCTGCGCTCGAGGCCAAAGATGAATCGTTCGTCCATCTTGCACAGGAGGGATAAATCGCAGTCAAGTAGCATTTTTCATATCTGCCGGGAACATTTCATAACTGAAATTACTTCCCTAATTTTGCATTCTAAATTTTATTAAGTGAGCAAAATCGTCAACGTAGGTATTGTGCAGATGGCTTGCACCTCAAACCCCAAGGAAAATCTTGACAAGGCCATTGTAAAAATTCGAGAGGCAGCCTCAAAAGGTGCTCAGATTGTCTGTTTACAGGAATTATTCACCTCGTTATATTTTTGTGATGTTGAAGATTACGACAATTTTAAACTTGCCGAATCAATTCCAGGGCCTTCCACAGAGACCCTTTCCGCAATTGCTTCAGAATTAGGCGTTGTCATCATAGCTTCTCTATTCGAAAAACGAACCCAGGGAATTTACCATAATACAACCGCGGTTCTAGATGCCGACGGTAAGTATCTGGGCAAGTATCGAAAGATGCACATTCCCGATGATCCAGCATATTATGAGAAATTCTATTTCACCCCTGGTGATCTAGGTTATAAAATTTTTAAGACCAGGTTTGCGACGATTGGAGTTTTGATTTGCTGGGATCAATGGTATCCCGAAGGCGCCAGAATCACAGCGCTTATGGGCGCTGAAGTTCTTTTTTACCCAACAGCGATTGGATGGGCAACGTCACAGGACGAGGCAACGAACAGCGAGCAATTCAATGCATGGCAGACCATTCAGCGAAGCCATGCCGTAGCCAATGGAATACACGTAGTCAGTGTGAACCGCGTCGGCCTCGAGCAGAACGGCGCCATGAAATTTTGGGGAGGTTCATTTATCGCGAACCCTTTTGGCCGTGTGCTGCTGCAGGCATCGCACGACAACGAAGAAGTGCATGTGTTAGCTGTCGATCTTGACAAAACCGATTCCTACAGGACCCATTGGCCGTTTTTGCGCGACCGGCGAATCGACTCCTATCAGCCCATTACAAAGCGATACATCGACGAAGGCTGATCCTCGGTTTGGTCCGATAATCTATTCGTTTAACATTTCACAAGGCTTTTCAAGGAAAGTCTCGCAGGCAAAATAAGCGGCGATCACAATCGTTTAAGTTTTGTCTGTACCTTTGTAAAACCCATTTTTTAGCTTGAAGATTTTTCGAAGGATCCTTTTCTATTTTTTCTTAACCTTTGCCGCACTTTTCCTAGGGCTGACGGTATCGGTTTTTCTATTTAAAGAAAGGATCATTGCTCAATTTATCCGCGAAGCAAATAAGAGTCTCAATACACCGGTTAAGATCGGTAAGATGGATATTTCTGTGCTCGCAAGTTTTCCTCAGCTTTCAATAGTTCTTAACGATGTATATATCGAAGACAGCCATCCGGGTCAATATCCCCTGTTGACTGCTTCCGAGGTTTCGTTCCAGTTAAGTCCCATCCAGGTTTGGAAAGGAAACTTTACCATTGAAGGACTCAAAATCAGCAACAGTGAAACGAATCTTAAGATCAATCAGGAAGGCAAGAATAACTATACGGTTCTGAAAGATACGGGCAAGAAGTCGGATGGCGACGGTACGGTAAAGTTTCACCTGGAGCGTGTTGGCCTGGAAAAAACCATCGTGCATTATATCGACGTCAAAAGCGATCAGCACCTTACGTTCAAGAGTAAAGAATTGCTTGCATCCATTCAATCTGCAAATGATGTATATGACATCGAAGCTGAAGGTGAATTAACAACGGATAGAATAAGCGTAAATAAAAACGAGTTTCTGACGGGCAAATCGTTCCAGGTGAAAAGCGACCTGACCTATGACGACCTGCAAAAAATTCTGGTGATCAAGCCTTCTGTCTTGAAAGTTAGAAATTCATATTTTAGCGTTGAAGGAAATTATAAATGGAAGGAAAAGAATCTGATCGATATAAGAACGCAGGGCGAAGAAACCGATGTACAAACCTTGCTTTCCCTATTGACGGAAAATGTTGCTAAAAAATTTGACCGTTATAAGAGCAAAGGTGGCGTTTATATTACTGCGAGCTTAAAAGGGGAGATCAGCCGAAAAGCAAGTCCGGCCATTGCTATCGATTTTGGTTTCAAAGATGCAACTCTCTTCAACCCCGATTCCAAATCTCAAATAAGCAGTGCGAACATAGAAGGGTCGTTTACAAGCCCGCAGGTGCTACGGGTTGAAAAGGCTGTTTTAAATTTAAAGAACATCAAGGCCAAGTTGAATGGCGAGCCGTTCGCGGCTGAGTTTAAACTGCGCGATTTTAGCGATCCGGATGTGTCATGCTCGTTCAATGGAAAAATTGACGCTGCATCTTTGCTGGATTTCTACCCCATTCAGAACATTCAAAAAATTTCAGGATCCCTGTTGGCCAACGTTTCCTTTGAGGGAAAAGTGGGACTCTTAAAAAAGCGCGCTACGGCCCAACGTGTTTCTACGCAGGGAAGCATCGAACTTCAAAACATCGGCGTCACCTATGGAAAGGATAAGATTAAAATTGAGTTGGAAAGTCTGACAGGGGGCATGCAATTTAATAACAACGACCTGGCCTTGAGCAATGTTTCCGGGAAGCTGGGGAACAGCGATTTCTTACTCAACGGCTTTTTCAAAAATATAATAACCTTTTTGCTTTTTGAAAATCAGCCAATAGGCATCGAAGCGGATCTGAAGTCAAGGTTTTTGGATGTGGATCAACTTTTTACATTGGGATTTGAAAAAGGTGAGGGGCAGGCCTCGCAGAAAAAACCTCAGTATGAATTTAAGATCTCCAGAAATATCAATCTGAATTTTAATTGTGACGTAAAGGCGCTCCGGTTCAGACGCTTCTACGCCACGCAGCTTAAGGGTGATCTCCTTGTGAAAAATGAGATGGCGGTGTCGCGCAATATCAAATTCAATTCCATGGGCGGAGACATGACTTTCTCGGGTATCGTAGACGCGAAAAATAACAAAGCTATCGATGTGGTAAGCACGTTCAGGCTGAATGGCATTCACGCGGACAGCGTTTTCTACGTATTTGAAAACTTTGACCAAAGCTTCATCGTCGACAAGCACCTCAAGGGTCAGGCGAATGCCGACGTCTCACTCGAATTTACCTTGAATCAGAATCTTCGCCTTTATCAGGAGACCCTGGTAAGCGATATCAGTATGTCCATTAAAAATGGAGAATTGAACAATTTTGAACCGATGAAGAAATTAAATAAGTATTTGAACGATGAAGGATTAAGCATGCTTCGGTTTTCCGACATTAAAAATGATATCCATATCGAGAATAAAACCATCTACATACCGCAGATGGAGGTTCGCACGAATGTCACTTCTATCAAGGTCAGCGGCACTCACACTTTCGATCAACGCATTGACTACCGGGTTATCGCCCCGCTTCGCAACAATAAGAAGATCAACTACGTCGAAGCCAAAGAAGCATTGCAGGACGACGGGGCTGGTCAGAGCAAGCTTTTTCTTAAAATCGTTGGCACGACAGACAATTATAACGTTGCTTACGATACCGAATCAGTAAAGAAGAAAATTGCAACCGATCTAAAGAACGAGGTTCAGGAGCTTAAGGAAGCTTTTAAGAACAAGGGAACAAAGGAAAAAAAGGAGCTTGAGCTCGAGCAAGATGAATATTTCGATTGGTAGAAACTGAGTCTGATAAAAAAGCGCAAGGCTTAATTTTTCTTCAGTCTGTGCATACGGGAATTCCACAGTGCTTCCTTGCGAATGGCATCGTGAATACTGGCATTAACCTCATAGCCCACCAACAGTACGATGGTTATCAGCTGGATCCAGATCATCAAGGCGATCAGTACCCCGATGGATCCGTAAATCTTGTTATACGTTCCGAAATTGGTCACATAGAAAGAAAATCCGTACGACACTGCGAGACAAAGAAAGGTAGCGAGCAATGACCCCACGGAAAAAAATCTCCAGTTGTAGTGAATGGCGGGACCGAAATAGTAAGTAAAGGAAATCGCTAAAAAAAATGCAATAAAAATCGTAATGAACCGGACTATGAACAGCAGGATAACGGTAAAGGAGCTTATGTTGATCCAATCAAATGCCGGCAGGTTCGACATGATGGCTTCTAAGATGAACTGCCCCACAACGAGGAGGATAATGGCCAGAAAGAGCACAAAGGTCATGTTGATGGTTAGTCCCGTGGCGATCAACCGTGTTTTCAGCCCGCCGCGATTTTCGATGGTGCGGTAGCAGGCATTGAATGCGCGCATGAGCGCCATCATCCCGTTCGTGGAAAGGTAAACGGAAAACAGAAAACCCAAAGAGAGGAGCCCGCCGCGTTGGTTGCTTATGATATCGTTCACGGTAGCAGACACCGTTTCGAACATGCTGGGCGGAATTTGCTGACCTATGAACTCCATGATGCTCTCCGTGTTGATCTCCGGATACAGTTCCGTTACATATGGGATCAGGGTGAACAAGAAGATCACTGCGGGAAATATTGCCAGGATAAAATTAAAGGCTACCCCATTTGCGCGATCCAGAATATCGTCATTCAGCAAATTGCGGAGGAATATCTTGATGATCTTATACAGGGATACATTTTCGTACTTTTCAAACTTGACCTTCTTTAGCCAGTTAATGACCATTCTGCCCGGACTCCACTGCAATAAAATGCGCTTGTACTTGTAATTCATTTAAAAAAAGGCTCCAGTACTTTTTCCATAGCTTCCGGTGGACGGCATGGCTTAGACGTTTGTTTGTCTACAAAAACGAGCAAGGTCTCCCCTGTATTTATCAGGGAGTTTTCTTCGTTGTAGATCTCATATTCAAATTTGATCCGGATGCCCGGCCTTTGCCTGATGGTGCATACAATCCGTAAAAGCTCATCATATCGGCCTGGCAGAATATATTTGGACTTATTTTCCAACACCGGCATGATGATCCCTTTTGCCTCGATGGATTTATAGGTTAGTCCAAGTTGTCGCAGGCTTTCCACGCGGGCCACCTCGTAGTACATGGCGTAATAGCCATAGTATACATATCCCATCTGATCCGTTTCGCCATAGCGTACCCTAACCGTTGTTTCAGACGTATACATTCCGTTAACGTTTTTTTAAAGCCGCGCCCTTTCGTTGTTCTATCGTAAGCGCTTTCTGGTAACGAATGGCATTGTTCATGTGTTCTTTATAATCGCTGGTAAAGTTATGACGTCCTGAAAAATCTTCCTTTGCACACATGTAGAGGTAATCGCTTGGTTGGAAATTCAAGACGGCATCTAGGGAGCGAATCTCCGGCATGTTGATGGGCCCCGGCGGCAGGCCTGCATTCTTGTAAGTATTGTAAGGTGAATCGATCTCCTTGTGAATGTTCAGAATGCGTTTTAGGGTAAAATCGCCTACGGCAAAAACCAATGTCGGGTCTGCCTGAAGCGGGATGCCCTGCTTTAACCGGTTCATGTAAAGCCCGGCAATTGTGGGAGCTTCATCCTCCCGTATCGTCTCCGCCTGAACGATCGATGCCAGAACCGAAACTTCCGTGCGGGTCAATCCGATCTTTTTCGCCTTGGCCTTCCGCTCGTCCGTCCAGAAGTTTTCGTATTCCTGGTACATCCGCTTGACCAATGCCTCCGGAAGGATATTGTAATATACTTTGTACGTGTTGGGAATAAACATCACCAGGATATTGTCTTTGTTCAATCCATAAGAATTTGTCATTGAAAATTGAACCAACGCCGCCTCAAATTCTTCTGGCTTCATTCCCAGGTTCCTTGTAATTTTTTCAGCCAGTTCCGGGATGAGGCGTACGTTATTGAACGTGATGCTCACCGGTTCCTGCGCGCCGGATTTTAGCAACTGAACGGCCCGGAGGTTGCTCATATTTTTTTTCAGGCGGTAGCGGCCCGGCTTTATGTGTTCGTCATAGTTCATGAGCTTGGCCAGAAAGCTGAACGAAATTAAATCCTGCGCAATTTTTCCCTCATGAATTTGCTGTTGGACGTCTTTAAAAGTATCTCCTTCTTTGACCATAAAAATTCTGTCCTCCTGATCGACGAGAATGTTTGGCGTATAAACCACCTGGTAAGCATAAAAAGAAAATGATATACCTAAAACTGAAAGAACCAGGAAGAAAATCAAACGTTTATTGAACTTCATAGCTGCCACTTAGACCTCAAAAATAATAAAAACAAAGTTAGTTGGTCGTTAGTTACCGCTTGACCCTGAAAATCGACAGCCGAAGCGGCGTCGCTTCAACAACCGGGTACGGTATTTCATTTGATAGTAACCATCGTTTAACTTCGCCTGAATGACCGCTGAGCTTCTAAGAATACATCCGCTGAATCCTGAAGGAAGGAAGATTCAACGTACTATTGACATCATAAGAAGGGGCGGAATTATTATATACCCCACCGACACCATTTACGGCATCGGTTGCGACCTGATGAACCGGAAAGCTATTGAACGGCTTTGCCAGGTAATGAATATAAAGCCGCACAAACTTGACCTATCGTTTATCTGCAACGACTTAAGTCATATTTCCGAATACGTAAAACGCATCGATACACCCGTCTTTAAAATATTGAAAAAAGCTCTTCCAGGACCTTATACTTTTATTTTGGAGTCCAGCAGTAAAGTGCCGCGAATCCTGGATGTAAATAAAAAGACTGTGGGCATCCGGATACCAGATCATGCCATCCCGAGGTCTATTGTTGAACAGCTAGGCAATCCGCTCATCAATGCGTCCATAAAAGACGACGATGTCATTAAGGCCTACACAACTGATCCCGAAGAGATCTTTGAAGATTTTAAACATTCCGTCGATTTAGTGATCGACGGCGGGCCGGGAAATAATATCCCGTCCAGTGTTATTGACTGCACTGGCGACCAGATTGTTGTTGTGCGCGAGGGGCTGGGAAGCGTGAATCAATTCATCTGATGCGCCAAAATAAAGCCGAAGTATTTTTTGTTGCGTTGTGAAACCTAGCGGGATATTCTATTTTTGTTGGCGATTTAAAGCAGTTCTTTATCATGCTTAACAGAAGAAGCCTTCGGATTAAAGTGATGCAGAGTCTTTTCGCGCTTCAGCAGTGCAAGGACGCGAACTATGAATTGTGTCTGGAAAAGATAAATGAGATGCTTTCACCGGATTTAAACTCCATGGAAGTTCAGAATAAAACGCAACTTGCCAGCCAGAAAAAGCAGGCACTCCAGTTGTTTAAAGAAGCTTTTGCCAACGAAGAAACCTCCATCGACCATAAAGACATTAAAGTTAAGAAGGCGGTAAACGATTGCTTGACTTTTTACTACGCTCAAAGTAAAAAAGACTCCTCGTTCTTTTCGAAAAATCTTGTGAGCGAAGTGGAGAAGATTTATGATCGCTACATCGCTGTCCTTTCGCTGGCAATTGAATTTCTCGAATTGGCGGAAGCAGATAAAAAAGTAAGCCACAAAAATTTTGTTCACAACCGGTGGATCAATGGGCTGCGCGATAGCGCAGAAATGAAAAAAGAGCTGAAAAAGATCGGCCGTCACTGGAGCGATAAAATGGATCGTGTGAGAGTGTGGTTCCGCGATGTTGTAAGGCAAGACACGGAGTACCTACACTACCTGGATAAAAAAAATCCTTCATACGACGATCAAAAACGTTTTGCAAATCACTTATTTAAAAAAATAATTCTAGGCAAAACGGTTATCAACGAATATTTCGAGGAGGAAGTGCAACGTTGGGCGGAAGACAAGGAGATTGTGAAGGGTCTGGTTGAAAAGACCATTAAATCATACGATCCTGATGCCAAAGGGCCGCTTACGTTGCATACGCTTTCCGTTAATTGGGATGACGACAAGGAGTTTATCGAGAAACTGTATACCAAAGGGTCTCAGCTGGAGCCAAAATATAAGACGCTGATCGCTAACAACACCCGGAACTGGGAAGTGGACCGGTTGCCCCTCACCGACCGTATTATCCTGGAAATGGCCATTGCCGAGCTTGTTATCTTTCCGAACATTCCCGTAAAGGTGTCGATCAATGAATATATCGAACTTGCGAAAAATTACAGCACGCCAAAGAGCCGTCAGTTTATCAACGGAATTTTAGACGTCATGGCCAAAGAATTGAAAACAGCCGGGGATGTGAAAAAAAGCGGCCGCGGGTTGATCGACAACAAATAGTGTTTGGGTGGTAAAATGCTCTATTGACGACGCTTGTCGGAATAAATCATGCGATAAAAGAGCATAATGGCCTACATCCTTACATCATTTGTTAAAAATTGTTAAAATTTTGAATTTGCAATCAGACTCTAATTAATTTTAAAAGTTTATGAGCAAAAAAAGCGGAAATGCAATGATGGCGTTCCTTTTCGGGGCGGCAGCGGGTGCTATACTAGGAATCTTATATGCGCCTGATAAAGGAACCAATACTCGCGAGAAGCTGTCATTTCAACTGGATAAGTACCGCAAGATGTTGGAAAATTTGATCGACGATTTTGTTTCCGGGAAGGAAACGCCGCTTACGAGTGAGGCAAAATCGCAGGGTCAGAAGGTGGTGGATGAAGCAAAGAACAAAGCTGAACGCTTGCTCGAAGATGTTGATGAATTGTTGGAACAGATTCGGGGAAAAAAGGGTTAATGGAGTACTAAACTTGAACTGATAAAATTGATTATGAAACAACACGTTTTGAAGTCCTTTGTATTTTTTGGCCTGTTGATTCTGTTGGCAACGGCTTGCAAAGATCGTGATGCAGAGAAAAAAATTGCACAATTGGAAAGCAGGCTGGCGGAACTCGAGGGTAAAAAAACGCCTGATCCCACGACCGCGGCTACACCGGTTGCAGCGGCTCCTGAAGCAAAGCCGGAAGGTCCGCTACCGTCGCTGGAATTTAATGCCATAGAGCATGATTTTGGTACCATCAATGAAGGTGATATCGTAGAGCACACTTATTCCTTTAAGAACACCGGCGAGGCTCCATTGATCATCCAAAGTGCACAGGGTTCTTGTGGATGTACGGTGCCAGACTGGAGCAAGGATCCGATACCGGTAGGTGGTACTGGCTTTGTCAAGGCCAAATTCGACACCAATGGCAAGACCAATGCACAGAACAAGACTGTGACGGTTACGGCAAACACATGGCCCAAACAAACCGTATTGCGCTTTAAGGCAATGGTGTTACCAAAAGCTACTTCTACGGAAGGTCCTGTAAAGAAATAGTTCAATCTTTTTAAGATATACATCCCAATCCTCCGCAAGGGAGATTGGGATGTTTGTTTTAATTGAGATAACTTTGACCTCCTAAAATTTTAAATATATGTACGGCATTTTGCTTCAAGCCCAACAACAAACCAACCCGATTTTTCAATACGTAATTTTTGGGGGGATCATTCTTGTGTTTTACTTCTTTATGATTCGCCCTCAACAGAAGAAGGCAAAGGATCAAAAGAAGTTTATCGACGAGGTAAAAAAAGGTGACTACGTTATCACCATCGGGGGAGCACATGGATATGTTGCCGAACTGGATGGCGACACCTTTATTCTGGAAGTCGAAAAAGGCGGAAGGATTCGTTTTAACAAATCCGCAATTTCCCTGGACGCCACCAAGGCGGCCAATAAAAAATAGTATCAAACAAGCGAACCCGGAGTCAAAAATATGTAATGAGTTTTATCCAATCCATATTCAGCCTGCTGAGGTTCAACAGCAGAAATTGGAAGGCCGTAGTGCTCTGCATCTTTGCAGCTACGGTCTTCTGGTTTTTTAATGCCCTTAACAAGAATTACACCACCAACATCAACCTGCCGCTCGCTTTTGATTTCGATCGTGAACACTACATCGCCATCAGGCCCCTTCCGGAGGTGGTTCGCTTTAACGTTACCGGGATGGGATGGAATTTATTCCGGAGAAGTGCCGGACTGAAAATTCCCCCATTGGTAGTACCATTGCCGCAACCTACTGAAGTAAAGAAAATAGTTGGAAGCACCTTGCCCGCGTTAGTATCAAATCAGCCAGAAGGCTTTGCCATTAATTTCGTGCTGACCGATACCTTACACGTTGCTATTGAACCCAAGACCGAAAGGTTAATAAATTTAAGAGTAGATATACCAACGTTACTTTTAAGAAAAGGGTATGGTTTAGTAAGTGATATCTCCATTACGCCCGACACCGTGCACATTGAGGGGCCGCAAAAGCTCTTAACCAGCCTTCCGGAGTATCTGGAGTTAAAATTGGATGATCGGAATATTGATGACGATTTCTCGGAACATATTGAAGTAAGGTTCCTGAATGACGAACTTATTAAACGAAATCCGCCAACTGTGCTGGTTAGTTTCCAGGTTGACCGGTACATAGAACTGGAGAAAGCGATTCCTCTCGAAATTGTCAACCCGCCGAAAAATTCCTGGCCTGTGATAGAAGGAAAAAAAGTGGAATGTACAGTAGCCATACCGGAGTCATCGCAGAACACGTTTGCGGCCGACTCTCTGAAAGCTGTTGTTGACCTGACAAACTTGACGAAAGGTGAAAAGAAATTACTGCCAATTCTCGTAGGCCTACCCCCTTATTCGCGCATAGTTAAGTTGGATTCGATTTCGATAAAATTTTAAATCGATTGAAAACGCCCGTCCAAGTTGGAATTACCGGTGGCATCGGATCCGGTAAAAGTTTGGTATGTAAAATCTTTCATTCCTTAGGAATATCGGTATACGATGCCGATAGCCATGCGAAAGAGTTAATGACCACCGATGGAATACTCGTATCTGAGATCAAAAAAGAATTCGGAGTATTGTCTTATAATGCCGATGGAAGTTTGAATCGTGCTTATTTGGGTAATACCGTTTTTAACGATTCAGCGCGACTAAAGACATTGAATTCGCTTGTACATCCTCGTGTTGGCATCAACTACCAGCAATGGGTGGACAAGCAAATAGATCAACCTTATGTATTGAAAGAAGCGGCGTTGCTGTTTGAAGCAAATTCACATCAATCATTGGATAAGGTCATAGTTGTCCATGCAAACGAAGCCCTGCGGCTTCAACGTGTTCTCAAGCGCGACCAGCACAGAACAGCCCAACAAGTTTTATCTATTATGAGCAATCAGATGCCAGAGGAAGAGAAATTAAAAAGAGCTGATTTTATAGTTCGAAATGATGAGACTATCCTTTTGATCCCCCAGGTTGTGGCCCTGCATCATCACTTTATTTCGATGCATTCATCATAATTGAGAACCCGATCAACAGTATGGTTGTTACTTAAAAGCCTAGGCGTTCAATATGTATAAAAAAATTCGGATTGTAGGATTGCTAATCATTGTCATATTCTTGAGTGGAGCTTGTAACGATAAAAAACCACAGGGGGCAGGCGGTCCTGGCGGCGGAAGGCAGCAGGGACCGGTTTCTGTTGATGGATTTGTTGTCAAAGAAAGGACTATAAGTGAGAATATTGAAGTCCCTGGTTCCCTTTTGCCCTTCGAAGAAACGCAAATCAGAGCAGAGGTTGGGGGCAGGATTGTAAAATTGAATATCGATGAGGGTTCAACTGTGCAAAAGGGAACCCTCATGGTAAAACTATTCGACGACGATTTGCAAGCCCAGTTAAAAAAGTTAGAGGTTCAATTAAAAATAAAAGAGAAGTCAGAGGAACGAAGCAGTGAGTTACTGAAGATCCAGGGGATCAGCCAACAGGACTATGATCTAAGTGCACTCGATGTTGAAAACCTGAGGGCTGATATTGA
>DASUTP010000693.1:0-2874 GCA_036374515.1 Chryseolinea sp. | reverse complement strand
TGCTATTCGCAGATTCGCTCTGAACTTGATATCGGCACCTGTTGATGCAATCAGAAAGCTTTCTTTTTTAAGGTCTTCAAAAATTGTTTCCGCTTCAGTTTTTGTCAGGTCTTTAAATCCGCAAGGATCAGCGAGGACCTTCTGGATGATGTCCGGGTTGATCTTCCTCATCAGGATACCCGGGATCGCAATTTTTTCAGCGTTTCCGCCATGCGTATGCTGAAGATTGCGTTTGACCAGTACTTCCTGGATCAATGTTTCGTCTAAAAGGCTACCAATCTTTTCAATTTCTGCTGTGGATTTGATCTTTTCTTTTTCCACCAGGTTAGCAGCCAATTGAAGTGTGAGCGGTTGTCCCCCTAGTTTTGAATAGATGGATGACTGGAGTTTTTTGTCCGTGATGCCTCTTGCGTAAAGAAATGCTTCCGCGGCGGCCTGATCAAAATCGGCCAGCTGCAAGAGATCAAACTCAATTCCCGAATATTTTGCTTCCGCCCGGCCTACGAATACAGGCCGGAGCCTTGGAATTATATTAGATACTTCCCTGATAAAGCTAAATAAGTTATTGAGCTCAGCCGGTGAAGCACGGTATTGTATTTCTTCAAATGAATCAAGGACCACTAGCACAGGCCTTTTTATGGCTGCTATCTCCTTTGAGAATTGTTTCGCGTATTTTTCATAAATGACGGATCTGTCGGAACCACGTGATTGGGTAGCATATTCGATATTACTCTTTTCTTCTTTTTCAATGAACTCTTCCACGAGATGGTCGCGAATTTCAGTAAAAATCTGTTCCGATTCGGGAAACAGTAACGCAAGCTGGCGAAATGCATCCACTGCCAGTTCAATCGGGTTGGATACAGATAACCCGGGTTTATCGAAATCAAAATATATGAAGGGGAGTTTTTGATTCTTTTGGTAATTAATCTGGTCTAGTATGAACTTAGCCACGAGTGTGGACTTTCCTACTCCACCTATCCCGGTAATCATCATGGGTGCTTTGTCGTGCCAATTAATGATATTTCGAAACCCCGATGTTATTGATCCGACCAAACTGCTCTTAGGCAACCAATCCACGTAGTCGGATAATTCCGCGAGCTTATCTTGCCTGCCTGCAAAACATTCCGTAAGCTCCACGAAGGGTTGCAAGAGTTCTCTTTGTTTAATATTGGCAAGTATTATGGGTTCCGCGGGTATATTAATACCACAATTCTTCAACCACGCGGCGACAGTATAGGTCGCGGCAAGTTCCTCCATTGATTGCCTATCTAATGTCGGAGCGCTATCCGTGACATATTTTTCAAACATTACCTGGATAAGGTCGTTGCGGTATCCCTCATTCATTTTAGAAAGCAATTCGCGTATACCGGAAGGTGCAAGTGCACGCAGGATGAGATTTCTTTCGTATTCTTTCAAACAATATTTATCGTCCTTGCTGGTATAGTAAGTATACTTTTTTATGAGTGCATCGTCATCTTCTTTCCACGGATAGCCAGTTGCCGCTAATTGCTCCCGCAGTTGTGCAAGCGTAAAGCGATTGCAGACAGCAGCAAATTGCAATGGGACCTCTGTAGCAATGTTACGGGATGTCGATGCCCTGAAGGATGTATTGAAGGTCACTTCTTTTTTCATTACAGCGAATTTTCAGTGCGAAAATGTTCATACCAGTTGGCAACATTCTCTCCAATGATTTCGACATTGGGAGGTACAAGGTCATTAGGAGTTACTACAAGGTTATTCATTTTCTCCAAAAATGTCTCTTCGGTTTCATCGAATTGATAGGTATCGCTGAGATGCTTGTGTATTCTTTTGAAATAAGCAGTCACCTGAGCTTCGTCGAAAGAATCTATCGGAACTGTATTCAGAGGTGATCTTAGTTGCCGTAAAGTAGTGGTGTCAATCGGCCCATCGAGAATTCCCTCTTCGCGCAGGCCTGACAGGACCGTGTAACAACACTTAGAACCCTCAAGCGACAAGCCAACAATCCCAAGAATAATATTCCTCACATCGTTAACCGGTGCCGCTTCCAACTGATCTATGAAAAACAAATAAGTCTTGTTGTTTTCTTTTTGTTCTTTCTCCAGGTACTTTTTTAGCGCACCGATAAATGGAGAATGCTTGAATAACGTTTTTGATTCTGGGTCCACATCAAAACCTATTGCAAGTTTGCCTGCAATATATGCGGCAACATGTGATGCGTACAGCAGTTGTGGCTTGGGATCGTCGGGCGCATATTCGTTCTTGATCGACCTCAGATCAACTCTAAACAATTCGTATTGCCCGGTTTTATTGGCCACTTCGTTCAGGTATTGACTGGTATAGGACAAGCCCATCCTTGAGCGGCCTTTCAAGACCGTGATCTTTGGTCGTTTGGCGTTGAGAAGAGTTTCTACAGATTGTTTTACATTATCCCTGCCAATGAACGGCAGGCTTTCATTTTCCAGCAAGAAATAATCGAGAAATTGTCTTTTCAGATTCACTTTCTCACCAGCGAATTCAAAAACATCCTTGAAGTTATTGTAAAATGCAAACACCAATTGATGATCCTTGTAAGCATTGTCCTCACAATACTGCTTAATGAATTTGAAAGTATTGTTGTTCTTTTCGAGATATGAAACAAAAGCCCGCAGTCCGGCAGGACGAGGTGTGCCGTCGGCAACTATATTAATATATTCTTCTCCGAACTTGTCCTTGTGGATGAAAGTGAACTGTTTGATACCTGGCTCATCGAAAGTAGCCTCCATTGACGTTAATAATTCGGTTAGTAGTTGTTTGGGTAACATAGGCTTTTACATTATAAAATGATTCCCTTTTGTTTTAGATCGGCTATGATCTTAACGGCCGGTATGCCTTGGTTGTATGGATTGTGCCAGT
>DASUTP010000692.1:0-6572 GCA_036374515.1 Chryseolinea sp. | reverse complement strand
CACTTCTCCGGCAGCGGGATCAATAACCGAAACTGTATTGCTGAAGTTGTTGGACACATAAAGTTTATCCTCATGAGCGATGATGTTTTCGGCTCCAAAGTCGGTGGTGATACTTTCCGTGACAACATGATTAGTCAGGTCAATAACAGCAACCCGGCCCGGATCGGAATAGCTTACCCACTCTGTGAGATAACCCTTGCCGTTTAATGTGGTAAAATAGCGGGGAAGCAGAACGTTTTTTAGCGTGTACTCTAATACAAATGTATTGGCATTGACGACTTCCATTTTATTACTGTTGTTTACAACTATGTACGCAAAGTCACCGTCGATGGTCATCGACTGAACGACATCACCTAACGCCAGCCCGTGATTCATTGTTCCAAAAATGTCGTGGGTTACTGTATTGTCGGCGGCAATATGACTGACAGTACCATTGGCGTCCTGAAAATTTCCCTCGTTCACCACGAAAACCCCATCTTCCAATTGTGCATTGGGATTGTTTTCGTCGTCGTCACAGGATAACAATGAAATGCAAACCATCGTCACTAAGATCAGCAAATACAATTTCAACTTTTTCATGAAGTTTTGTTATTAAAATTTATGGAAACACCAATAGAATAATTTCTTCCAGGCATAGCGTGATTTTTCAGATTTTCGTAATACACGTCGAAAACATTATTTGCTTCAGCCTGAAGTTTCATGCGTGTCCGGCGCCACAAAAAATTCCGCGTGACCGATGTGTCGATGAGACCGTAAGCATCGAGCGCCTGCGATTGTTCATTGTCGAGTGTTGTGTAACGGGTGCTGGTAAGATTTAATTTTAGGTCCACCCGCCACTGATTCCAAATTACCGCCGCAGAGATTCTGCCGACGTGAATGGGAACATATGCCAGTTGTTTGTCCACAAAATTGTTTGGCCCCTTCCGGTTGGTAGAACGCGTGTAGCCATAGTTAAGATTGCCCACTATTTGATAGCCTTGCCCATAAAAGGCCAATTTGCCATCGACTTCTATTCCATGAAGTTTGACTTCCCGTAAGTTAGTCGGTGACCAGATCCCTTCTTCATTTTGCCACACGATCATATCGTCAACCCAGCCTTCGTAGAAAGCCCCGTCGATAGCGTAATCCCAGGATCTTAATTGCTGTGACCAGTTAAGCCCTCCTTCGATCTGGATGGCGTCCTCAGGCGTAACATTTGGATTTCCGCCAGGAATATAATACCGGTCGTTTAAAGTTGGAACACGAAACCCCCGGGCTACCTGCCCGCGCAAGGTCAGCCCGTTTTTTTCACCGCGCAGAACATGCACTTCGGTGCCGAGGGTTGGCGTAAAGGGTGCGTGATTACCGGCATAAAAAGACTGTCTCAGATTAACATTTACCGTCCAGTCGCGGTGCAGCGAATAGCGGTAAGAGGCAAATGCGTCATATCGGTTCTCTGAGATCCTTGAGCTAAAATTTTCCGAGGAAGCGCTGTAGTTGGAATAAGTAATTCCATACCGGAGATTACTTTTTAAGGTTAGACTTTTATCAACGCTCAACACTGCTGTCCACTGAGTTGAGGTAACGGTGCTGGTAATGTCATCTGTATAGTCCTGATCGCTCAAGACATATCCAACAGTTGCGGAAAGAATGCCTGCACGTGAATCATTTTGATACTTAAGGCTAAGGCGCACGTGGCGGTCCGTCAGATTCTCGTTTGCAACGTCATTAGTAACCGCAGGCTGAATTTCACGAAAGTTGTAGGTATACATCCCTTCTGCAGAAAGTTGTTGCTGGTCTGAAATTTTCAGATGGGCCTGCTGATCAAAGCCATAATTGGTCACCGAAGCGTGGTTCTGTCGTTTGGAATACCCTACCGCCGGCGATTCATATGGAAAATCATTTTCAATAAAGGCGCGATAAAGTTTCGTGCGAAACTCCCACCGGTCATTTCCATAAGACGCTTTAATTCCCGTGTTGAATTCTCCAAAACTGCCGGCTTCCTGGTGTACGGTGCAGGCGAAACCTTTTTTAAATTCTGGGCCTTCCTGGCCGATCATGATACTACCGCCTATGGCGTCGGATCCGTAAAGTGCGCTTCCGGTTCCATATTGCAGCGATACTTCGTCAAAGAGAAAAAGGGGTATCAGCGAAAAGTCCGTTTGCCCTAAGGTCGGGGAGTTGATATTGATGCCATTCCACAATACCGCCGTCTGCGAAGCTGTCGTCCCCCGGATCGTAATCGTGGATAGCTGATTGTTTCCATAGGTCTTCAGGTAAAAGGCGGTCTCGTCGATAAGTTTGTCGGAGAGGGTTGTCACATCCCCGCCCGATTTAAGATTCGAAATTTTTGAACCTGTCGTATAGGTTGTCACCGGCACGCCATAGATAAAAACTTCCTTCAGATAAGTTGTATCCGCGATCTGCGCGTTCGCACCAATGCTTATCAAAAAAAGCAAACCGCTTGTAAGAATAAAACGTGCCATTTGAATCGAATCAATAAATCTTCAATTCAAAACCTGCGCTAAAAAGTGAGAGTAGTACCAATACAAAGTTGCACGAGGACTACATCATCAGCCTTTCACCCGAAAGCTTTGAGCTATAATAAAATTTCTGGCAGGTCTCCTGGCTTTCCCGACTTTCATTTCACCTTCTCGTCCGCCAGCTGGCGGACAATGGCATTGCAGAACAAAAGCGGATCCCGATTATGTCGGGACGGGATTACAGTTGCGGGGACAGCTCCGGAATAGAATTATTCGCACCGGTATTCCCTTTTAATCTCCTGCTGTTGTAACGGCAGAAGAACCACAAATCCGGAACAAACATAAGCCACTCCGTTGCATTTTGCAAGGCGAGGCGCATTATTCGTTACAATTACCCGTTCTACGCTCATGATCAGCACATCGACACTTCACGCTGATTTATGGTCAATCCATTAGCCAATGCGAACAAACTACCTCTATATTGCGAACATGAAAACCGCCGCTGGTGCCGTAGCAATCTTGATGATTCTTGGTTGTAATCCTGAGAAGAAATCGATACCACAAGCAAACGGCAACAAATCTTCCGTCACATCACTTTATTATGCCTCCGGATTCAGCGTGTCATATCGGGAAGACAATACTAAACTGGTTGAAGTCATGTACCCGTTTCAGGGCGCCACGTCGGGATATAAGTATTTGTTGGTGCCGAAGGGCCAAACTGTACCCGAGCAGGAGGCCGACGTTCGCGTAATTTCCATCCCATTGTCATCCATTGTCTGCACTTCAACGACACATATTCCCTTGCTTGATTACTTGGGTGAAACGCACAAGCTGGTAGGGTTTCCTAGTACAGACTATATCAGTTCTGAAAAAGCTCGCAAGCAGATCGATGCCGGCAAGGTACTGGAACTCGGCGTCGACAAGGGACTGAATATGGAACGCATAGCCATGCTTCATCCCGACATGGTTATGGGCTACACCATGAACAGTGATTACGGGCAATTCAAAAAAATTGAAGATTTGAACGTACCCGTTGTATTGAATGCAGAATACCTGGAAAAACATCCGCTGGGCCGCGCGGAATGGATTAAATTTATGGCGCTGTTTTTTAATAAAGAAAACAAAGCGGACTCGGTATTCAGAATTATTGAAGAAGAATACCACTCGACAAAGGCACTGGCAGATAGCGTGCTGGACAAACCAACGGTGCTCAGTGGAATTGTCTACGGAGATGCGTGGTTCTTGCCGGGCGGCCAAAATTATGCTGCTAAACTCTTGAAAGATGCCGGTTATCAATACCTCTGGGGGCATGATTCAACGAATGGATTCCTTGAGCTGAGTTTTGAGTCAGTGTATGAAAAAGGTCATAATGCCGACTTCTGGATTGGTGTCGGATCGTTTTCGTCGTTAGAAGAAATTGAAAATGCAGACCACCGCTATCCGCGATTTAAAGCGTTTCAGGAAAAGAAAGTTTATACTTCCAACGCGCGCAAAGGGTTGATGGGTGGAAGTGAATTTTTAGAGCTGGGCTACCTGCGTCCCGACATAATTCTGAAAGATCTGGTTAAGATCGCACACCCCGAATTACTGAAACAGCATAAACTTTATTTTCACGAGCAACTTCAATAATCCTGGCAAGGCGGAAGCCAATGAAATACTTTCAGTTAGAAATTTAGATCCGTGGAACACTTCGACGGGTCAGGCCACCCATCGCAATGACTGCAGCTCCGGATCATTCCAAACGCATGACGTCAACCTGGACAGAAAGGTTTTGTCCCCCCGAACTGAATACTATTCCCTTTATGGGCGCAACATCCAGGTAGTCCCTTCCAAAACCCAACGTGATATGTTTGTAGGCGGGTAACATACAGTTTGTTGGATCGAATTCGACCCACCCTATGGAGGGAAAAAAGACGGATACCCATGCGTGCGATGCATCCGCTCCCACCAATTTTTCTTTTCCAGGAGGTGGTATCGTCTCGATGTATCCGCTCACATACCGCGCAGCGAGGCCCATGTTCCTCAGGCAACTGATCATAAGGTGAGCGAAATCCTGGCAAACACCTTTTTTTATTTTTACTACCGATTCGACGGGAGTATTGATTGTTGTGAATCCTGGTTTAAACTCAATGTCCCTGTATATTTTTTGCATCAGCGCATTGCATGAAGACCATAATGTTGAATCTTCAACAAAACAATCGGCGGCAAATTCGCGAATGACATCACTATAAGGCACGTATTGTGAGGGCAACGTATATTGAATAATATCAAGCGTATCGGATTTCTGCTCCGAAAAAAGGGCCTGCACGTCACGCCACAGCAACGGTGATTCAAAAGCCTGATTAACGTGGGGCCTATCCTCAAGGCTTACTTCGCTCACCGCGGTAATCTTCAGGTGACGGTGTTCCTTGTAAGTAGAGAAATACACGAGTGTATTCCCAAAAAAATCCGTCCTGTACGTGAGTTCGTCGGGAGACGGAACGATTTTTATGTTGGACGAAATCAAAGAATGATAGGGCAGATCCAGTGGCGTCAGGCATAGTCGGTTATGGCACAGGCCCACAGCATCCTGATACGTATATTCTGTGATATGTCTTACCTGATAACGCATCAAACCTCTAGTTTAAAATTGTCTTTTGGTCCCTGCGATTGATACGTTGAATGACTAAAGTAGTTTGCCGTTAGCTTTAGCGATAACGTAGATATTTTTGCGCTGAGTTGCTCACAAACCCGATCCAATTCAATTCTGAAATCCAGATCCGGATCCGCTTCCATCAATGTTTCGACGTTGAGCAGTCTTACCTTGCTGTAACATTCAAACGCCAGGTTGGCCACATCATGCATTCCTTTTTCTTTTTGAGGTAGTTGCTCGATGAACTTCAGCAATTGTTCCAGCTGTGAAAGTATAGAGATCGGATTTTGTTTGTTCAGGAACAACAGGTCCAGGGCGGGAGCGATATCAAAATAGGTACGATATACCGAACGGAAATTCGAAAGGTTCTGGTTGCTGACCAGCAATGCTTCCAATATTTGAAATGCAGCGCTCTCTTCATATTTGAATGTTAATAACGAGCGGTATTGCACCAGCTCCAGCGACAGTTCTTCAATTAGCTGTCCGATCCGATACATGAGCCATCCCTCACCGCGGTACATGCTTTGACGATTCATTTCCAAAAATGACAAAAGACCCCCGTTCAATTCATCAAGCAATGTAAAGACGTGGCGTATTCCCTGCGGTTCAAGCGCAGCGAGTTTTCGCTTTACATTTTCGATGTCGTCGATAATCCTCCAATTGTCAACCGACCAACGGTCGCGCACTGCATACATTGCCTTTAAAAGACTATTGACGGTAAATAAGATGCTTCCATTCTGCGCGGGATCACAAATTAGCTTGTGGATTTCTCCCAGCTTCTCATCGACACTTAGTTCATCGTCTTCTGTGAGAAAACCGGGATATGAATCAGTCAGGTGCGTGACGGTACGCAGCAGGGCACGCTGAGCTTCCGAATCCTGTCCGTAATATCCGCTCTGATTAAGGTTTCGCAAAACAATCCGGATGAACCTCGAGATCCGAAGCACGCGTTGAGCATATCGTCCCACCCAAAATAAATTTTCAGCTGCGCGGCTGGGTAATACAGCTTTTCTTTTGAGATCACTGTGATGGAGCAACGATGGGCCTGTAGGCCGGGAAGAAACTTCCACCCACGTATCCTTTGCTATTCCACCATCCTGGTTCGACACAAGGAAGCTTCCTTTTTCCGCAGAACATCGTGTCAGGCCGCCTGGCATTATTTCGTATCCCCCTTTAGCTGCAACCAGAAATGTTCGAAGAACCGTGTAACGGGGTTCCAGCTTATCCCTTGTGAACACTGGCGTGGTTGAAAATCCAACTTCTTCCTGTCCCACGTAAAGATAGGGCTGTGCTTTGATGCGCCGAATGAGATCGTCTTTCTGCGATTTCGAAAGTTGGCTTCCAATTACGGTCTGAGATCCAACCATCCTGTCGATTTTTTTTACGACCAGCTCATGGATATGTTGAATCACATAATCCATTTCTTTCTTTTGCCCGCACCACCAGGTTGCAACCATCTTAAAGATGGGATCTTCATT
>DASUTP010000691.1:0-16597 GCA_036374515.1 Chryseolinea sp. | reverse complement strand
AGGTAGGTGCTTCTTTCTAATAATTCCATAGCGATAGTCCGTAAAGGTAAGCATTGCCGGTTTTACCTTTTTAATAAACAGGACTTCTCAGAAATACGGATGTTCGGTTCGTAAGTTGTGGATAAGCAGAACACCCAATCCCCGTTGAACATGTTACAGAAATGGTAAAATTTTGACCTTATCGCTTCAGGGTCATGCTGTCAGGATGGATCACATGCCGGCGGTCAAGCAAGGGCGAGTTTCAGCAATTGAATGGCGGGTTATCCCACTTTCCTCCAGAATAATAAAATAGCTGCGACACCTACTTTAGGTTCAAGGGAGGCCCGTCCGATTACTTCATCCTGCCAACGCAATTTCCCCCGAACGCCAACCGTTCCCACTCGTCACGATGTCCGGATTTGCTAATGCATTTGGTTTATGCAAACATTCCCTGTGGGGCCAAAAACGTTCTCGTTTACCGGCGTAATTTTTTTAACCTTCATGCATGATGAACATAAATTTTCGCATACTGTTAAAGTTTGAGAAGTATGCGCACCTTTTACTCTCGATACAATCGATTGTAAGAACAAACGGCTTGATTGAATTATAAAGACAAACGCATCCTTTGATTTGGACATGCACTTACAAAAATACAACGGTACACCTAATCATTGTTTTAGATATAAGGTAGGGCCGCTTCAAATTTTGAGGGGATTTATTATTCCTTTCTCAAAGAAATAGTACCTATTGTAATACATAATTAACATTGATTGACGATATTTCTCCTTCATTAAACCTATATCTTTCTATGCCTTCGACCTCTCTTCCCCGTGTAGCGTATTTCTGTATGGAGTATGCCTTGCAAAGCGATTTCAAAATGTATGCTGGTGGACTTGGCATTCTCGCCGGCGATTACCTGAAGGGCGCTAGAGACCATAAATTTCCAATCATCGGGATTGGAATCAAATGGAAGCAGGGGTATACCGATCAGCGCATTACCGCCGAAGGAAAGGCGCTCGACACCTATCCGATTTATCAATATCCCTTCCTGAAAGATACAGGCATAACGGTATCGGTAACCATTCGCAAGCGGGAAGTAAAGTGCAAGGTTTGGCTATGCGACAAGTTTCGAAATGCACCATTGTACTTGCTTGATACAGATGTCCCTGGCAATGAAGACGCGTGGATCAGCGGACAGCTTTACGGTTGGTTTGGTGAAGAGCGAATCGCCCAGGAAATGGTACTGGGCATTGGCGGCGTTAGAGCGCTTCGCGCCCTGAAGATTCCGGTCGATGTCTATCACTTTAATGAGGGTCATGCACTTTTTGCAGGTTTCGAACTGGTTCGGGAAAAAATTAAAAGCGGCTCGTCGTTCGAAACGGCTTTGGCTGCATCACGGAAACAAATTGTTTTTACAACACATACTCCCGTCGTCCAGGGAAATGAATCGCACTATATTGACCGGCTGCTCTACATGGGTGCCGACAATGGGGCCTTCAACCGGCAGCAGCTAAAACAGCTGGGAGGCTCACCATTTAACATGACCGTTGGAGCGTTGCGCCTGTCCCGAAAATCAAATGCCGTAGCCCAACTCCATGCAGTTACTGCGAACAAGATGTGGCAAGGTGTAAAAGATCGCGCAGAAATCGTCGGGATTACCAATGCGATCCACCTTCCAACCTGGGTTGACAGCAAGATAGTTCGCGCGGCTAAGATGTCTTCAAATGAAATCTGGAAACTGCACCAGGAAAACAAAAAGCAGCTGTTGCGTAACATCTACGAGCGTACCGGCGTCAGGCTGAAACAGGACTCGCTATTGATCGGCTTCTCCAGACGGGCCGTTCCATACAAGCGAAGTGATTTTATTTTCAGGGACCGTTCCAAGGTTGACGGGCTGTTTAAAAGTGGAAAGCTTCAGATCGTTTTTTCGGGCAAAGCACATCCACTTGACGACGGCGGTAAACAAATTGTAGCTAACATCGTGGCACTCACGAAAAAATATCCACGATCCGTCGTCTTCCTTGAAAACTACGATATGAACATAGGCGCAATGCTGGTTCGGGGCTCCGACGTTTGGCTAAATAATCCCAGGAGACCTCAGGAAGCGAGCGGGACATCTGGTATGAAGGCGGCAATGAATGGTGTTTTAAATTTAAGTATTCTGGATGGCTGGTGGCCAGAAGCGTGCCAGCATGGTCGCAATGGTTGGCAGATTGGTGACGGTTACGAAAACAAGAATGAGAAGAAGCTGGACGAACATGACCAGAAGGCTCTTTACAAAGTACTTCTCGATGAAGTATTGCCAACCTATTACGAGGATAAAAAACAATGGATTGAGATGATGAAACAAAGCGTTCTCACCACGCACAAGGAATTTGCAGTGAAACGCATGCTGGAAGAGTATTACGAAAAGTTATACATCTCATAACCCCGGGTCATAACTTCAAACTTTCTAATAGATGAAAAAGATGGATAATTCTGAAACCGTTTTTGCGCCGCATCTACAAAGTAAGAATGTTTTGGCCGGAATGGAATTTTATAAAAAAGCTTTTCATGCCGTAGAACTTAGGCGTTGGAGCAATCCGGATGGCAGCGTACACGTAGCAGAGATGAGTATCAATGGTGCCATGTTTCACATTCACGAGGAAGTGGGTCGAGAGGATCAGTTGAGTCCCGAGACAGTTCATGCCGTAACTTCCCTCATTGGCATATTTGTTCCGGACCCAGACACGATGGTAAAAAATGCCATCGCTGCTGGCGGCAAACTTTCTAGCCCCCTGCAGGATTATGATTATGGATACAGGCAGGGCGTTGTGACTGATCCGTCCGGACATCAATGGCTCATTCAAAAAAAGATCTGAGCGCTGAAGCTATTTTTTACTAATTTGATTCCCGCCGTCCACTCCTTCCTTAAGGTTATCGCTCTAATATTTCAAAACTTGGATTGTTCAATAATTCCTTTTCTATATCAATCCCGATATTCAGCGACAGCAACCTAACCGATACGGGGTGCCGCGATCCGCTCGACCAGGCAAGACGACAATTTTGTGATCGAGATGGCGTCTGTCGCCAGGCAATTCAACAACTCGAAACCGACGCTGTCGGGCAGGCATTCATCAATAGAACTTTGCTGGGAATATGGAAAAGGGTCGGCGGTGATTTTGGCACTGATTAGCACGAGCTTGCCGGTCCCACAGAAATGCTATAGGCGTGAATAGCCGATCAGTCAAAACAGAATCCAGAACTTCTCTTGAATATCATGCACTGGGCTGGACGGAAAGTTACAACGTGATTATCCGCTGCTGACCCAATTCGCGGGATGTAGTTTTGATATTCCAAATTTTTGTTTCGCCAATAACGCCGGCATATGATGTTTGCAACGAATCTACCTGCTGTTGCAACATCTTTTCCTATGTGAACTGCCTTTGGGCCGGCAGCTTTCTCGTTCAAATGTTCGTGCAAACAAAATCATGAAGCATGGACAAGATTATTATTAAGGCAGCAGACGGCTATCGGCTAAGCGCACTTTTTGGAAAGCCGGTCAGTGCTGTCAACGGTACGATTATTATAAGCGCCGCCGCAGGCATCAAAAAAGAATTCTATCTGAACTTTGCCAGGTTCCTCATCAACCATGGATATAGTGTGCTGTTATATGACTACCGCGGCATCGGCGAATCGGCTCCCGTGAATTTGAAGACCTCCCCGATTTATATACACGAGTGGGGTACACACGACATGAATGCCGTGTTAGACTACCTTGTCGATGAAGGATACTCTGGAGTCATCTGGCTTGGGCATAGCATTGGCGCTCAGCTTGTCGGACTTTTGAAAAACAAAGAATATGTTCGAAAGGTAATCTCAATTAATGCCGCATTGGGCTATTGGGGTTATTTGTCGGGTCCCATGAAAATTGTCGTGTGGCTACTGTGGTATTTCATAGGACCACTGATGGTTAAGGTCTATGGTTATGGCGTTATGAAAAAGATCGGATGGGGTGAGAACCTCCCGCCAAATGCGATCCTCGAATGGAGGTCATGGTGCCTTAATAAGAACTATTATATGGATTTTCTGAAGGCGAGAATTCACGCAGACCGTTTTTACAATTTTAATGTCCCTATCACTGCCATCTATACGAGCGATGACTATATCGCCAATGATAAGACCGCGACGATGATGATGCAGTTTTTTCCCAATGCTCCTTGTAATCTGATCAGACTGGAAGTTCGAAAGTTTACACGCCACCGTGTCGGGCATGTCGGGATATTTCGAAAGCGCTTTGAACTGGTGCTTTGGCCATGGCTTTTACATACAATTGCCGGATGAACTCATTTGGTGACACTCAGAAGGAAACTTGTCCTTCTCATGTTGCGTAGAACTGACTTTACCTTATTTAGCAATGAGAATTTGGGTTGTGCTTTTTTTCTGGATGCTATTGATTGATACGAACGGCCAGACACGGGTCGTAGACAGTCTCCAGGCAAAACTGAGGGTTCATCTCGATATCGATTCTACGCGTGTTGACATCTTTAATGCTTTAAGCTCTCAATATCAATGGCTGGACTTCAACCAATCTTTGCGCTATGCTGATGAAGGCCTCAGAATTGCTGACTCGATAGGGTATCAATCTGGCATTGCAACAGCCTGCTTCCGTCAAGCGCATTGTTACTGGGCGCTGGGAGACAGCGACCGTGCCATCGAGAGGGCGTTGCGCGCCGTCAGCATTGCAGAAAACAAAAAGCGCAATGATATCCTTGCGGAAAGCTATCGCATTTTGGCCATTAGCTATCGCGATCAGCTTGAACTCGGCAAAGCGGTCTCTTACATCAGGCAGGCAGAGAACCTGGCCGCGGAAGGCAAGAACTGGGATCTTCTGGCACGGATTTACAATCTTGCTGGAGTCATTGAATCCACGAGAGAGCGAGACGACAGTGCTCTTTTCTATTACAATAAATCGTTGGCGGTAACAAGAGATCATGCCATCACACCGTTTCACCTTGCGCAGGTCTTTTCAAATATTGGAGAAATTTATCTAGAAGATGATCCCGACAAAGGACTCGCATATTTTACGAAGGCTCTGGGGTTCGCCAAAGAGACGAGAAATCGCTCAGCAGAGGCTGGCATTGTTGCTGATATCGGAAGAGCACACCTTCTTAAAAACAATTTTAGTGAAGCAAACCATTACCTTCAGGAATCTCTTAAAATGTCGAGGGACCTTGGGTTGAAGCGTGTCAGCCGGCATGCCTTCTACGCACTCGTAGATTTGAAACTCCAGGAAGGGAAAGTAAAAGAAGCATTTAATTATATGAAGGCCTACTATGACGTTCGCGACAGCCTTCTCAACGGATCGAAAACAAGGCAGATAGTTGAATTGGAAACCCGTTTCGAAAAACAAAAGCAAGATCAACGTATTCAATTGCTCGAGCAGGAAAAAACCATTCAAAGAATCTGGACAAATATCCTGATCGTAGGTTCGCTTCTACTGGCAGTCACCATTGTGATTATTTACCGGCTTCAGAAGCTCCGCGCGGAAAAGGCCCGACAATTGTTGGAAACACAGAAGGCGTTGAATGAAAAGCTTCAGGAAACGGACTCGATAAAATCAAGGTTCTTCGCCAATATTTCCCACGAATTTCGCACTCCTTTATCACTGATTCTGGGGCCCGTTGAAGAACAACTGCGCGCCGGCAAGTGCACGGCTGAAGAACGGAAAAGTCTAAGCATGATACAACGGAATGCCCACCGGCTCTTGTCGCTGGTCAATCAGTTGCTCGATCTTTCAAAATTAGACGCCGGTAAGATGGAGCTTTCGGTTACGCAAGGAGATTTGTCAGAATTCCTCGCAATGCTCGCCGCCGGCTTTGATTCCTTGGCCGAGCACAAGCAGGTCTCATTCATAAAACATTTTTCGCCGGTGGAACATCCCTTTGGATACGACGCTGATAAAGTTGAAAAAATCGTAACCAATGTTCTCTTTAATGCCTTTAAATTCACTCCCCCGGGAGGAAAAGTAATTTTCTCATTTCATGTGTTTCCGGAAAAGAGGGAAGTGATGATTTCGATTTTGGATTCGGGCATTGGTATACCGAAAGACGAACAGGAAAACATATTCACGCCATTCTACCAGTTAAAAAATGAGGGCGAAGACGGGCGTCCCGGGACTGGTCTTGGTCTGTCGCTCGTGAATGAGCTGGTGAAGCTTTACGGGGGGAACATCACTGTCAGAAGTGAACCGGGGCAAGGCACTTGCATAGACGTAGTACTGCCGATCCTCGGAGAAACGGTCAGCGCTTCACAACCAGCCGGAAGTTCAAAAATGTTGCTGCGCGATACGCCGTTGCTTCTTACACCTGTAGATGAGACCTCTCCGGTTCCAGAAATACTGACAACGGAGCGGGACACGATTCTTGTCGTTGAAGACAATGCGGAGCTTCGAAATTTTATTGCGTCCGGTTTCAGCTCTCACTTTACTGTACTATCTGCACGCGACGGGCGCGAGGGCCTGGAACTTGCAGCAAAGTACATCCCCGATGTTATAATTTCCGACGTCATGATGCCAAATGTCAATGGTTATGATTTCACCGCCAGAATAAAAACTGATGAGCGAACGTCTCATGTTCCCGTGGTGCTCCTAACCGCAAGGGCAGACCAGTCTTCCAGGATAGATGGATTAAAGACGGGCGCAGATGACTATATCGCAAAGCCATTTTCGATGGAGGAACTACGGGTCAGGGTAAAAAACCTTCTCGATATTCGACAACACCTTGCTGAAAAATTTACGAGAGAATTAAGCCAGGGAAACAAGCAACCTAAGGAACAGTCGCTTGATGAGAAATTTATGCTCAAGGTGAAGTCGGTTGTTGAGGCAAATATTGGGAATTCGCTCTTCGGTGTCGAAATGCTTGCGGCAGAGATGAACCTGAGCAGGGCGCAGCTGTTTCGCAAAGTAAAAGCGCTGATGAATATTTCACCCAGTGAATTTATAAACGACCTGAGGCTGCAACGCGCGGCCCTTTTGATTCGCGCCAGAGCAGACAACGTTGCACAGATCGGCTATGCCGTTGGATTCAATGAGCAGTCATATTTTGCAAAACGCTTCCGCAAGAAATTCGGCGTATCGCCAAGTGAGTATGCGAATTGACATCGCGCAACAAAATTACCATCATAAGAAACAAAGTTACCGATGGAAATCAAGTACCTGGTTCATTTTTACGCGTTATGTCGAACAAATGAAATTTTATGATCAATGAAAAATTCACATCCGCTCGCGTAGAAATACGTAGGCTTTTCAGCAGGTTGATAAGGACACCTTATAAAAATTTAACACTTCTTTTATTTAATCTCCGCCGAATCAGGAATGATGATTTCTATTTTTGGTAGACACCGGGATCTTACTTGAGATGCGGATAAAAAATTCCGATAATTACGATCACAGCTTAACAGTATTACACTAAAAATGTCTAACCTTTCCGGTCACGATACAAGTCAATGTCGAAACTAAAAAAAACCTTTACAAGTTTGGCACTTGGCATGGAGGAGAATCTCGATGCGTTGTTACTGGCGTTAAGGAAGAGATTTTCTGGCAATGACCCGTTGGAGATTGTCACATACAGGAGCTATGGCACAGTCAATCGTTTATACGTGAAAGGCCGCGTTTTGAAGGCAAAGTCGATACCCAAATCTTCCGATAAGGACTCGATCTGGAACAACCTCGTAAATATGTACAAGCGGTTTGAAAGCGATGAGGTGCCGCACGCGCATCTTCGGATAAATTTTCAAGATCAATCGTATAAGGTAACAACGGATAAAGAGGGTTACTTCCGGTTGGATCTGCATACCGAAGTACCTATGGCATACAAGGAAATGTGGTCTGAGGTCACCGTTGAACTTATCGAAGCCCCTATACCTTTTGCATTGGGATTACAGAGTACGGCCTTTGTGCTCATCCCACCGGCAGATGCAGAGTATGGTATCATCAGTGACATTGATGATACCATCGTAAAGACCTCCGCCACGAATTTGCTCGCGATGGCGCGAAACACTTTTTTACACAATGCTCATACCAGGCTTCCGTTTGCAGGAGTCTCTGAATTTTATAAGGCTCTTCAACTTGGCAGGAACGGCAAGCGCAATAATCCGTTTTTTTATGTTTCAAGCAGTCCATGGAATCTTTATGATCTGTTGATCGATTTCCTGGACCTCAATGATATCCCGGAAGGCCCTTTACTACTTCGTGATTTTGGTCTTGACGCGAATAAGGCAAGCGCAGATCATATGGGACACAAGTTCATGGAAATCTCCAGCATACTGGCTGCCTACCCGCAGCTTAAATTTGTTCTCATCGGGGATTCAGGACAGGAAGATCCCACAATATACCGTGAAGTAGTCCGAAAATTTCCTGGACGAATTCTCGCCGTATACATTCGTGATGTACAGTTGGCTGACCGCGAAAAGATCGCCGTAGGAATTTCCAATGAACTTGCGGGCGATCAAGTTGAAATGATTATAGTTGACAACACCGTAGAAGCCGCTGATCATGCGGCAAAATCGGGACTGATTTATGCTGAGGAAATTCCCAAGATCATCGCGGAAAAAAAACTGGATAAAGGGGAGACACCCGGAAAACAAGCTCCACGTTAGCGAAACAGTGGGGATCAAACCTTTACGTTCTTCCACCCTCCTCTTGAAAAAAGCCATAGCGTAAATAGTCCGACGGAGGTTTCCGATATGAATACTCCCCAGAATACTCCGGAATGTTGCCATCCCCACTGGATCGCCAGGAAGTATGATAAGGGTATTTGAATAAGCCAAAAGAAAACAAGGTTAATCTTTGTAGGTGTCTTGGTGTCGCCCGCTCCGTTAAAGGCCTGTCCGGATACCATCCACCATCCATACACGATATATGAGTAAGACAAGATCCGGAGCCATTCGGCTCCGATGGAAATCACCTGTGCATCTGCCGTAAAAATACGCATCAGGTTATCGTTGAACACAAAGTATATGATCGATACTAGAAACAGAAAGATCGTGTTGTAAAAACCGATCTTCCATACGGACGATTCAGCCCGTTCCGGATGTCCGGCACCAAGGTTCTGGCCGACCAATGTAGCGGCTGCATTTGATAAACCCCAGGCCGGCATAAGTGTAAACATCATTATACGCAGGGCGATCGTCGCCCCTGCAACGGCATCGCTGCCGACGCCAGACAGTATGCGCATCAAAAAAATCCACGACGTCATCGCGACGATCATCTGCCCTATTCCTCCCAGTGAAGTTTTGATGATATTAATGATTGTCGCGCTATCCCAGTAGACCTGATCACGCTTAACCTGAATGTGATGGCCGCCCCGGAAAAGCGTCCACAATTGGATTGCCACACCAGTTGAACGTCCTATAAACGTAGCAATGGCAGCGCCCTCTATGCCCATCGCGGGAATGGGTCCCCATCCAAAAATAAGGATCGGGTCTAAAATTATGTTTACCGTATTTGCAATCCATAAGACGCGCATCGCAATCGCCGCGTCTCCGGCACCCCGGAAAATAGCGTTGATCACGAATAACAAAACGATCACAAAATTTCCCCCAAGCATCCATTGCGTATACTGATATCCATGCGCTATGCTCCATTCGTCAGCGCCCATCAAGGTTAGCAAATCCTTCGAAAAGAAAATACCTGCAACCATAAAGGGCACAGAACACAGAAGCGCCAGAAAAATTGACTGAATGGCAGCAGCACCAGCCGCATCCTTTTTCTTTTCTCCGATCCGCCGCGCAACTATTGCAGTAACTGCCATTGCCAGTCCCATCGCCAAAGAATACAAGAGATAAAGATAGGTTTCAGTCAGCCCTACCGTGGCCACTGCCGATGGTCCCAGTTTGCCGACAAAATAAATGTCCACAACTGCAAAAGTCGATTCCATGATCAATTCCAGTATCATAGGAACCGCCAAAAGAAAGATCGCGCGTTTAAGGTCGATCTTCGTATAATCCGCTTCAGTACCACGGATGGCATCTTTAAGGGCCTGCCAGTTTGAACGCGCCGGTAACGGTTGGGCTATCTCCGCCGTTATATTTTCGTTTTGGTTATCCAACATTTTTGATTCGTTTAGGGATTTGCAGGATCAACCGGCTCCAGGTAAATCGTGCAACTATTATGACCGTATTAGAATTTCCTACGTAACAAAAACCAACCGGGTTTCTGATTTTACAGGTTTATCCCCTGATATGCTAATATACTACAAACCTAATGATGCTAAGTGAGCCTCACGGGGGGCAAATACGACATTAGCGGAGGGCAATTGCGGATTTACCTTAAAACTTAAATCCTTGTCTTGAATAACGATTCGACCGTGGCGACAGTTTCCCGCTTTCCTTCGGAACGCCGGGCGAGATCTTTGAATTGTTGAAAATACTTAGCGGCCTTTTCATTGTATCCAGCTTTTTTTGCTGAGACTGCGGCGCCATACAGACCATTGAATCTTCCATGATGTCTTTGCAAATCGGCCTCGTAAGCTGCTAAAGCGTTGTTATATTCTCCCAACTCCATGTACATATCACCAAGCAACTCCCGGGCTGGAATCACCTCGCCCGGCGTCACCGGATGTTTTTCTGTCGCGTCTTCCAAGGTAGCGGCTTCTGTCATCATGGCGATACCTCCTTTTTTGTCACCTGCATAAAATTTCATCCAGGCCTCAGATGCCTTGATCTGAATCAGCACCTGGTTGGCCTCGTACGTTTTTTTGGCGTCTGTCAATTCAGCACGGTTCTTTTTAAGTTCTTCCAGGGAGGCCTTTGCAACATCCGGTTTGTTGGTGTGAACTGCGCCAAGCACGCGTCCGAATGAAACGATGGAACGTTCCCAGCTATATTCCGCCCATGGAAAATTGGCGGGCATTAGCTGGAGTGCCGCTGCTTCATCCCAGCGCTTTCGTTCAAGCGCGTAACGGGTGGGCACAGCAGCCATAGTATAGGCGTCTTTGTTATTCAAGGGAAACACGGATAACATTGTTCCAAGATAATCCAACTGTCCCCTGGCACTCTCATCCCGACCTTGTTGAAGATAAGCATAAACCAGGTAATCCAGCCCGTGCAGTTCTTCATCCCAATGTCCCTGGATACCGGAATTTTCCGCATAACACTTCGCCGCGGCCATGGAATTAATATTTGACTTTACAGATTCATCCCACAGACCAAGCCTTGTAAAAATGTGCGAAGGCATATGCAACGCATGGGCTGAAGCTGAAGCTATGGAGGCATACTTCCGTGCTGCCGGCAGCGCGAGGTCAGCTAGCTCCGGATAATCGTACACATGGATCAAATAATGAGCAATCCCAGGATGGTCTGGCTGGCCGGCAAACATCTGGCTTAATATTTCTCCCGCTTTCCGTTGCTTCGCAAATGTTTTGTCCTGCGGGTCTGATGCCGCTCTGAGCGCAAGCGCGTAAAATATTTTTGCCTCGTTATCTGACGGGTATTTTTGATAAAGTCTTTCCGCTGCCTGCTCAAACTTTAGCAGGCGTGCAAAATGATCCAGGGTCTTCCATTCATCGTAAAGGGTCGCCGCGGCTTCAAGATAATCCGACTCTCTCCCGGACTTGCTTTCAATAGTCCGCGCCAGAGATATAGTTTTTGAGCCCTTATCAAGCTCTTGTTCCGAAGGCGGAGCCCATAACGGATGAAAATTACTCATCGCTACGCCCCAGTATGCCATGAGACAGTCAGGGTCTTCATCAATCACTTTGGCAAATACTTTTTCGGCTTCACCGTACTCGAATGAATGAAGCAATGCAGTTGCAAGGTTGAAGTTTGCACGGGTGCTTTCGGAACAGGAAAGGCTAAAGTCAACCGTACCATATTGTCCTTCACCGCTGCCGCAAAGCGCGATATCACCTCTGCTAATATCAATAGATTGTAGTTCCCTTTGAAACTGATCATCGGTTCGGTTCCTTTCGCAGGAAACCAGCAGAAGAAAACCAGCTATAAAAAGGCGATAAACCGCGACAAAATTCATGGCAATTATTTTTAAAAAGTGTTGCAGGAAGAAGGTACTTCAATCATAGATAAATTTATACGATTAGTCAGCGCAAGGCAAATTTGGCCGTAATCATTGTGGCGACGTTGGCATATTAAATCTTCGTGCTACTTCAACGTGGATTGTAGCACTACGGTAGGTTGAAGCTGGTTCTCCGGCTTGATCGTTCCGTTCAGATAGCCGTTCCACTGGCTATTGGCGACATACATCAATGTGTCCTTGGCAAGTGTTCCGATGGTAGGCTCACCAAACGCAGGATGAGCATTGTCGATAAACTCGTAACGCATAAAACCGTCCCCGGAAGTATTCAAAAAATGGCGGACGACTCGATTTGGCTGTACGCCGTTCTGTATTGTGATCAATGAGTTATCGTAGAAAAGGATACCGTCCGTGCCCTTTAATGAAAGGTCATAAGGCACGCTGACTTTCGCCAATTCCATTGTTTGCGTATCGAGCACAAAAATTCCCTTTACATAGTCAGAAATGTACAATTTGCGGTCACCTTCCGAAAAAGCAAGGCCCTGAAGGCTCCAAAATTCTGTGAAGGAGAAATAAGGAACAAGTTTTCGGGACTTTGCGTCAACCCTGTAGATAATATTGTTTCGAGAATCCGAAATGTACGGAGCTCCTTTTGAGTCCAGCACCAGGTCGCCAAAAACATGATTTTTTATGGTATCGTTTGGGCTATACGCACGAATCAGCCTACCGCTTTGGATGTCAAACTCAAATACCTTAGAAGCCAGTGCCGAGTCATAATCCTGCATTTCGGGAATAGAAGAGCTGCAAGCCCAAAGTATTCTTTTTACGGCATCCACCCTGACACCAAAAACGCTGCCCATACCATATTGCGCCGGCCCGGTAAAATCTGACACAACTCCCCTGCTGTCTATCTTGACAATTTTACGTTTGTGAATACTGCCGCCATACAATGTCTTCTCGACGGGATCGAAGGCTACCGCTTCAAGGTGAAGCTGGCGATCCTGGAATATATAGGCTGTATCCGAACGCACCATCGGCTTGCTCAGCTTCGCCTGTGTTTGAATCAATGTCTGAAATGCGGGACGTGTCCGCAGCGCATTCAGGCTGGAATCATTGAGGTTATACCCCGTATTAATATTAATAGCCTTCGTTAAAAAAGTTATTGCCTCATCGGGATGATCGGTTAACGCCGCTGCCACACCCGCGTACCATAAGATCGTTTGGTGATAAGGGTGAAGCTCGTGCGCTTTTTTCATTTGCGCGTAGAACCCGGGGTATCGTTTTTCGGCGAAAGCCTTCTTTCCTTCATTGAAAAAATGCTGATAGTCCTGCGCGATTGTGACCGAGGGCAGGGATAATAGCCAAGAAAGAATTATTGTCCGTAGCGACATTAAACAATATACAACGATACCGCCTTTCAGGGCAACAAAATCATAAAACCGGATATTTATGATGAATTTTTCAGAGATAGTGTAGTTTTTTGAGCCTGCTCGTTACTTATTCACTAGAGAAGCAATCGTAGGAAATGAGAAAATCCTTAAATGAAGTATTTGTTCAGCTGGTTAATCAGAATTTGGGTATCGCCCACAAGATCTGCAGGGTATACTTCACCGATCCGGACGATCGCGATGACGTTCTGCAGGAGATGATGTATCAGCTTTATAAGTCTTATGGAGGTTTTAACGGACGCGCTAAGTTCTCTACCTGGATGTATAGTGTTTGTCTTAATACAGCGCTCACCTACAGAAGGAAGGATCAAAAGCAAAAGCACGAGCTGCTAACATCAGCACACGAGCAGATCCCTGATCCGCAGGTAGGTAGGAAGGCCGAGACGATCGATACGTTGTACAGTTTGATCGCAACATTGCCGCCGCTCAATAAAGCGATCGTATTGCTTTTTCTTGAGGATCTCACCTACGAAGAAATAGCCGAGATCACCGGACTTTCCAAGGCGAATGTAAGCGTTAAGCTGGTGAGAATTAAAAGAAGCCTCGAACAAGAAATGAAAAAAAGAATTGAAGATGACAACCATTGAAGACTTAAAAAAGATTTGGGAAACAAGTCAGCGGGCCATCGCGAATCGCCCGCCCTATGATGATGAAACGCTTGAAAAAATTATTAAAACAAGAATGAAGAAAAATATGAAAAAACCGATGCAATATTTTTGGGGGTCGCTTTTTTTGCAAATCCTCGTATACGCGCTACTCAGCCATGTAATCCTTAAATACGGAAGCGATGCTACGACGTTGATTTCCGGAATTGGGGGAATACTTCTGTTCGTCCCGTTCACTGTTGTGCTGTTGAAGAAATTTAAGCAGATGGCGGTAACTAAACCTGCAGAAGGCAACTCAGGCAAGTCACTTTATGAGTTTGTGCTACAGCAGCATAAGTTGTTAACTTCTTTCTATTCTTTTAAAAAACGTTATGAACTGTTACTTATCCCGTTGAGTACGGCGATCGGCGTTTTTCTGACCTTCGAACTTTTCGTTCCAGGAGGGGCAGAAGGAAATCCGATCGGCGTCGCCATAACGTTCGGTATATCTCTGTTGTCGATGGTTTGGTCCATTCGTCACGAAAATAGCAAAAGCTTTAAGGAGCCATTAAACGATCTTAGTCTACTCCTGGACGAGTTTAGAGATGATGCGGCATGATTGCTTTAGTGTTCGCAACAACAACCTTAATGCAATGGGCGGACGGACGTTCCGCACATACAGATGTTATTGACAACAGGCTATGGACCTGGCTTCTTTTAAGGCACCGTCAATAGCCAATCCATTTAAATCACATTCCAAATATAATTTGGCTTGGTTAGATATTTAAATAAACAATTGATTTACATATCAATAACTATCAATAATTCAATAGGTTACATAGTTTGTTTTAATATATAATTTAAGTAAAATTCAGAATAAAATTTGTTAGCCAGGCAAATTTGCCTGGCTCTACGACCTGCTATTGTCGCGAAGAGTTTCTTGCCACCAATTGTTTTAGATACTCCGATGAAACCTCGTTGGCCAGCAAGGCTTCAAAACCATCTGCGGTTTTTAATTTCACTGCAAGGTCCTTCATGGCTTGGATGGCTGCCTTCAAAAAGCCAGGACCAAGACTAACCCGCGCGACACCAATTTCCTTGAGTGTCTTCAAATCGGGAATGCCAGGCCGAACCATGACATTTATCGGACATCTGACTACATCGCGCAACAACGACAATTCATCTCCATCTATCATTCCTGGAACGAAAAAGCCATCAGCTCCTGCATGCATGTATGCCTTCCCCCTTCGGATAGCCTCATCCAATTTTTCTTTAGGCCCGCGAACATTGCATCCGTTCAGGTATATGTCCGTGCGAGCGTTTATGAACAAAGGAAAATTCATTGCGTCGGCAGCTTCTCGCGCCGCCGATATCCGCTGACACTGCACGTCAAGCGCGTAGACAGAACTGGATCGCCTGTCAAAATCTTCCAAATTAATGCCCACCACTCCAGTAATGATCACCTGCTCTATGTTTTTTTGAAATTCGATCAGAGAGTCCGCATATCCACTTTCGATATCTGCAGTCACGGGGAGTTTCGTGCTTGCGGCAATTTTCGTCAGCCGTGTAAGTACTTCATGGAATGGAATACATTCCCCATCATCATATCCATTAGTCCATGCTATCGACGCGCTGGCTGTCGCGACAGCGGGATAGGCAAGGCTTTCCAACAAAAGTGCGCCAAGCGGATCCCATATGTTTGGCAACACCAAAATGTCTGATGCGCAATGAAGTTGCTTGAACCGTTCAGCTTTGATCTTTTGCGAAGAATCCATCGTAAGAGGATAAGCATTTGACAATAAATAACACCAGCCCGCAGCTATCCATTTAGTCTACACCAGCCACCATGTGTGTTGTGATGGCAATCCGATTCCATCCGTTGATAGTTATAATGGCAAAAATAATCTGAGCCAACCGTTGTTTTCCCAGCATCGTCAAGGCTGAAGCGTAAAGATCATCAGAGACGCCACTTCTGGTTAACTGGGTGACGTCTTCCGTCAATTTTAGTATCACCTGTTCCTCTTCAGTAAAAAAAGGAGTTTCCCACCAGGCGCTCAGCGCGTATAACCGCTGTTCCGTTTCGCCGGCCTTCCTCGCGTCATTCGTGTGGTCGTTTACACAATAGCCGCAGCCATTCAATTGTGACGCCCTGGTGCGAATTAAATTAAGGATCCTGGGTTCGATACCGAAGCTATCGATTTGTTTTTCGGCTTCCATCATGGCTTTATAGATCCTGGGTTCTTCATTTTTAATGCTCATTCGTGATTTCATAGCACATGGTTTTTGTTACGTGTCTAAAAATCGCGGTTCGGTGGACTATTTATATAGACCACATTTAAAATTGTAGATAGTCCAGAAGGAATTTATTTATAAAACGCCGCAAAAGCATTATTCATTTCTCAATTTTTCAACGGGATTCACATTAACCGATTTTAGCGTCTCATACATGATCGTCAGCAGGACAGTGATGATCATCAATACACCGCCTGCCAGGAAAGGAATCACGCCAACGTTAATTCTATACGTAAAAGAGTCGAGCCACTGACTAATGAACAGATAGCTGGTGGGCACTGCCAGTA
>DASUTP010000690.1:0-4809 GCA_036374515.1 Chryseolinea sp. | reverse complement strand
CACCACGTTGACAGTGGTATTTACTTTAACGAAAGATTGCAAAACGGGCCTACCATCAACAGCAAGATACGCATTTACAGGAGACTTGGGATCAAGCTCCGTGCTGAAGATCCACGCGCGTTTGGCAGCATTATTCAGAACTTTTGTTGTCAAGTACTGCTTATCAGCAGCGACCGGCAATTGGATACTTCCCTCTATGGCACGATTGCCCATTTTCTTTGCCACATTTTCTGCCTGTATTGCCACGCCCTCCTTCTCGCTGAGATCCTTTCGCACATCCCACTGAATTACAAACTGGCTGATGTCCTGCGTTGTGTCGCGCAACGATAAATTAAAAAACGCGGTCCAGCCATTGTCTAATTTTGTAACAGAAATATTAAACTCAACCGGTTCGTTTGGATTGTACTGGAAACTATAGTTGATATCTCTCAGGGCTTGGCCTGAAGCGTTAAAGGATAAAAGAATAAATAACGAAATGTATCTCATACAGCTGTGAAAATAGCAAGGTTTTATGAAAGTACGAGGGGTGATGACGATAGCCATCGGTAGCCGGGTATTTTTTCCATAGATAACGCGATTATAACGCCTAAGCGTATGCGGTGGTTTGAAAGTTTAAGAGTTTATTGTTACCAGGGCCAACAAATTGGCATATTTTTATGTTTAAGGCTTGCATTTACCGAAGCATTTTCAAATTCTTATTTTTGCTGGCACTATGGCCAAAGTTTATACGACAGAGATCACAAGTGACGCGATTACCTCCGACAATCCCATTCATCAACGGCTTTTTAAAGCGTATGTGATCGCTAAGGATTTAGTGTCGGGTGATGTATTGGAAGTTGGCTGCGGTGAAGGACGGGGAGTGGGGCTGCTCATGCAGCATTCCAAAAGTTTCACCGCCGTAGACAAAATTGAAACCCTCATCCACGGCCTGGCCAAGAAATATCCCACGGGCCGTTTCATGAGCATGAACATTCCGCCTCTGCGCGAACTTGCCGACAATGCGTACGACAGCATTGTTAGCTTTCAGGTTATCGAACACATCCAGGACGATGTTCTTTTCTTGAAGGAAATTCATCGTGTTCTCAAGCCCGGCGGCATGGCGTTATTGACAACGCCAAACAGAAGCATGTCGCTGTCGAGAAACCCCTGGCACGTACGTGAGTACCTTCCGGAAGAACTGAAAAACATCGCCGCGAAAATCTTCGCTAATACCGAAATGAAAGGCATAACCGGAAATCAAAAGGTGATGGACTACTACGAACAAAATAAACGTTCTGTAAAACGCATTACTCAATTTGATATTTTTAATCTTCAGTACCACCTGCCATCCTCCCTTCTGAAAATCCCGTATGAGATCTTGAATCGCTGGAACAGAAACAAACTTCAATCAGGCGACAACAACCTGGTCACCAACATCAAACATGAGGACTACATCGTCGTGGATGATGCCCGCAATGCCCTTGATCTGCTGCTAATCGTTAAAAAGTAGAAGTTCAAAATAATCCGACCGGCGAGTTCAGAACCAAAGTGGTGGCCTGTTTAAAAAAAGAATGTCACTTTCAATTTCAGGAAAAACGGCGTTCCTGGCGTGAAATGGATCTCAGAGACTGGCTCAGCTTCGCCAAGCAGTAGCGATTCCGTGTCAAACTGCGCCTCGTTCCAATCGGCATCAAAAAGGTTTTCGGCCGACAATCCCACCTCGAACTGATCGCGTGTGTAGTTCACAACGGCATCGGCCAAAAAATACCCGTGGGCCACGACGCTGTTATCTTCATTAGCCGCCCTGTCGCCAATATACCGGTAACGAAGCGTTCCGTTAAATCCATTCTTGAATTTCACCGATAATCCGCCAATGCTTGAAATGGTCGGCGCCAGCGGAATGTAATCCTCACCCTCGGCTTCATCCTTTGCCTTCGGATTTGTGAGATTTAAATCGCCATCAAGGAAAAGCCACGGGAAAATTTCATACCGCAATGACAAATCAATACCGCTTCGCTGAGTCCTTCCGCTGGGCTCAACGATTCCCTCATCTCCCACGTATACAAATTCCTGCTCAAGATCCAGGCGCCAAAGCGCAGCGTGAAAAAACAAACGATCAGAAATTTTTGTGTTAAGACCAAGATCTACCCCGTAGGCCTTGGGCAGAATCTCCCGGCTTTCCTGCCGGGTTACCGCGCGCGCATCATTGGAATGAAATCCCATACCTGTACGGATATACAGTTGGGTGTTTTCGTTGACGAGATAATTGATGTTTAGCTTGGGACTTACAATACCCTTTCCAGACGACATTCGTAAATTTTGCAGGCGGTCATAATACTTGAAGTTGAAGTAATCAAATCTCAACGCTGCGTTAACGGACCATTTTGAAGTCAGGTTCAACGTTTCATTTACATAGAAATTTACGTTGCCCTCATTTACGTCGCCACGCTGTACATCGCCCAGGAATTCCCGCTTTGAGGTGTTGGAAAGCGCAATATTGTTTACATCATCCAAGCGGAAACCGAATCCGATTTCAGTGGTGAGATCCTTGTTAAGGAACCGGCTTTCGACGATGTAGTTGGACTTGTATCCATAGATCATTCTCGATTCCTTCTGGCTGATCTGATCGCCGTTTACAGGGTCATTCAGATAAAATGTAAAATTTGAATATAGTTTAAAGTCATAACGGACAGCATAAGCCTGCTGGGTTAAATAAGCGCCGTTCGAAAAAGAATGTACGTGCTTAAGAAAGAGATTTGCCCGGCTTGTTTCACCTCCCTCCGAATCGTCAATGGATCCATACCGCGTAATCATTCCACTTTCCACCGCGCGCGTAGGGATTTGCCCGGATGCATCCCATTTGCTGGTAAAAAAAGACGCCCCGGCAGTGAGGTTATCATCGTTCTTGAGTCGCGTGGAAATTTTTGACGTGATGTTAAATCGTTTAAAGGCCTGCGGACTTTCAACAAAGCCGTCGGTACGGAAAAATTCAGTTCCGATGTACCCTTGTGTTTTGGATTTCTTCGGAGAAAATAAATTTACACCTGCAACGGTCCGGAATGTTCCAAATTGAGCGCCCTCCAATTTTACAAAGTTGTTATCGAGAATATTTTTGGTCTGAAAATCCACAAATCCGGCTGTAGTAAAATCACCCTTGTCGGCGTAATAAGGGCCTTTGTCAAAATTGACATAATTGATCATTTCGGGAATTATAAAATGCAGATCTGAATAACCTTGCCCATGTGCGTGAGATACCATGTTGACAGGAAGGCCGTCGACTTCCAGGTTGAGGTCGGTGCCGTGATCAATATCAAATCCGCGAAGAAAGATCTGTTCTGCCTTGCCGCCGCCGGCATGTTGTGCGATGAAAAGTCCCGGAACCATTCGCAGGACATCCTGTGATGTGTTGACCGGTCGTATTTTAATGTCAATCGGACTTAATGTATTCAGTGGTTGCTCCGTGCTTGCGTTGATGACCAGGTCCTGGAGCTGAACGTCGCCTGGTGTTAACAACAGTTCCAGGGACGTCGTTGATCCGTCGGTCACAACAACACTTTTGGACACGGTTTCATAGCCGATAAATGTGACGACCACAGTATGCTTGCCTGGGGGAATGTCTTTCAACCGGAAGCGGCCGTTGGTGTTGGCAATAGTGCCAAGCGATTTTTCTTTCAGAAATATATGGGCGCCGGCGAGCGATTCCCGGCTTTCGCTCTGAACCATGCCAGCGATGGTTCCCTGTCCTTGTGCAATGAGGCTCAGCACCAGCAGGTTCAGGATTAAGAAAAGTGTTCTCATGACGGTTGGTAAAAATAATTATTTTGGGAAGGAAAAAAGAAAATAAGGCTATGATTCTCCGACGTTGAGAGGAACGGGTTTATTCTTTGGTCCCAGCGTTGTTACAAGCCGTTTCGGCTGAAGGAGCAAGTCAGGCAATTTTTGCCGGAGGTGGGATGAATGGTTTTAGAATAACGTTGTCATGCTCGTTGTTGTCGCGGGGAAAATACTGAACTGCTAGCAACATTGTTTCCATTGAGAACGAATAGGCTTCGAAAAAAAGAAAACCGCAGGACAGTAGAGAAATATTGTTGTCGTCAGAGTGTTCTTCTTGTGATTTTAGATCATGATCGCCCAGCCCATGATGATGGTCGGCTTCATGGTGGTGAACTTTATTCGTAATGACATGCGCAAGTCCGTGTCCGAATTCCATGATCCCGAAGCCTGTGATCGAAAGACCATAAATGATTACAAGCAACTTCGTGACCACACGCGCGTTCATATGTTCTGGATGGCTGTTCTTATTTTTCTGCTGAGGGCAGGCCCCAACTCAAATTCGCTTTCAAGCGCTGTCGTGAGATACTGCAACGCCTTCGCGTTATCACCGTTCGCGTGATAAATCATTCCAAGGTGATAAAGCGCGTCAGGTTCGTAGTTTTGATGTTCCACCTTTTGCGAGGCGATTGCCAATGCCTTGGCGAATTCTTTCTGGTGGTAGTAACCCCACGCAAGAAGGTCGTACGACTGAGGGGTTGGGCGGTTTACAATTTCTTCGCCTGCAATTTTCAGGGCCCCAGCTGCATTGTTGAATTCCTCCGCTTCAAGCATTGCCAGGTATTTGTGGTACATCGACCGATAGCGGGGGGTTGAGACCAACGACTTAAATTTTTTAAGGTGACGTAGTTTTTCAGTTTGGTCCCCTTCGTAATCGGCTATCTCCGCTAGCAGAAGATGTGCTTCAGGCATGAATTTTCGAACGGCCAACGCATTGATGATTGCCTTTGCCGAGGCCGCGTCACGATCATGCGAGAACGCTATCCAGGCGACGCCTTT
>DASUTP010000689.1:0-9452 GCA_036374515.1 Chryseolinea sp. | reverse complement strand
CAGCAGTCGACAGGCAGTATCGAAGCACATTAAAATATTAACGGAATGTAAACTTGTTAGACAAGAACAAATGGGCAGGGAAATATATTATCACTTTAATTCACAAAAAATGAAAGAAGTTGACAAATGGCTGGAACCTTTCCGGGTGATGTGGGAAAGCAGGTTCAGCAACCTTGATGTTGTATTGCGAAATCTAAAAACTAAAAAGAAAAAATCATGAAGACGACGGAAAAAGTTATGAAAACAACGTTCCGCAAAGACGTTGCCAACAACAAGATGTTTGTAACACGGGAATTCGCAGGGACCGTGGATGAAGTATGGAAAGCCTGGACGGATCCGAAACTCTTGGATCAATGGTGGGCTCCGCGACCTTGGAAAGCAAAAACAAAATCCATGGACCTCCGGGAAGGTGGTCGTTGGACGTACTGCATGCTGGGACCCGAAGGTGAAAAACATTGGGCCTTGGTAGAATACCGGAAATTGGTTCCCTTGAAAAGTTTTGAAGCATTGGATGCTTTTGGGGATGAGGATGGAAATATCAATACAGAATTTCCCCGCATGGATTGGAAAGTGACATTTAACGCCGCGGAAGTTGGCACACGTGTCGAGATAGAAATTACCTACGACAGCAAAGAAGACATGGAGAAGATCATCGAGATGGGATTCCAGGAAGGTTTCTCCATGGCTCACGAAAACCTCGACGAGTTGATTGCAGCAAAAAAGTAATCTCTTTAGGAAAGACTTGGTTTTATCAGCATCCGGGAACGATCCCGGATGCTGATTTTTTATAAAGTATTTGTCCCCGCGATCCGTATAAATCGACACGGCCCGGCCCTAACCTTCTAAATTCTCGGATTGGCCGTCCGCGGATTGCATTTGATTTGCACAGGTTTCTTCCTCACCTACCTTGAAGCCAGATACCCATTACGTTTATTGCTGGCCTGAAAGATTCCCTGATTGCCGGGGTTTCTTTATCCCTGAATAAATAATTCGTGGATTCAACCAGGGAATGCATTTACTTCTTATATTCACAAAGACTCACACCCTTATGTTCAAGAAGAAAAGTCATGAGACTCGGATTCTCGATTTCATGTATGAACATACTACCGCCTTTTACACTGTTGATGGCCTTCAAAAATCTTTACCGGATATTGACACACTAGTGATCAGCCAGCATGTAGAAGACCTGGAAAAAAATGGCATCATTGAGTCCCGGAAAGTTTGGAAGCCAACAACTGAAACATCCAAAGCAAACAAAAACCATCAGGAAAACGACAAAGGGTACAAACTCACGAAGGATGGTTTACGCTTTGTCAAGTCCGGCAGAGATAAAAAATTCAAGGGCAGGATAAAGATCGCCAGTATTACGGTTGTCACATTGCTGATACCCATATTGATGGGTACGGAATATTTCGAAATTCTTTTGGGTGGCGAGCCTGTTAAGCCTTACAACCAGATTAAATCGGTCCCCATGGCCACCGACACCATCACGACTAAATTTCAACCCATAAAAAGTGAATGATGCGAAGTCAACTCTACCCTACCCGCTGCAAAAATGGTGAGAACGCCGACTGCATCGTAAGGCGTCCTATGAAATGAGTATAGCCTGGGGCGTTCATCTATTCTTTACCTTTGATTACCTGTATCCAGCCCTTGAACAGACTTGTCATACAGCCGTGACGCAGCGAATAGTAATATATTCCCTCGGAGAGGTTGTTTGCCGTCCACGAATTATCATAGGGTTGTTTTTGAAATACCTCCGCTCCCCAGCGGTCGTATATCTTTAATTCGGAATTAAGTATCGAACTATCGATCTGAAAGGAATCGTTCTTTCCATCATTGTTTGGCGTGATCACATTTTGAAAGAAAAGATTTTCGGGTGAAAAAGGATTCATGAAGATCTTATCGCTTTCAGAAACACCGCAGTAATTTTTACTTAAGACGTGATATGAACCAGGGTCGGAAACTTTATAAGTCTTGCTATTGGCACCTGGAATTAAAACATTATCCTTATACCATTCGAGATTTTCGCCGTTAGGAATAACAATTTCCGAGCCGCATTCCTTTGCCTCAACGACTGGCTTACCAGGCGTTATAAAAGCGCTTACCTGAAGTACCGCTTTATGGGTGTTCTGCCCACACTCATCCACTGCATATACGCTTACCGTTCCTGTTCCACTTGAGATAACGTCTAAATCGATGTTCGTCTTGTCGGAATTCACACTTCCTTCAGCACCAAGAAATGCGGGAATCTCCCAAACATATCGCTTGGCATTCTCTATCGGCATAAAGTCATACGTGATTTTGGTATTCAGGCAAAGTTCCTGGGGCCCGGCAAGCCCTGGTTTATCAAGGGACATCGAGCTTGTGCAGGTACCTACCCTTGCCACAAAACCATCGTTACCACCTTTTGTAATCAATTCCTTTTGATCCGTGGTGATGAAAGCCATCTGCCCTGAAACAATCATCGTTTGGTCTATCGGCGAAACTGTAATGTTTAAAGGGTAGCCGTACCCTCTCAGAAATGTCGTTTGCCCTGTGAGTTGGACCTGGTCAAGCAAAGAATAAAAGAATTGAGATGAACTCCGCGACGTACCCAAAAGGAATATCCCAGTAGAAGAATATTCGATGTCCGTTATAAAGGCATCAAAGGCTTCTCCAAAAAGGCGACCCTGAAGGAGCTGGCCATGGTTGTCGTACTTTATAACGAAGCCATTAGATTTCTGATAGTCCGGATCTGAATTGCCATTCAGGATAACGTCATCAAACTTTACATCACCCTTCAAATTCCCGACGATGTAAACATTCCCCTGGAGATCCATGGTCAGGGATTTGCTGATATTATTGTCAGTTTTGTCTGCCATTTTCAGCCCGGTCTTAACCCATTGTGTTACTCCTGCCGAATTCAATTTTGCCACATAAATATCGCTGTGCGTGTTATTGGTCGCGGTTATTGTAAATGAATCAAAATAAGCTTTAGTTGTAAATAAGCCCGTCAGAAACAGGTCGCCGGAATCATCCAGGAGTACTTTGCTGCATTCCACATTTGTTTCCGAAAGAATGTTTTTTAACCACGTCAGATTTCCATCAAGGTCAAATTTTGCCACGAACAAATTGTTGCCGGGGAATCCGCTGGGTTTTGACAAAGCCTGATTGTCTATCTTCAGCCCCGCGCTAAAATTACCGCCAAGGGCAATGTTGTCCCGATTGACGGAGATTAGTCCCCACACACGGATTTCCGAAAGTGTTGTTGTACCTAATATGCCTTTTATCCAGATGAGGTTTCCGTCGGGATCCAGTTTAGCCAGAAAAGAGTTCCAGTAATTATTGCCCTCGATGGAAGACAGTCGCAGCGTACCGTTAAAATAAAGCTTCTTGATAAATCCGCCGGCAACGTAAATGTTTCCATGCTCGTCGGTATCGACACCAATGTCGCCGCCATAGACGGGGCCTTCAAAAGTCTTCACCCAAACTACCGTACCGTCTGGGCGCGTTTTGTAAAGGAACGCATCCGATTCATCCATACTTGTCGTGGTAACGCCCCCGATCGAAACGGAATTTTCATAGTAGCCGGTTACGATGATGTTCCCGTCGGGGTCAATCACATGCTCTTCGGCCATATCATTGCCTTCACTGCCGATCTGGTGCACCCACTGAAACTGCGCCGTGCCAGTTATTGGGAATGATATCAGAAGTGATAGCGTTGTGATCAACTTACCCAAGCCAAAAGATCGGTCAAAATAACACACAGCGTTCAAGTTAGACTGGTAAATTACTGATTAAGTAAAATAAAAAAACGCACTAAACAGCTGTATGAATCCCTTTTTCCTGCTGAAAGTAACCAAACAGGACCTTTCAAGGTTATCTAAACCATTAAGGGGATTACCATGGCGAGACAAATTTTCAATAGGACGATCAGTGTAAATGGCATTGATATTTTTTATCGTGAAGCAGGCGACAATACGAATCCGTCGTTGCTGTTGCTGCACGGGTTTCCCAGTTCATCGGTGATGTTTAAGAACCTCATGACCGTTTTGTCAGATCGCTTTCATCTCGTCGCTCCCGACTATCCGGGGTTTGGTTTTAGTGCTTTCCCCGATAGGACAAAATTCGAATATTCGTTTAAGAACATATCGGACTATATCAACCGGTTTACAGATGCTATAAATTTAAAACCTTTCACCCTCTATCTTCATGACTACGGCTGCCCTATTGGTCTGAGATTGTGTATCAATAATCCTGAGAAGATACGGCGGATAATCGTTCAAAATGGCAATGCGTACGATGAGGGAATCGGTCCTCAATGGGACGAAACAAAAGATTACTGGCAAAATCCCACGCCTGAAAAGCGTGAAAAGGTGGCGGGCTTCTTAAGCGAACAGGGTACAAAAATGCAGTACACCGGCGGATTGCCGGAAAAATTATCGGCAAATGTCAGTCCTGAGTTGTGGAGGCTTGACTGGACGCTGATGACAAGACCAGGTAATATCGACATGCAGTTCGAACTAAATTGTGACTATAAGGCCAACATTGAAATGTTTCACGTTTTTCAGCAGTATTTCCGCACGCATCAACCGCCAGCCTTGGTATTATGGGGCAGGCATGATGTGTTTTTCAGTGTTGAAGAAGCCCATTGCTATAAAAGAGATTTGAACAACGTCAAGGTATATGTTATCGATGGGGCCCACATGCTGCTTGAAACTAATTTTGAAGAAGTAGTCCAACTGATCACTAACTTTCTCGGTGAAAGCGAGGATATTTAAAAGTGCGCAAGATGTTGGCCTATTCGCTCTTCAGCACTTCCGCCGGATTACTCCTTGCCGCTTTGATCGTCTGCGACCCGATCATAAGGAACGCAATCAACAAGACGGCAAGCAATCCGACAAATAGCTCGGTGACCTGCACGGGCGTATGATACGGAAAATTGGTGAGCACGACGTTTTCAAAGAAAAGATAGGTTGCAGGAAGGGAAATGACAGCCGATATCGACAACAACAGGAGGAAGCCGCGACTTAACAAGTACACAAGATCGCCGGAGCTTGCTCCCATCACCTTTCGAATGCTGATCTCCTTCACCCTGGTCTCGGTGGTGAAAACCACCATGCCAAACATTCCCATCGATGCAATAGAAATGGCCAGGAAGGAAAGGAAGCCGATGATCTTGACCATCGCCGAATATTCGCTGTAGGCATCTTCTATTTCTTCGTCATAGAATTTAGCCTTGAATGGATGAACACGGTCGACCTTCTTCCATACGGATTCGATCTTGGCCATCGTCGACAGCAGGTCAGTGCTTTGTATTTTGACATTAACGATTGCCCTGTCGCCGGGGGTCCAGAACATAAATGCTGCAGGCTCTATGAGGTTGTCAACCTTTCCATAATGAAAATCTTTTATTACGCCAACGATGGTCATCTTGCGCCCGTGCAATTTGAAATTACTGAATGTGATCTCCTCTCCTATTGCTTTCGCAGGATCGTTGCCACCAATCTTTAGCCGTTTTAAGACTTGTTGGTTGACGATCACTTCGCTCACTGCTTCCGCCGTTGCAGGTCGTGCAACAAAATTTCCTCCGGCAATAAGTTCGTGGCCATGCAGGGGCAGGTAATTTTCGTCGACATGGTTGGTCAGGACCAGAGCAGAGTCCCTTGAATCTTTGTATTTCATAGACCCGCCCCACGCATTCCCAACGCTGGTAACAATTAACGACCGGGATAATGCAGTAATCTCGGGCATCTCACTCAATTCTTTTAGAAGCTCGTGGGGTTTATTACCCTGCATATCAATGTTCAGAATGTTTTCTGTGTTGAACCCCAGGTCGAACGAGAGTATGTTTTTATACTGCACACACCCGATCGCAGTTGTTGTTATAAATATCAGGGTCACAGTGTACTGAACGACGACCAAAGCACGTCTGATCGTTATGTGTTTAAATGCTTTCATTGACGACACATTCCGGAGGGCATTGATCGCATTTAATTTAGAAAAGAAAATTGCGGGCATAAAGCCCGCGATAACGCCTACGGTAACCGAAAAAAAGATAAATGCTATCACCATAGGCCAGGTGAGCTCGAGCTTCACGGTGCGCTGCATCTCAGGCGCCAGGGTTATCAGCTGCGGCCGCAATACGACAAATATGAAAAACGAAAGAAAAAGCGCTGCAAGGGAGATGATGATCGCCTCCGCGAGAAACTGTTGGCGTATCTGACTCTTTCCAGCGCCGATAGCTTTGCGTAAACCTACTTCCTTGAAGCGGCGCATAGCGCGGGCGATCGACAGATTGGTGTAGTTGAAACACGCGGACAAAATCACAATCAACGCAAGGCCACCCAATATCCAGAGCATTACGGGAGATACGTGTGGGCCTACAGGTCCACCGTGAGATCTACGCAGCTCCTCCCCCACCACGATGTCATACAAAGGGAGAAGTTCAAGTTGGATCTTCGTGTTTTCATCTGCACGGTTTTCATCCTTTGCAATTGCGTCGAGCTGCGACTGAACGGAAGCCATGTCAGCCTTTTCCGGCAGCAAAAGGTATACGTGACTCGACCACATATTGGTCCATTTTTCGAAATTCTTATCGTGCCGGTTTAGTTTCTCCGCCGTCGACAGGGAGATTAACGCTTCGAAACTGATGTGCGAAAAGAAGGGAACGTCTTTCATCACGCCCGTGACCTGATAATCGAGTGTATCGAATTTCACCGCTTTGCCCAGTGCAGATTCGTTACCGAAAAGCTTCTTCGCCGCCGTCTCCGTTACAACGATCGAGTAAGGATCTTTCAATGCTGTTTCGGGATTGCCTTCAAGCATTGGAAATGTAAATATTCTAAAGAAAGATGGCTCGGCCCAAAAACCCTTTACGGGAATAATATTGTCGCCAACCTTTGCGTCTTCCGAAAATTCGCTGCGCACGACAGCCACTTCTTCGACGCCGGTCACTTTTTCGCGGATAAGTTTCCCTGTCTTTATGGATGTAGATCCGAACTTGCCGCCTTGTTCGCCATTGAACGTTGATACATTTGTTATCCGGTATATCCTCTCACCGTTTGTATGAAACTTGTCGTAAGAGTGCAGGTCGAGCACAAACGCGATGAGCAAAAGACCGACCGACATGCTGATGGCCAGGCCAACAATGTTGAGAGACGAAAAAAGTTTGTTGCGCATTAAGTTGCGCCCCGACGTCTTGATGTAACTTCCGATCATGATCCAATTGATAATAAGATTTACAAATGTTGGTTTCCGCACGGTATAACTTCTGAAGAATTTCAAGGCGTCGATGATGTATATGAGTTTAGCGCGACGTGGCCCCACCGAACGTACATTGCGTTCGAAATATTCGTTGAGGTCACCGGTAAGATCCTCGGCAAGGTGTGGCTTGCAATACCAGGCGACAAATCGCTGCGCCCATGCGGGAGGACGGTGCTGCCGTTGCTTTTTCATGCTACACTTTTTTCTATGCCGGCTATAGTTCTGTCATATTCTGCCTTGCGAATTTAAAGTTAATTACGTAAATGTATGTATAATGGTTTGTATTATACATACAAAATATGAATAAATTCTTTTTTGCGAATCAATCGGACGTAAATTGCAACAATAAATAGATGACCTGGGCTATTCGTTCGTCAAGCTCGTTGCTGGATTCACAACTGATGCTCTGGTCGCTTGGAGGCCAACAATTACCCACGTTAAAAAAAGAGCAAGCGCCCCCGGTGTGGTGAACATCCACCATTCAACGTCTACCCTGTAAGTATACTGCTGCAGCCATTGGCTCATAATCCACCACGTTAATGGTGTCGCAAACAGAAACGCAATAAAGACAAGCTTGCTAAAGTCTTTTGAAAACAGCGCTATGATACTCGTCACAGTCGCGCCCAACACCTTTCGAATGCCGACTTCCTTAGTACGTTGCTCGGCGGCGAAAGCCGACAAGCCGAAAAGTCCAAGACTTGAAATTACAATGGCAAGAATCGCGAACAGGTTGGCGAGCTTCGCGGTAAGTTCTTCTACAGCAAACTTTTGGCTGAAACTTTCATCCGCAAAGTGAAAAGAGAATGGGAATGCTGGATTATGTTCCTTGAAGACGCTTTCAACACCGTTCATTGCCTGGCTGAGGGAAGGTTTTTGTGGAAGGCGGACCAAAACATTGTCGGTCCACTCGGGAATGAACAGAAAGATGGTTGGAGCCGCCGGATGGTACGGGGAGCCCATTATAACATCACCCAATACACCAACAACGGTGTAATCATGACCGTTCAAATGGACTACCGCGCCGATGGGATCTTTTAGTTCCATATGGCTTACAGCAGCCTGATTTAGTATCATGCTCGTACTGTCGTTGAATGCTTTATCAAAAGGTCTTCCGCGAAGCACATCAACCCCAAGTGTGCGAGTGTAGTCATGTGCGATGCTGATGATGGCGTAAAAATCTTTTTGGTCTTCTCGTTGACCCTGCCACCGCGGCATACTCCATGCCTGCAGTTCCGTTACGGGGCTCGAAGAAGCACTCACTGATGTGGCGAAAGATTTTTGTAACAGATCGTGTTTGATGATTTCATATTTCTGTTGAATGTCGCCGATAGCGGGTATAACCAGAAGATTACTTTTGTCATAGCCAGTCTCCCGGTTCTTAATATAATTGATCTGGCTGTAAATGACCACGGCACTGGTCATAAGCATTATGGAAAAAAAGAACTGCATGGTCACCATCACTTTCCGAGGAAGCGCGCCCTGCTTGCCTGTTCCAAATTTTCCTTTTAGCACCGCCACCGGTCGGAAAGACGACAGAAAAAATGCAGGGTAACTTCCCGAGGCAACTCCTACCAAAAGAATAAATGAAACGGCGATGCCCCAGACTTTCGGATTTGTATAATCTACCGCAAGTTTCTTATTCACTAATGTATTAAAAAAAGGCAATAGCCCCTCGACCAGCGCTATTGAGACTATGAATGAAATCACAGACATCAATATCGTTTCGCTGAGAAATTGTTGAATAAGTTGTTTTCTGCCAGATCCGACGGTCTTGCGAATGCCTACTTCTTTCGCGCGCTTTTCCGACCGTGCTGTAGCCAGGTTAATAAAATTAATACACGCAAGAGTGACAATCATCACCGCAATAGCCATGAAGATTCGTACATAAGTAATTGCGCCGCCTACACTTTCCCCATTCACAAATTCCGAATAGAGTCGTGACCGATGAAGTGGAAAGATCATCAATTCGTCATCGGTGTCTCCTTTGTTTTCTTTGACCACATTTTTGAGGCGAGCCTGCAGTTGCGATACGTCAACATTCGCCTCAACTTCTATATACAAATGATAGGAGGCATTCCCCCAGTTTGATAGGGCCGTTCCGAATCTTGAGTTCATCGACACAGCAGCATTGAATGGGAGGAGACATTGAAACTGAAGGGTTGAATTCTGGGGTGGATCCTGGATCACGGCTGAAACTTTGAGAT
>DASUTP010000688.1:0-12115 GCA_036374515.1 Chryseolinea sp. | reverse complement strand
TGTGATGTAATTTTTTTGTGTTAAAACGTTGTGGCTACTCCGGATTTTACCTTTGAAGGGGTGGAAATTTTTCAACGCGTTAACTGCTGAGAATGCTTCACTGAATCAATGTGGCAGTTGATATCGGCGCATCGACCTTTTTGGGAACGGGTCCGGGAATGAGGAAAAGATGTTGATGGGATAGCCTATGCCGCGACAACTTTCTAGCGCTTGAAAATATAGAAACCCTCCGGGCCAACGCGCATCTGATCGGATCCTGCGGCCACATTCTCCAAAGCGTACCGGCACCTTCCCAAGGGTAAATTACCTTGGCCACATGCCTCCAGACCTCCCCCGACTTGATGCTTTAAGCTTTCAGCTTTCAGCTTTAGGCTTTCAGGAGCTCATATCCTTGCCTGATAGGTGTACAGGTCAAAGTACCGCCCCTTGTTTTCGATGAGCTGTTCATGTTTACCGCGTTCAACAATTTGCCCGTTTTCTACAACAAGAATTTGGTCGGCTTGCCGTATCGTGCTCAGCCTATGCGCGATCACGAAGGTAGTCCTTCCCTTCATCAGACTTTTTAAGCTTTCCTGTATGTAAGCTTCCGATTCAGTGTCGAGGTTGGACGTAGCTTCGTCCAATATCAGGACGCGTGGGTCGGCAAGAATGGCGCGGGCTATAGCTATACGTTGACGTTGACCCCCGGATAGTTTAACACCGCGTTCACCGATGACGGTATCCAGTCCTTTTTCAAAACGGTCTGTAAATTCATGAACATGCGCCGCCCTTACTGCCCTTATCAGTTGGTCTTCCGTCGCCCCTGGTCTTGGAAATAAGATGTTTTCCCGAATTGTTCCCTCGAAAAGGAAGTCGTCCTGGAGGACTACGCCGAGTTGGCTTCGGTAGCTCGTCAGCGATATTTTCGAAAGGTCCAGCCCGTCGACTGTGATAATTCCTTGCGTAGGGGTGAGGTAGGAGGCCGCCAGCCCTGCGATCGTAGTCTTGCCGGAGCCGGAAGTGCCGACAAGCGCCGTCACAGAGCCAGGCGATGCCTGAAAGCTTATGTCCCGCAGGACGGGTTTCCCCTCTTCATATTCAAACCACACTTTGTCGTATATAATATTTCCCTGAATAGGACCGATTTGGATCTTACGGGTGGTTCCATCGTCCTCCGGCTCGATGTTGAGCAACTCTTCTGTGCGGTCTAAACCCGCGAACGCTTCTGTCAACTGGCTTCCGATGTTGCTCATCTGAACGATGGGTGCAATCATGAAAACCATGAACATGGTAAATTTCAGAAAGTCACCGGGGCTGAGGTTAAAGTATCCGCTCAGTCCCATAATACCCACGCTGGCCAGTCCTACGAGAAAGGTGCCGGAGCTGGTAACGAGGCTGGTCGACGTAAGGCTTTTCTTGACATTTTGAAACAGTTTGTCCACTCCGTTTTCAAAGATCCTGATCTCCTGCTGTTCGGCGTTAAATCCTTTTATGACACGCACACCATTTAGCGTTTCGGTCAGCCTGCCTGTGACTTCCGCATTGATTTTTCCCCTTTCCCGAAAAATCGGACGGATATAAGCGAACGCCTTTAGTGTGACGAAGCCGAAAATTGACATTGGTAACAGAATAAATAAGGTCATCAGGGGACTGATGCTGATCAGCACGCCAATGGAGATGACTGCCGTAAGTATTCCGCCGACCAGTTGCACAAGGCCTGTACCGACCAGGTTGCGAACACCTTCCACGTCGGTCATGACCCGGGACACCAGCGCGCCGGATTTTTGATTGTCGAAAAATCTTGTGGGCAACCTGAGCAGATGCTTCTGCACCTTCGATCGCAAAACCGAGATGAGGTGCTGGGCTTCAACACTTAACAGCTTGGTTAGTAAGAAGGAAGTTACAGCCTGAACAAGGATCGCCACGGTTACCCAAGTGAGGATCATGGGCAGCAAATGGAAGTCTTTCTTCACTAAAACATCGTCAACAAAAGGTTTTGTGGCGGCGGGCGGTACCAGTCCTGCCAAACGGCTGATCACAATCAGGACTAATCCAACCAATAGGAGGTTCTTGCGCGGCCAGATAATGGTTTTAAAAACATAGGCTAAAGTTACCCGGGACTTAGTTTTTGGTGATGACATAGTTTCAGTTTACGAGAGCAGAGACGAATGTAGGTTTATTTTAGTGTGGTTGCTCCGGCCTTACTTTACGACCTTCGCGTGCTGTGGTTGGCTAAATTGTAGAATAATTACGCATTTCGTTGTGGACACACTTTCACTGAACGACATTTTAGTGCGAAATTTTAAGCCTTATGGCCAAGGCACGATTTTTAGAATAATTTGATAAACCACGCTTTTCCTTAAAGGAGATCGTGGGAACAATTAACACCTACAAACATTAACGCTTTAAAAAATTTATGACACGCAAGAAGTTGCTTTTATTTTTAGCCTTCGCCTTTACCATAGCTTTTCACGTTTCCGCACAACGGGCTGAAGAGACGCCTGATAAGGCGATCAAGAGCATTGTTGGCAAATGGCAATTAGAAAAAGTTTATGCCGGCAGCAGGGAGATCGCAGCCAATCCCAATTCTGAGAGCCGCGCATGGATTGAATTCAATGAAGACGGAACGTATACCTCACAGGGTGAAAGCGATGACCGCGGTTCCTATCGCCTGAATGAAAATCACTCCGTTTTATACCTTGAAAGCGAACAAAAAACCGAAAGTACCGCTGCTTCCGCTGGCGATAAGTTGACCGAGTATTCCATTACCATCCGCGATGGCATGCTGACCATGCTTCCGAAGAGCGAAAATTCCGGCTCGACGAAATATGTGTACCAGAGAAATGGTACCGTCGAGGGGAATCGGTAGTGGGGTGCTTGGCAAGATTCGTAAGAAGTAACAGGTAGTTGGTAACAGGTGCCGGTAGTTTGGCGTCTGCAAACTGATATGGCTTTCTTCAAGATATCGATAATTCGTAACAGGTGCCGATAGTTTAGTGTCTGCAAATGGCCTGCGCCTTCACCCTTGCCCACCGCAGATCCGCTCTCCGCTTGTTAATTTCTTGAACTGGGATGAGGGTTGTAGAGTTACCATTACCCCGAAAGATAACTTTTTCAGTTATTCTTTCCTCTAACCACAACGAGCTGTCCACGAAGCCACTGCCCTTACCGCCGCACACCCCGGCACACTAGTGGCTACCGGCACCTGATTACCTGATCACCGATTACCGATTACCTTTCCGATCACAGCAGCAATCACGCATAAAGCGCCACCTTCTGCTCCGACACCTTTTCGCTGGTGATGTATTCATCATAGCTCATAAGCTTGTCGATAAAGCCGTTTGGTGTTATTTCAATGATACGGTTTGCAACGGTCTGGGTAAACTCATGGTCATGAGAGGTAAACAGAACTGTCCCCGGAAAATCTTTCAAAGCGTTATTAAATGCGGTAATAGACTCCAGATCCAGGTGGTTGGTGGGCTCGTCAAGAATAAGTACGTTACCGCCTGCCAGCATCATACGTGATATCATGCAGCGGACTTTCTCGCCACCTGACAACACATTGCATTTCTTAAAGACCTCTTCGCCGGAAAAAAGCATCTTTCCCAGAAATCCGCGGATGTATACTTCATCTTTGTTTTCCTCTTCGGCAAATTGTCGCAGCCAGTCGATCAGGTTGTCGTCTGACTTAAAAAATTCTGCGTTATTGTTAGGCAGGTATGCCGTTGTTATGGTTTGCCCGAACTTGAATGTTCCTTTGTCGGGTTTAAGTTCGTTGACGAGGATCTGGAACAAAGAAGTTATTGCCAGACTATCCTTGCTCAAAAAGGCAATTTTGTCCCCTTTGTTAACATAGAAATCCAGGTTTTTGAATAGTGTGCTGCCGTTCAGGGAATAGCTAAGATTTTCGACGTGCAATATCTGATCGCCGGCCGTACGCTTTTGCTGATAGATAATGGCCGGATATCTTCTGGTGGAAGGCTGAATATCATCCACGTTAATTTTCTCGAGGAGTTTTCTGCGGCTGGTAGCCTGACGTGATTTGGAAGCATTGGCGCTAAAGCGGGCGATAAATTCCTGAAGTTCCTTCTTCTTTTCCTCCGCTTTTTTATTCGACGCAGATCGTTGTGACAGCGCCAGCTGACTTGATTGATACCAGAATGAATAATTGCCTGTGAAGAGTTTTATCGCACTAAAATCAATGTCAACGATGTGGGTACAGACGGTATCCAAAAAATGCCGGTCGTGGGAAACGACGATGACAGTATTTTTAAATTCCAGCAGGAAGTCCTCCAGCCAGGTAATGGTGTGGATATCCAGGTCGTTGGTTGGTTCATCTAGGATCAAAATATCAGGGTTTCCAAAGATTGCCTGCGCCAGCAATACCCGTACTTTTTGATTGCCACTGAGCTCCTTCACCAATTTGAAATGTTCTTCCTCATCGATACCGAGGCCGCTGAGCAGGGCGGCAGCATCTGATTGAGCGTTCCATCCGTTCATTTCGGCAAATTCAGCCTCTAGTTCTGAGGCGCGAATTCCATCGGCTTCCGAAAAATCCGGTTTTTCATAGATGGCATCTTTTTCTTTCATGATGCTCCACAGTTTCGAGTGGCCCATCATCACTGTATCCAATACGGGTACCTCATCGAATTCATGGTGATTTTGACGAAGTACCGCCATTCGTTTTCCAGGGTCGATAGTGACCTTACCCCGTGTAGGGTCTATTTCCCCCGAGAGTATTTTTAAAAACGTGGATTTTCCAGCGCCATTGGCACCGATTACTCCGTAACAGTTTCCGGTGGTGAATTTGATGTTTACGTCATCAAATAGCACCCTTTTACCAAATTGGAGCGAAAGATTGTTAGCCGCGATCATATTGAAAACAAAATAAGCTGCAAAGATAAGAAGGTTAATCGGCTGCGCAGTCAAACACCAGCATTATTTAACTCCAGCGATGATCCCGCTTTCGGTAACGTTTGCGTTAGTGGGGGTCTAAGGGAACGTGTTATAGAGCGGAAACGGAAACGACGGACGTTTTCTATAACGAAGAATCTTGGAAAGGCAAGACAGCGGGGCGAAGTCCTTCAAGGTCTTAATATCGCAACGTTTCTGTATTTCTTAGTGCCTTTTAGACTTTGTGGCAGAATCAGATTGAATTTCTGATGATCAACGTAAATGGATTTTTTACCTTATTCCTTTTACGGTTTTTGATCATGTCAGCCAGCGTTTCTCCCATCTTGAAGAAATCGGTGCTGAGCACGGTGATGCCACCGGCGAGAATTTCCTTGAATGGCGTGTCGTTGTAGGTAATCGTGCCGATATCTTTTCCAAGCCGCAGATTCTGGGCATTGGCTTTTTTGATAAGTTCGACGAGATCCACTTCTTCGATTACGATGTAAAGTTCGCCCTCGCTTATTTCATGGGGACCGACCCGCTCGATGATATCATAATCAAAGCCTTCGGCTTCGCAAAAATTTCGAAAGCCTTGATGAATGCCGGTACAGTAATAGTTATCAGTTGGAAAAACCAGAATGAGCTTGTTATACTTTTTGATTTTGTCGATGCCGGTGTAAAGCGCCTGGTGGATATCCAGCTCAAAATCTTCGAAGACACAACCATAGTTGCCGTCAATGCCCTCCAGGTCCTTGTTGAGCAGCACCAACCTTTCCTTTGGAATCTTATTGATCGCAGCTTTAACGCTATCGGTTTCCTGAAGTAGGTGAGGCATTACGACGTAATAGTCGTAGCGCCCCAGACTTTCAATGATTATCTTTTCGAGCGTTCTGCTGTCGCCATTGTGAACCTGAAGGTCCACTGTAAATCCTTCACCCAGATTTTTGACAAAAGAATTGTAGATAGTCTTTTTGTGATCGCTGAGCTTGTTGAACATCAGCAGCACCCTGCGTTCTTCATTTTTTCCAGTGCTGGAAACGTAGAAGCCTTTTCCGCGTACTGCTGTTATGATGCCCCGTTTCCGGAGGATTTTGTACGCTTTTTCAACCGTGTCGCGGGAGAGATAATATTCTTCGCTCGTCTCATTTATGGAAGGTATCTTATCCCCAACCTTAACGATTCCAAGTTCAATATCCGAGACGATCGTATCGACTACCTGCTGATATTTTGGAATTTTTGAGCCTTCATCAATCGTTAAAAATCCTTCGAACATAAACTTTAAGAATTGGTGTATTACAGCCTAATTCAGGCGGAACTGCGCTTGAAAGCAAAAAGGTAGGAAAAAATTTCCGCGTAATCAACGATATGCATCGATTGCGGAACGCGAGTACAGAGGCTATTAACTCGTGCATTTCAGGGGGAACTGTAATGGACTGAGGTTGGAATCCCCTGAGTAACAATGCAGTATGGCTAACCTCAGCGATAGCGTCCGTTAGTTTGTTTGTATTTTTCTGCGTTGCATTTCCATTAGTATTCATCGCGGCCGACGGTCAATATTTTCTCATCTTCTTTTGTCTTGACCGTACCTTCGCCGAAGCGGCTTCGCGCACGCAGGTACAAAAAAGAACCAAAAAATCATGAGCCAAACCGAAGGCTTGCGAGCATGGAGGTGCGTATGAGTTCACGACGGGTAGTGGGCACGGGTGGGTGTGATTAAATATGCTGCCCATCGCACACGGAACTAGCTTTCGCTGATTGAATTAGCTACTATGTAGGTCAAATTAGCCAGTCAGCTATATGGAGAAAATTCAGAGAAATGCACCCGCTCTGCGGACCTCCCTTGCCTTTTCCTCTGTCCTCCCTCTGCGCTAAAAATTTTCAGCTTGAAAAACCTCTCCTCTCGTGGCGTGCATAGCCCGACGAATTAAGCGCAGAGTTTTTCGGGAAGAAAGGGCAGGGGGATTGATCTTCTCCTGTTCGCATTAAATTATTGTTTTTTATTAGGATTTCCGTTGCGATTTTATTTCAATGACTCGAAAGGTGGGACTATTTTTAGTGTACCGTTATCACAATAAAAAAAATCGTTGTGTTTGAAAATGAAATCACCGAATGTGTTATTGGGTGCGCTATAAAGGTGCATGTAGCCCTGGGGCCAGGCTTATTGGAGTCGGCTTATGAATCGTGTTTATATTACGAGTTATTCAAGTCCGGACTTTTTGTTGAGCGACAGAAACCTGTTCCTTTATTCTATAAAGCCGTACGGATGGATTGCGGATATCGGGCGGATCTGATCGTTGAACGGAAGGTAATTGTCGAAATAAAATCGGTTGATGTTTTAAGTGAGATCCACATGATGCAGACAGTCACTCATCTTAAGCTGACCACCTGCAAAGTGGCACTTCTCCTTAATTTCAATGTGGTAAGGTTAAAAGATGGAATCAGAAGGATTGTAAACCAGTTTGAATCGTCGAATGGGCAATAAGGTTTACCGTTGCGCGAAAAAACTTAAGCTAGATAACTTCTCCTAAAACGACGCGTCATAGCATGACGAATTAAATCCAGCATTAATCCAAAGAGACATGCAACGCCGAGAAAAAATACAGACATCTGCACGCTCTGCGGACCTCTTATGCCTTTTCCTCGGTATTTCCTCACCGCTAAAAAATCTTGATAAGCTCTCCTAAAAGGACGCGTGCCTCGTTCGACAAATTAAACGCAGAGTTAATGCAGAGAGAAATTTCACAGAGATAATACCGAGAAGTGCACACGCTCTGCGAAGAGCCTTGTCTTTTCCTCGGTATTTCCTCAGCGCTAAAAAAACTTTAGCTTGATAAGCTCTCCTAAAAGGACGCGTGCCTCGTTCGACAAATTAAACGCAGAGTTATTCCAGGGGGAAATTCAACGCTGAAAATAATACAGAGACCTGTAAACCCTCTGCCGACCTCCCATGCCTTTTCCTCGGTATTTTCTCAGCGCTAAAAATTTTAGCTTGATAACCTCTCCTAAAACGTGCTGCTTTCACCTCTGAAGAATCGCAAAAAAATAAACGCAAAATATCTCAAAAATAAATGCTTAAACCTGACTAACATTTAATAAATGAGTTTTATCACCATATGCTTCGGCTCCACATACTAACCATGCAGCCCCGAGTGCCGTTGCCCGTGGATGATCTGAAATTAAGATCCGGCGTTCCGGCAATTCCAATTTCAGAATCTGCAGAAACAATTTGCTCTTTGTAAAACCACCAACAACGATCAGGTCTTTCACTTCGCGGTTTGGGTCCAGCAAGTCAATGGAAATTTTTTGCCACCGTACCAATTGACGTATCAATTGATGTTGCGCTTCCTCAAAACTCCGCAAGGCATCGTAACGTGTAGGGGAGGAGCTAGCGTTCAGGTGAGGTCCAGTTCCCTCCATTTCCAAGGGTTTGAACTCAATGAACGCATTTTCATTCCTTAATTTTTGATACAGTGAAGGATTGAATTCAATGGACTTGTAAAATTCTGGATCCACTTTAAAATAAGCAGCCAGTTCCCGCTGCTGAAGCTCATGTTCATGTCCTAAAAATATCCTGGACGCCTTCACCGGCTTCCTGTCGTACGTCAGGAAGCATAAACAATCCTGTGATAGTTCCGTAGGCGATAACAATTGGTCATTGAAGGGATTAAAACAAATGTTCCAGGTTCCAGTCGACAGCAACAGAAATTTTTCCTTCATTACCCCCAGGTACGGCATGAGCGCGGCGGAGCTGTCGTGTACACCGACGCCTACTTTGATGTTGACGCCGTTGTATACGTGGTCTACGGTCTTGTCAGACTTATAAATTTCCGGAAGCAGTTTATCCACACCTTCTTTATAAACCCATTCATGGTATTCGTTTTTTCCAAAATCCCAGAGCATGGTATGACAACCGATGCTGGTGATATCCGAAAATTTATTCTTTGTGAGAACGTAAGGGAAGTACTGCGGAAAGTGTAACGATGTGGCTATCCTGGAAAAGAGATTTGGCCTTAAATGCTTTAACCAATAAAATTGAAGCCCGGAATTCAGAAGCCCAAGGTAAGGAGAAGCCGTGCTTGTCAACAAATCGTTCTTTGTGTTGTAGGCTGCGAAAAAATCGTCCTTAAATCCTTTTGGTAGCGGCTTGAGATAATTGAAAAACGCAACTGGACTACCATCCCGGGCAACGTGGACCATGCTTGCGCCATACGTGGAGAAGTTAAGGCGCGTTACCTGAAATTCTCGATGATTTAGATAGTGGCTGACCTTGGCGTTTACCCACTCCGTTACCGCGCTTAAGTCCTCCGATGGAAATCCATCTTCATCCGCTATCTCCGGAAAGCTGTCGGTTTGCTCTTCAAGGACATGAAAGTCCTGATCGAAGACTAAAACTTTTTTTGTGGTTTTGCCTATATCAAAAATCAGCGTTACGACTTGTTTGTTCAAAGCGATAATTTTTACGGAATATGCAAAAAAAGTGTTGACATTTTCATTCTTAGAAAGAATACATTGAACCTGGAGTCGACTGCGTAATGTTAAGGTGGAGGGCAAATTAGAGAGCTGTTATTCCGGCCCTATCCTGTGTTGTCATGTCTCATAAGCGCCGTAGGCCTTAACCACAGGATACTCACATTTGCCTTCGCGGCTTATTTTTCCATTATTTACCTATGGCCAAGACCTTAAAACAACGATTAGCGGAAGTTAATGAGTACGAGCGCGAGCCCGTCCCGGATTCGCAACTCAAAACTTCGAAAAGCTTTTTGGGGATGTATGCTGGCGAACACACCGCTGGTACAGAATATGTAATCGGACCGTTGTTCGTCGCGCATGGCGTGAGCGCTGCGGACCTTGTAAGCGGCCTGCTGCTGGGAAATTTGCTCGCTGTTCTCAGCTGGGCTTTTCTCTGTGCGCCGATTGCCACCAAGCTGCGTCTGACCCTCTACTATCAGCTCGAGAGAATTTGCGGCATTAACCTCACGCGTCTTTACAACCTTGTCAATGGCCTGATGTTTTGCTTTTTAGCGGGCTCGATGATAGCGGTATCGGCCACAGCCATTGGGATACCGTTTAATTTCCCGATGCCAAAACTAACCGATATGTACCCCACCAGCATCGGTTGGGTGCTTACCGTTTTCGCTGTTGGCTCCGTGATAACATTAGTAGCCATATTGGGCTACGAGCGTATTGCAAAATTTGCCAATGTCGCTGCTCCCTGGATGATCGGAGTGTTTTTAGCCTCTGCAATAGCCGTATTGCCTGAGCTTGGCGTAAATTCCATTGGTAACTTTTGGAGTGTCGCCAACGAAGTAATATGGACGGGAATTCCCTTGGAAGGCCAGGATAAATTTACTTTCTGGCACGTCTTGTTTTTTGCGTGGTTCTGCAATATGGCAATGCACATTGGCATGGCAGACATGTCCATTTTGAGATACGCCCGCAAATGGACCCACGGATTTACATCCGCGGCCGGAATGTTTGTTGGCCATTTCCTTGCCTGGATGGCATCGGGAATTTTGTATGCGGTCTATCTCAAACAAAATACCGGTGAATTTGCGCCTGGCCCCATTTCATATTACGCTGCCGGTTTTGCAGGTGCCGCATGCGTTGTGATCGCGGGGTGGACAACAGCAAACCCCACGATTTATCGCGCCGGCCTCGCGATTCAGGCGATGATGCCGAAAACCACAACGTGGAAGGTGACACTGGTGGTGGGGCTGGTCACAACGATGGCGGCGTGTTTTCCTGCGCTCGTAATGAGGCTGCTGGACTTCGTTGCGTTATATGGGTTGATCCTTATGCCCATGGGCGCAATTATCTTTGCGGATTTTTACCTGGCAAAACAGTTTGGCTTTATTGCTAATTACGCCTTGAGATCAGGAAGCGAATTTAATGTTGCGGCAGCATTGACATGGGTGGTTACGCTGGCATTCTGCATTGGGCTGAACATGTTTGCTAGCATCGAAATATTTTTCTTGGGATTTCCTGGGTGGTTTATTGCAGTTATCGTCTATGTTGCATTGAGCAAACTACTGCAGCAAAAAAATTTAAAGGAGGTTAATGTATGAAGACCCTCATGAGCATTGTTGCCGTTGCGGCCTTAGCCCTTACGCTCATACCTGCGATCCTGGTATTTCAGGGGAGCATCGACCTGGCCTTGCATAAGCAGCTAATGGCGGCTGGCACATTGTTATGGTTCGTCAGCGCTCCGATCTGGTTTAGAAAAAAAGCATCTTGACTCGAAGTGAGTCCACTCTGAAGACTTATTTAAATACTTTCCACTCTGATCTCATAAGGTTGCAGCGTAAAGAACCTTTTCCCGAATACCACGTCTTTTGTCGCTGACGTATAGTTGACCAGGAACAATTTTAACTCAGCGTTTTTTTGTAACAAAATACCGTCTGCCTGCAATGGTTGGTCGCTGGTGGTATGCACCAATTCAGTTCCTGCAGAAAGAATTTCCGACAGTACATTATAAACGGGGTATTTTTCACCCTTGCCCGACAAAATTCCCTGGCTTCCGACGGTTTGAAAGAGAGTAACGGAATTTGCATCGCATTGTGCCATCATCTTGATGCTTCCTAACGTAAAGGCTGCTGCAAATGCCGTCTTTTGTCTAGGGTCTGCCCTTTGCGCCGTGGTCAATACCCTGTCCTTGCTGACGGTGGCGGCGGGATTGAAGCGTTTCTTCAATGTTAAAGAAGTTATACTGACAGGTTTTGATTCTCCATACAAATCGCGGGCGGAATGTATCGTATCGGCTTGCGCCGCAATGTTTTCGATGATGGTGAGATCGTCCGTTGCATGCTCCTGCGGATCGACGCAGTAGCTCACAAAATCAAGATTGCTGGCGTCAAATAGATTGCAATTTAGTTCGCGATAATTGTAGTCCGTGCCTCCACCGATCTCAACGTTGGGAAAATGTCTTCTCAGGCGATCGGCATGGTCGATGATCTCCTGGGTTGTCGCAGGATGATCGACGCTGAGCAAAATGATTCGCGCAATGGCAGGATGATGTTCGGTCACGGACGCGCAAAAATTATCGATGTCCTTGGGATCGGCAATATGAAGCGCAATTTCCAGGGCTAACTTTAGATCGATGGAAGCTTTTAAGTCGTGTTTGAATTTTTCAAGCCATTCTGATGCCGAGGGTTGAACATCAATCCGATAATGATTTAATTTCAAAGCAAGCAGGGATTCGATAGCATTCCGCGGAATTGTCTCCAATTCCGTAGAGGCTGCCAGC
>DASUTP010000687.1:0-6212 GCA_036374515.1 Chryseolinea sp. | reverse complement strand
CCGTTGCTACTCGTGTCATAGCGCCAGCAAACAGAAAGGCAAATTGCGGCTTGACGGAAAGAATTTTATTGAAAAGGGTGGGGAAAGCGGACACATTATCGAAGCAGGCGTAGCGGACTCAAGCGCGATGTTCAGCCGGCTGATGCTGTCGTTAGAAGATGAAGATCACATGCCGCCGAATGAAAAGCCGCAACCTTCTTCTTCCGAAATAGCGCTTATTCAAGCGTGGATAAATGAAGGGGCTGATTTCGAAATGAAGGTATCTGAATGCAAAAGTGCTGAAAAGGTTAAGGGATATTTTATTTCGGTTGTTGACCAGTCGCATAAGGAAAAATTGACTCCTGATGAAGTGGTGGATCCTGCCGATGCGGCGCTTGTTGCCGCCCTTGCTAAAAATGGAATTATTGTTCTTCCGGTCAGCAAACAATCAAACTATTTGTCTGTGAGCTTTGTAAACAAGAGGTCCGTCGCGGTTGAGGATTTGCGTGCTTTACTTCCGCTAAAGAAACAGATCATCTGGCTGGACCTTTCGCGGACCACTGTCTCAGATATGGAAATAGCCGACATCGCCCAACTGACGACCCTGCGCAGGTTGAATTTGGAATTTACAGCCTTGTCGGATGCCGGTCTTCAACCGATAGCATCACTTCCAAATCTGAGCTATCTAAACCTGGTCGGGACAAAAATTACGGATAAAGGGCTTATGCAGCTTTCAGGACTAAAAAATCTACAAGACCTCTTTGTTTATCAAACATCCGTTACAAACGCAGGAATAAAAAGCTATTTAGCGCTTGCGCCAAAGATAAGTATCGACTCAGGCCGGTATCATCTGCCTAAACTGCTAACTGATTCTGTTGTCACGAAATATAACCCGTGACACGGGTCACTTGATAACAAACTGGCCGCTACCCATCAGGTAATTGTCTGCATATACTTCAAGGTTGTAAGTTCCTTCAGCGTATTCTGATCCCTTGTCGTAAAGAAAGGAAAGTTTCTGTCTTGTATTGTCAAAAAGAATTTCCTGGGAAGCAGTGTAAAATTCTTCTTTGCCGTTGAGTAAAAAGGTGCCTGATCCACGAGCTACATCAAATAATACCTGACCATTTTCGTCGATCACCCGGATCATGATCTTCTTTCCTTCGACGGGCGCGACATTGTTTTCGGCGATGTTGAATTCGACTTTCAATTGTTCGACCTGGCGTGCCTTAAAAGGCGATTCGCGTTCCTTGCCTCGCTCGTTAAGGGCTACGATCTTAAAATTTTCAATCTTGAGCTGTGAGGCAATTTCCACCTTCGTGGCGAGTTCGTCTTTGCTTTGACTTAGCCTGTTGATGGAGTCTCCCAATTCATTCTTCTCTGTCTTCAACGTCGTATTTTCAGTCAGCAGCTCCTGATTAACGGACTTGAGTTTTTCTATTTCTTCGTCTTTGTTCTTCAGCAACATCTCATATCCTTCCACCTTATCTTTAAGAGCCTTTATTTCCTGTCCTGTTGCTCGCCTCGACCGATTCAATTCGGCCTCAATATCAGCTTTAGCTTTCTCAAGGTCTGTTACGTTCCCACCCAGCTTGGTGATCTCTGCAATTCTTTGGTCAAGTTCTGAACTGATCTCCCGAAGTCTTTGCTCCGTTGTGGCTAACTCCTGTTTGGTAGAGGTCAGGTCGGTGTTTATCGTTTGTTTTTCCTTTGAATCAAGATAAATTTTTACGGCCTGCACTACTATTACGACGGATAGTAACGCGATTATAATAGCATTTCGGTTACTTTTCCGTGGTGCTTGATAGGATGCTGGAGTCGGTTCGCTCATGGGTTATTCGATATGAAATGCCAAAAATAACTTTTCTTTCACCGCAATTCAAAACCTAAAATTGTAAAACGGCATTTTGTTTCGTTAATGCGGGATTGAAGAAGGTGAGACCACACCGGTACAGATCGATCGAGGTGAATACGCGCTTATGAGCCTGAATCTGCTGCCAAGCCTCTTCCATTTCCTTTGAATAATGAATATCATCCAACACCACGACAGTCTCATCATGCGTTTTCTCCAGGATCAGCTCGAAATAATTCAGCGTCGGCCCGCGGCGATGGTTGGCATCGATAAATGCAAAGTCAATTTTTTCCGAGCCCGAAAGATAGGTGGGGAGCGCTTGATCGATATTACCCAATATAAGCTGGACGTTTTTCGCCCCGTGCTCGTCAAGCATTTTTTTTGCAACCTGAGCAGTCTCAACCGATCCTTCAATTGTTGCAACCCGGATACCCTCTTGGGCCTTTGCCAGGTAAAGTGTGTTGAGGCCAAGCGATGTGCCAAGCTCAAGGATATGCTTGCAATTATAATGGCGGATAATTCGAGTATAAAGTCTCGAATATTTTTCTGGTGTAACGCTAATGCTGGCAATGTCGGAAATTTTTCGCGAGGGGCTTTTCATTTTTAGCGAGCCCGATCCAAAGTCGGTGATATTGATAACGCGATGATCGGTTGCTAACTTTTGCCTGCTTCGCGCGAGCGCCTCAAAATCCGGATGTGAAAATTCTTTTTTAAGAACGCGTGTAAAGAAATCAAATAGGAAAGGCGAATGAAGGGAGTGCTCATCAACGGCATCGAGCCAATAGGTAAAGAAAGATTTAAGTTGAAAATATTTTGCGGACACTCAGTTGAGCCTGATCGGTGCGATCATCGTAAACTCAGGGATGTTTACCTGCATCGTAACTCCATCAACGACACGTTCCATGAGGTATGTTCCGATCATTTTTCCAAGGCCGGATTTCAAATTACATCCTGAAACGTATTGATGTGTTTGCCCGGGTTCAAGAACGGGCTGTTGCCCAACAACACCTTCTCCTTCAACTTCGCGTTGACTGAATCCGGCATCGTAAATATGCCAGTGCCTTCGTAGCAATTGAATGGTATACTCGCTATGATTTTCAATCGAAATGCGATAGGTAAAAACGTAATGGTACTGACTTGGACTGGAATACGCCGGCTGATACTCCGTCTCCACACTTACCTTGATCCCTTGAGTTATTTCCGTTACCATACGCTTCAAAAATATTAATTTTTTGTTATTCACAAGATTAAGCTAAGGAATTCTTTCAAATTATTGTCTATCAACTCATTTAAGTTACATTTTTGCAGTCTTTTTCGTGTGCAAAAAAGCATTATTGTCTTTTACCTATGCCTTTAGTTTTGACGTTATGGATGTAAAAATGGTTCCAAGTTGGAAGGCCCGGCTTTCTGAAGAATTTGAAAAACCTTATTTCACCACGCTTATTGATTTCGTTAAGGAGGAATATCGAACGCAAACGATCTATCCTCCCGGAAAAGAAATTTTTAAGGCATTTGATTGCTGTGATTTTGCGGATGTGAAGGTGGTCATCATCGGACAGGACCCTTACCATGGACCTGGACAAGCCAATGGACTATGTTTCTCAGTTCGGGATGGTATTCGAATACCTCCGTCGCTGGTCAACATTTTCAAGGAAATACGTCAAGATCTGAATAAGCCCATACCAGCGTCGGGCAACCTCGAACGCTGGGCTCGCCAGGGTGTATTGTTGCTGAATGCAACCCTCACCGTGCGCGGATCGTCTCCGGGATCGCATCAAAACAAAGGCTGGGAAGTCTTTACGGACGCGGCGATCAGGAGGATTTCCGATGAAAAGGAAAATGTGGTATTTTTGCTGTGGGGATCCTATGCCCAAAAGAAGGGAGAGGTCATTGACCGGTCGAAACACCTGGTATTAATGTCGGCGCACCCATCGCCATTTTCCGCTGACCGGGGCTTTTTCGGATGTAAGCACTTCAGCAAAGCAAATGAATACCTTAAGAGCAAAGGTTTGAAAGAAATAGATTGGTGAGGAAGCGTTCAGCCGTCAGCTAACAGCGTACAGCTGGTGAGTAGGTCTGATATTGTTTGTAGATTTCGGTTCATCTCAGGTCCTGTCCGCTTTTGCATGCAGGGGCTGAAAGCTGAAAGCTGTAAGCTGTGAGCTGAATGCTGAATGCTCTCAGCTCAACGAATCAACTTAAAAAACCTGCTCCACCTGATCTTGTGAATAAAATCCGCGTTGCGGTCTATTGAAAGCCAGATGAAGAACGCTTTTCCAACGATGTGATCCTCCGGAACAAACCCCCAGAACCGCGAATCGAGGGAGTTGTGCCGATTGTCTCCCATCATGAAGTAATAGTTTTGTTTGAACGTATACTCGGTTACAGCTTTTCCATCGATCGTCAGCGTGTTGTTGTCAATCTTCACGTCGTCGTTATGCTCGTATAATTTGATTGTCGCGCCATAAATAGCGAGGGTGGAATCATTTATAGCAATGCTCTCACCTTTTTTTGGTATCCATAGAGGGCCAAAATTATCGGTTGACCAGCTCACAACCTTTGTCGTGTCGGCCGCGCCGCCAAACCATTCGTAATAGGATGAATAGGGTATTACGCTGTCCTGCTCATTTCGGTGCTGCAGGTCGACGGATTTAATGTACGGCAGGGCTTTCAAAGCGTCGACCTTGTCCTGTGTCAGCCACATCAGGTAAATGAATTTTCCATCCTGCTGGCGTCCGTAAACCTGGTAGTCTTCTACGCCGAGGCCGAGCTTGACAAGATTTCGTTCGTTGATAGGGCCGTCGGAAGAAACCACGTAACTATATTGAACTTCAGGATGATTTTCCAGCAATTCTCCGTTGGTATATACCTTGCGGTCTTTGATTTCTAGGACATCGCCCGCAACTGCGACGCATCGCTTGATATAGTTCGTTTTAAGATCGATGGGGTAGGCTATATTTTCGTTGAGACCCTTCGGAGGCACGTTAAAAACAACTACATCGTTTCGTTTAATATGAGAAATACCTGGCAGCCGGTACTGAGGAAGTTTAATCCATTCTACGTACGACGGGATATTCGTAAACCAAATCTTTTGATGGGTTAAGGGGACCTGCAGGGGAGTGGTTGTCGTCCGGGTGCCGTAATGAAATTTACTGACAAACAGAAAGTCCCCTACGAGAAGAGAATTTTCCATGGAAGGGGTCGGAATTGTATACGCCTCCATGATCAGCCAGCGAATCAAGGTAGCAGCTACAACAGCAAACAGGATGGCATCCCACCATTCACGGATCTTCGATTTAGGTTTAGCTTCGTGAGTTTGCTCTTTTTTCCAAAACTGCCAATTCATAGGATTCTTAAATAAAACGTGCAAAGAAAGTGAAAATAATTGATCCCATGACTAGTCGTAGGTTTTGGCAGAGAATTTCATGTTGGGGCCTTTTTTGATTAACAACAGTATCGGGACCGATTAGCCCTTCAATTAAAACTTCAAGAAGTCATCCATGGTGTAAATCCCTTTCTTGTCTTTGATCCATTCTGCTACCATCACCGCCCCTTTCGCAAAGCCCTCGCGCGAATGCGCAATGTGCTTGATTTCAATGTCATCAACGGGTGACTCAAACTTAACTACGTGTGTTCCGGGCACCTGATCGATCCGGAAAGACTCGATAAAAAGATCTTCGGGTTTACCGGTCTTTTCGTTTACCCATCTCTTCTTACGCGCAACGTTGGTCATGATACCCTCAGCCAGCGTGATGGCGGTGCCACTGGGTGCATCTTTTTTTTCCGTATGATGAATCTCATCCATGCTGATTTCATATTCTGAAAAATTATTCATCATGCGGGCGATATATTCATTGAGCTTAAAAAATATATTAACCCCAAGGCTATAGTTGGAAGCATAGAAAAACGTTCCATTGTTTTTTTTACAAAGCGATTCAATCTCCGCTTTGCGCTTCAGCCATCCGGTTGTTCCACAGACTACGGGAAGGTTTCTCTCAATACAGTTTTTTACGTTTTCAAAGGCAGCATCCGGGTGAGAGAATTCAATTGCAACATCGCCCTGTGCCGATTCAAAATCATCAGTATTGTCGATGTCAATTCGCGCCGTGATTTGATGACCGCGGTCAAAGGCAATACCTTCAATGATCTTGCCCATTTTCCCATAGCCCAGTAGAATTATTTTCATGCGATTATTCGTTCGTGGCAAAAATGCATTTTTTACCTGAAAATGCAGTAAAGAAATTTTCATTCGATCAATTCTGCTACGACACGGGTGAAGAGGGATGGGGCCTGCGAGAAGGGACTGACGCCCGTCGGGATCTCACTTAAGAGCAGTGGTAAAGTCTGAAGTCAGAGTAAAATGAAGAGAGGTCTCTGGCGTACA
>DASUTP010000686.1:0-21667 GCA_036374515.1 Chryseolinea sp. | reverse complement strand
TACCGGCAAACGCCTTTGGCATTTCCAGACGGTACATCATGACCTCTGGGACTATGATCTTTCGCCTGCCCCTCAACTTCTAAATGTCAATCGAAATGGGAGAAGTATCCCTGCCGTTGCCGTTGCCACCAAAAGCGGTTTTGTATTTGTGTTCGACAGGGTGACCGGCGATCCAATATTTCCCATTGAAGAAAAACCATTTCCCGTCAGTGAAATGCCTGGCGAAGAGTCATGGCCAACGCAACCGATATCCTCTCTTCCAAGTTTCACCAGGCACGAGGTGACAAAAGAAACCTTAAACCCACACTTCCCGGACAGCGTGAAACAGGGTTGGCTTAAAAGAATTGAGATGGCCCGGTCAGGATTATATGTTCCACCCTCTGATAAATATGAAACGATCATGATGCCCGGAGCGCTGGGTGGCGCGAACTTTGGAAACACCGCTTCAGATCCGAACAAGGGAATCATGTACATCATGGCGCAAGAGTACGCGTCCATTTACAGACTTCAAAAGGTGGGTCCGCCAAAAGTAAATTTATCACAAAATGAAATTAAAAAAGCTAAAGCTTTTTACACATCAACTTGTCAGTCCTGCCACGGACAAGATATGACGGGTGGGGCTGGCCCGTCGCTCGTCAATTTAGGCCAACGTATTTTCTGGGATGAATTTAAAAGCATTGTGATTAATGGAAGCGGCCGGATGCCCGGTTTCGTTCATGTTGATGAGGAAATGTTAAAATCTCTATTCCAATTCCTCGGGGGAAATCCCAGGAGTTTTAATTTCCGAAGGCAATTGGAGACCACAACGCCGGAGGGACCTGTGGTTGCTTCGGGCGGCGCCAAGATCAAGCCTGACGAAAAACGAGTTAGCCCAATGTTGGAATATCCCGAGGGCGTAGCACACCCCGAAGATCGATACACAACCGACTACGGCATCGATTGGCCGGGCCTGTTAACGCCACCTTGGTCTTCTGTTGTCGCCTACGACCTTAACGAGGGGAAGATCAAATGGAGAACACCCATCGGTGAAGATTCATCTTTTGTTCAAGGCGACAAATCCAAAGGCACACCCAATGGAATTTTACGAAAGGGCATGGTCATAACTTCAGCTGGCGTTGTCTTCGCGACAGGCAAGGGCGGAAAAGTGTATGCGCTGGATGCCGACAACGGTGGGATCCTGTGGGAAACAACCCTGAGCTACGAATCGAACGCACAACCCAGTATGTACACGCTAAATGAGAAACAATATCTGGTGATCAATGCCACTTCAACTTTTATGCCCGACAGCTACAATCATTCCAAAAAGCCGGGAGCGTTGCCCCGGGGGTATATAGTGTTTTCGCTTCCCGACAGCAAATGATTTCAAAAACTAAAATGCTTAACATGATGTCATATATCTATATTTTACCAAACAGAAACATGAAAGCCAAGGCTTCCGTGCTCATGTTCTTACTGACCGTGATCTTCACCAATACCTTTTTATCGGCACAAACCATTCCGAAAGAAGAATTGATTTTTCTTACATCCGAATGGAAGGGCGAGCGCTTCGCAGATGGTCGGCCAAAAATTCCAGATGATCTTCTGCAAAGGGCAAAGCACATCATGATTGATGATGCGTGGACGGTCTTGAAAAATGAAGGTTACCTGAATCAATATGAGGGGGGCTGGAAAACCGTTAACGAAGCTACAATGACCGGCCGTGCACTAACTGCGTTGTATTTGCCTGCCCGTCCCGATGTGGAAAAAAATGTCAAGACACGAGGTGCCCGGGACGGCAGAAAGGGAAACACAAATTCATGGCCGATCGACATTCTCACAAAAGGGGATTTGTACGTTGCCGATGCTTTTGGGAAAATCAGCGGCGGCAGCATTATGGGTGCCACGTTAGCCAATTCCATTTACAGCAAATCCGGCAACGGAGTTGTCTTTGACGGCGCTGCAAGGGATTTACAGGAGATCAAGAACATGAAAGGCTTTAACGCCTTTGTCCGTGATTTTCATCCCTCGTTTACAGAAGAAATGTTGCTGATGGGACTAAATTCACCTATCCGCATCGGCAACGCTATTGTGCTTCCCGGCGATCTCGTCATTGCAACAATCGAAGGCGTTCTTTTTGTGCCAGCGCACATGGCCGAGCAGGTCGTTGCAACCGCTGAATTTGTCATCCGGAAAGATCAGTTTGGGTTTGAGATGGTACGCACGGGCAAATACAGCACTGGGGAAATCGACAGCCAATGGACCGAACCAATAAAAACCGATTTCTTAAAATGGCTCGAAAAACATCCCGAGCTAGGCAAGATGAGCCGTGAAGAACTTGATAAGCTGATGAGCAAGAGGACCTGGTAGCGGCGCCGGATTTCGTTCAGTAATCCAAGTTCCCTTAATCAACAGTTACTTGATCGACTTTAAAAATTTCAAACTCTCAGGGATCTGGGCTTCGCATCGAGAAGACTCGTCCTCGATAAAATAATGCTTCACGCCGATTTTTCTCGCCTGCCTGATGATATCGGCAATGCCGACATCTCCGGTGCCAAGTGTGACATTCGATTCGACATCAGCATTTCCATTTTGATTTCCAGGCGTTCCCGGTTTTCTGTCTTTTAAATGCAATAACAGAAATCTGTTTGGATACTTTTTTAATAACGCGACCGGATCCTGTCCGGGATGTTTCACCCAAAACACATCCATCTCGAAATTGAAATACTCAGGATTCGTATTGGTTACCAGGTAATCAAATAAAGTTCCATTTTCATATGGTCGGAATTCATAACCATGTGGATGATAGCAAAGTGAGATACCATTCTCCTTCAGGATCTTTCCGGCGTTGTTAAAAACTTCAGCCGCCTCCTTAATATTCGAAATGTCGAAGTTGTTGCCATCGTGTGGAATCCAGAAGCAGACCACGTACTTCGCATTAAATTTTTTTGCTTCATCAACCGCGGCCTGAGGGTTGGTTTTTAACAAATTGTAATCCGCGCCAACGCTGACCATAACCAACTTGTTGTCGGCAAGCATCTTTTTGTATTCCTCCAGGCCAAGCCCGTAGGTCCCGCCACCTTCGATTTCTTTTATTCCCCATTTATGTATTTGTTGCAGTGTTCCAGGCACGTCTTTCTTGAATTGCTCGCGCAAGGAATACAGTTGCAACCCAAACTCCTGGGCGGTTGCCGTCTTTTCAAGAACAAAGGCAAAAATGATGAATGCGTAAATGATCTTCATGGCAGGTCCAGTTAAATTCATGCTCCGGTTAAATTCTACTCGTTGGAAATATAACGATTCGTTTCAATAAAAATCAACTCAAGATTTAGCAGCGCTAACAGTCTGTTTTAACAGAATTTCGCAACGCAAAGAAAGCACCCTCGTATCAAGAGCGTTAACCTCCAAACAACGTTCAAAAGCCTGTCAACAGCCTACTTGGTTATAGTCAGGAGGTATTCCGCCACCGCCGTGCGCGTTTCCGCCGTCAGATAATTCTGCGGCGGCATTTCGGGATAGTCCTCACGTTTGTGAATGGGCTTGGCGATGTAATCGGCAATTCCCTTCGGATTATTTTTATACAAAGCCTGGATCACATTCACCGGAGGGCCGATAAGCCTCGTGTTATAGGAATGACATCCTGAGCAGACGCCGTAATAGGTCATTTTTCCTTTGTCGCTGACCGACGTGACGCGCGGCGCAACGGGCTTGTCCAGCATATAGGTTTTGATGGCACGGGTATCGGACACCTGGCAGGAGGCGAACTTATCCACACCAAATGTTGTGTATCGCGACGGGTTAACGATGCAACTTCCAACGCCTCCACCCACCGCGATAATGTCGGGGCCTGTTTGCGAAAGCTTCGTTATCATCAATGCCTTTACTTCATCGATGGGGTTTTTGCCATTGCCGCTCATAAAATTGTCCAGTAACGTGATCCGGTCCGAATTCGGTTCTGATTCCGGATCGCTGGCGTGGTCAACACCGGCGTAGCCATAATCGGTAATTGTAATTCCTGCGTTGTCGTTGCCCATGATGATGTTATTTTCAAGCGTTACATCATCTGCTGCCATGATCAAAATACCAGTCCCCTTCGGAATGTGTGATACGGTGGAGCCTACTGCGCCGAAGTTTTTTGTATTGTTGTTATAGACAAAATTGTTCCGGATGATTACGTCAAAACACGTTTTGATGGGAAGCCCGGGGGTAAGAAAAGCAAGTATACCTCCCGTGTTATCATGGGCGTAATTGTATTCCACCAACGCATGCCGTGAATTTTCGATCTCAATGCCCGCAACGTTTCCATATACTTCGTTGAACCGGACGTCTACGTTATCGCACATGCCGATATATATCGCCGCATCTTCAATACCGGTGAGCACGTTCCGTTCAACTATGCCGTTTTTGCCAAATTGCGGAAAAATTCCGTAAACGCCGGTGTCCACGATCCAGTTGTTCCTGATCACGTAGTTGTTCCCTGCCTGGCCCATGATGGCGTTGCCTTTGTAATTGGTGATCTTTATATTTTCTATCAGGATACCGTTGCCTGAATAGAGGATGGCGTCGTTCAATTTTTTTTCGCCGTCGAGCACAGGCCACTCACCATTTTCTATCACGCCCTGCAATGAGATGTTATCCTTGTCGATGTAAACGGTTTCATGATACATCCCCGGATAAATTCGTATTAAATCGCCGGGATTTGCTTTGCCTACAGCTTCCTGAATAGAGCCTCCAGGTTTCACATCGATGGTTTTTCCACTCACCGTTCCCGGTGCGACGGCAGACGAGTCGCCCGTGACTTCCGACTCACTAAAATAGGCAGGCACCGGCGCTGGTATAAGCGTGCTCCGTCCGAAAAGCAGCTTGCCTGCGTAAACTCCGGCAGCCAACACCAATATTCCGATAGCGATATTCTTTACTGACTTCATAGTGATGGAGGATTATGGTTTAAGGTCACTTTTATTGTTTCTGATGATCTTCCTGAAGGCAGGAGGTCAGGCGTTTGAGGTTTAAAACTTTCATCGGTCAGGGTGTTTAGGAAATCAACAAGCCTGTCCATTTCGTACGATGTCAGCCGTGGCTCCCAGATGTGCCAGTGTAAATGCAGACGTTCGCCCTTCGGAACTTCATGACCGCGGCCGAGATTGTAGAACTCGATCATTTCACGCAACGTGCCGAACCTGCCTGCGTGAGAGTAAGGCGCTGTGCGCGCGATGTTGCGCAGACTCGGCACTTTGAAAGCGCCGCGAAGGGTTGAATCGTTAAAGGTCGTTTGCGCTCCCGGATCGAGCGGTTTGTTATCCGGCTCGGCAAGTCCGATAACGGCAACCTGCTGATTTGTAAAAAGTGGCGGTGTATGGCATTCCGCACAGCGCGCTACAAACGAGCGAAAGATATTCAGGCCTTCGATCTCTTCGATCGTTAAAGCTTCATGATAACCGTGTGCATACTGGTCGTAGCGGCTGTTTAGTGAAATAAGCGATGATTCGAAAGCCGCGATCGCCTGATATACCTCCTGAAGCTCGATGTTATTTCTATGCCTGTCCGGAAAAGCCTGTCTGAACAATTGCCGGTAGGTTTCAATCTCGTTAAGGGTTTTAAGGAGATTCTCAGGCGTGTTGGCCATTTCCGCTGGAGAATACAACGGTCCGGTCATCTGCTGCTCCAGCGACGTCGCCCGCGCGTCCCAGAAAAATTTCTTGCTGAAACCAACATTCCACAAACCCGGCGCAGCACGTTTAAGCGCCGTTCCGTTCTCGCCGATACTTGTTTTCAATCCATCCGCAAACCCTTTGTCGGGCTGGTGGCAGGACGAACATGATCTTGTTCCGTCTTTTGATAACACAGGGTCGAAAAAAAGATAGCGACCCAGATCAATTTGTTGCGGCGAAAAACCGTCACGCAATGCGGGTAACGGCGACTTAAGTCCCCCAACGCCTGGTTCGTCACTTCTGCCAGTCTCATACAACTGGTATATTGTACGCAGCTTGCAGGCGTTGCTATCTGTCAGCTCAAAACCTGGCGGGCATGTCGCGCACAACGTAATGCCTGGAGCGACACTCCTTTCACTGAAAGTGTACCGGTACATTAAAACGGCACACAACCCTGCGATGAAGATAATCTCCTTCTTCATTTGGTTGCAATTGGAGTGATTGACTGGATGTAAGCGACAACATCGTCAACTGACTGTTCATCCTTTAGCAAGGCTACCATGGGAACCATTTGAGCGCCATAAACGTCGCGTGGGTGAGCACCGCGCAACGATGTTTTGAATTTGGCAATCTGGACCTTCAAATACCAGGGTTCAAGGCCATTGAGCCCTGGGGCTTGCATTAATATATTTCCTTTTGCACCCGGTCCATGACAGGATCCGCAGACGGTTTGATAGGTCCTCTCCCCCTTTTTTACATCACCAGCGGCATGAGTATTCATTTTTAGGTCTGCAAAAGTTTCGACGTATGCAATCAGATCCAGCATTTCCGTCGTGTCCAGCGTCTGCGCAACTAACGCCATCTGTGCCCCTGAGCTATCCTGGCTTAGGAAACCGCGCAGCCCAGCCTTGAAGTTTTTCAGCTGCCGGTATGCGTACCATCCTTCAATATTGGCTAGTCCCGGACTGTGCAGCGAAGCATTTCCTTCGCCTTTGTCGCCGTGACAAGGAGCGCACGTTTTATACAAAGTTCGTCCGTTCCCGACGCTGCCGGTTTCGCTGCGGGGAAGTGACGCCACCTCGGGGGCGGCACTTTTTTTAGAAGTGCAAGCCGCAAGCACCAAGAAGATCGTGATAACACATAATTTTTCCAATCCAGGCATAACATAAAAATCAATGAAAGCCGATTGCCCGCAAAGGGGTATTTGGAATATGGGGTGAACAGCGATTACCTGGGGCGAAAACTGGCCCGCCTGGCCTCCCAAGAACTCTCAGATCGAAACTACTTTCGCCTCAAACGCCTTTTGGTAAGTTACCGAGACCGGCAAATGATGCGCAGTGTCGCTTCCCATTTTCACCTTATATCCCTTGGGGGTCTTTACGGCTGAAATCAGATTTTGACTGTTGATCATGTAGGATCGGTGGATCCGGATCATATTGGGCAGGCCAAGCTCCTGCTCCAATCTCTTAAGGGTAGTTCGTATCAATTCCTTTTGCAGGTGCTGATCATGTTTATGGAATAAAAGGATGTAGTTGTCCTCCGATTTCACGTAGACTATATTTCGCACCGCAATACTCATCGCTGCTTTTCCCTTTTCGTCGTTTATCGTTACGTTGTCATCGTTGCGCGCGGCCCTGTTTATTTTAACCGTAAGCTCCTCAACGAGCTGAAGTTGTTTCTGAACGTGAAGCAACAGAATGCCGAGGAAGTAAGGCAGGACCAGTACCAGGGAAGTATGTTTGAGGTTCAACATAAATTCATTTACATCGAAGAAAGAGCGGCCTAACACTAAAATATCAATGACGTGAACGGCAAGGGCAATAAAGAAGAATTCTACGAGCGACCATAGCAAAAAACTCAACCGCGTTGTGAGCCTGACGTTGAACAGGCGACGGAACGCGAACTGAGTAAGCGATAATGCGACCATACCCGCTACTGTGAAAAAAGCAAAGATGATCGACAGCGGTGCATTGACTTCGGAAAAGCCAAGGTTGAGGTTAAATGGTTGAAAAACGATAAGAAATAAACATCCGAACACACCACAAAAAATCACAAGTTTCAGTCTGTCGACATTCGTGTCAAGAAGGTTGAACGGTTGACGGAGCCAAAAAACAACAGCATTCATGAGAAACCCCTGATGTCTCAATTCCAGGAAGCTATTAAGTTAGAAAAAAGCTGGTATTTTTAGTTCACCTTTAGCAAACCGACCCGTTTGCCAGGTGGTATCGTTACTCGTGATTAAAAGGGCTGGTATGAAAAAGATAAATTTATTATTTCTGGCACTCCTCCTGCGCGGGATTGCCTTCTGTCAGTCGGATACCACAAACTTTGGTTTCGAACGGACAGCCAAAGGCGGCTTGCTGCCTGACGACTGGATTCAATGGGGTACCGGATATGTATTAAAAACCGACACCACGGTAAAAGCCGGCGGAAAAAATTCCGTTCTCATTCAACCTTTGGGTGAAAAACTTCCCAACACTTTTGGATGCGTTGCCTATGCGATACCAGCCATGTTTGGGGCAAAAGAAATTGAACTTCGCGCCCGGCTGAAATTTTCTGACGTTACTTTGGGAAATATCGGACTTTTGCTCCGTTTCGATGGGCAATCTGGGATTCTTGGATCTAAAAATATGCATGATCAGGATATTCAAGGCTCCAGAGATTGGGCGACATATTCGATAAAGATGCCATATCCGTCAGGTGCAAAAACCATTTTTATCGGCGCAATTCTTTCCGGAACGGGCAAGATGTGGGCCGATGACTTTGAAGTGCTCCTCGACGGAAAGGATATTAGAGAATCCGAAATCATTCAACGCAAAGATTACAAAGCGTATCATGATAAAGAGTTCGACAAGGGTTCTGGGATTACAAAATTTGCTCTAACCGAAACACGCACTGACGACCTCGTTCTTTTGTGCAAGGTCTGGGGATTCCTCAAATACTATCATCCAGCTGTTGCCGCGGGGGAGTACAATTGGGACTACGAGCTTTTTCGGATTTTGCCTAAAATTCTCGAGTCAACGGATCAGAGGCAGCGTAATATTATGTTGAATGACTGGTGCTTAAGACTGGGCAAATTTGAAAAAGCAACGCATGAGCAGAAAAAAAAAGAAGTAAAGATTCAGCCGGATTTTTCCTGGATCGACGGAAAGAGTTTAGGGCGGGAATTGACATCGACGTTAAATGAAGTTAAAACCGCAAAAAAGCTGGACGAACACTATTACATAGGCCTCGCTGAAAAAGTTGGAAATCCCGTATTCAAAAATGAGAACTCCTATCATTCCATAAATTACGCGGATGCCGGTGTTCGGCTGGTGGCGCTCTTTCGATATTGGAATATGATCAACTATTACTTCCCGTATAAGAATCTTATTTCAGAAAACTGGAACGATGTCCTGAAGCGAAGTATAAAAGCATTCGTTGAAGCGGAAGACGATCTATCATATAAGCTCGCGGTGTTGTCGTTGATCGCAGCTGTACACGACACGCACGCAAATATTTGGGGAAACGACGATACCCTCGACGAATACAGAGGAAGGAACGTGTCGCCTTTGGAAATTACATTTGTTGAAGGTAAAGCTGTTGTAACGGGATATTTAAATCAGGCGCTGGGTGAGAAGTCCGGGTTGAAAGTTGGCGACATTATCGAAAACATCGAAGGCCAGCCGGTGGCTGACATTGTCAAAAACAGACTGCCGTTGACGCCTGCTTCTAACTACCCAACGCAATTAAGAGACATTGCTGCTACATTATTGCGATCGAATAAGCAATCAATTGCAATTAGGTATTCTAATGGCCAGGAATCGTTCAATAAACAACTCGATGTCTACCCTAATACAAAGGTGAATGTGTACGCAAGATTTCAAAAAAAAGACAGCACTTTTAGATTTATTAACCCGGACATCGGCTATTTGTATCCCGGGACCCTTACAAATGAAGCGCTTCCAAAGATCATGGCCCACGTATCGAGGACGAAGGGACTCATCATCGATTTCAGATGCTACCCCAAAGAGTTTACGGTCTTTACACTTTCAGCGTATCTGCTTCCTGCGGCAAAGTCATTTGTAAAGTTTACGATCGGCAGTTTAGACACTCCGGGGTTATTTTCTTTTAGAGAAGGGCCAAAGATCGGAGGTTCAAACCCTGATCATTACAAGGGAAAGGTTGTGATCTTGATCAACGAAACAACCCAGAGCTCGGCGGAATATCACACGATGGCATTTCGCGTAGCTCCCAGGGCAACCGTTATCGGTAGTACAACGGCCGCGGCAGACGGAAATGTGTCCAGGATCTATTTGCCCGGAAGTATAATAACCAGCATTAGCGGCATCGGCATTTACTATCCGGATGGAACAGAAACACAACGAATTGGGATCGTACCTGATATCGAAGTGCGACCAACGATTAGAGGGATTCGCGCCGGACGTGACGAGTTGCTGGACAAAGCAATTGAGGTAATCCGGGCAGAAAAGCCATGACCGGGAAAAGCGCTGGCAAGCAGCAAGGTGCTATTTAACTACTCGTTAAAAAAATGCTTTCCGCCGGGACACACTCCCCTACCTGCCGGAAATCTTAAATTCATATTTCCCGCTCATCTTTGGTGTCATCGCTTTAAAGTTAATCCTGTAGATCGTATCTCCCCATTTCTCGATGATGCCCTGATCCTCCATCGTTGTAAGGGCAACCTTCTCCACCGAAGCCTGCATCAGCTTTGCATCATACTTTATTACAAAATCACGGATCTGCCCATCGTTAACCTTGTAGTGGATGATCAATTCGCCGGGAGTTTTAACCTCGGCGGGATAGCACGTCATCATGTGCTCTGTCAGTTCATTGACCTGTTTAAGACTGAAAACATCGCTTACCGTTACATTTTTATTCCGGTTCAATCGCACGGACCTCTTCCACGAATTAATTGACGCATCTTCGGGATATGCCTTCGCGATATCCACATCGAACTGAGAATAGCTGGCCGCGGACTTATACAAAACGTTAGTAGCATTGAACTGCCGCCCGGGCAATTGAGTCTTGCCATTGATCGACGGCGTATTGTGGTAGTCTGAACAATTATACCAGATCTCATATCGCCGGTCGCTAAATGTTTTGCGTGTATAGGTTCCGCGGCCAACATCTATTAGAAGTGGTTGGCCATCGTAATAAACCACAAAGTTTCCAATATCGTTATGGTTGTGACTTTCATCGTTGTGACCTCCCTTGGCGGCCACATAAAAACCTTTCGTAGTGCCTGCCGCATCGCGCGCTACCATAACCTGCAAGTCCGGGAGCCAAACATCCTTGGGCAGGGGCAGGCCCGCTTCCGCTTTTTTGAATTCGTCCTGCATAAACAGAGCGTAGAGCTTTCTAAAAAAGTGAAAATTTCCTGTTAGAATATTTTCCTGGTTACGGTAGTAAGCTCCGAATTCCATCATCGCCGGATCTTTGATATCCTTTCCGTATCGATAGATCATGTTAGCTGACATCTTTGGCTTTGGATCCGCATCGGCGAAGTTCAGAAAGTAAGTATCGCTGATCTGGGCGCGATAGATGAACTTACCCATATTCTTGATCTTTTCGTCAGCATACACATACTGGAATGCATCGTTGGTCGCATGATTCAGCATAGCAATGTTATCATACAAAGACGCCGCTGCTGCTCCCCAATAACTTGGTCCCTCGTCACAACCACCGTCCTGAGGGTAGGGATTGACGAATTCATCCAACACTTTGAGAATTTTGTAGGTCATGTCGGCGCGTTTAGAATCATCCCGTTCCAACAGCAAAACGGTATTGAGCCAATTCGAACAGATCCATGGATTCCAATTATTGGGTGCCCGCCCATTGGCATTTTTAGTCATCCAGCCATGAGGTTTGTTCATCAGCGGTTGAAAAAGCCGGGTATTGGTTTCATTATAAATTCTTTTTCTGATCTGAGGCGAGACAGCATCCAGTTTGTCGCCGACGAAATAGTCTACCCATGCGAGATATGTTCCGGTTTCCGCAGCAAACAGATCCACAAATGGATTAGAAACATCCATCAAGCCCGCGTTATCTTTAGACCTGGGTAAATGCGCGGGTACCCCCCAAAACGATTCTTCACAAATGGACCATACACCATCAATGATGGCATCGACAAACCGCCCTTTGTTTTCATGAACTTCCGCCAACAGGAGCACGCCCAGCACATTTCTTTTCTTAAAGCTCAGCGACTGATATTCGTTACGGTCACCCGTCCTTTCATATAACAGCGATTTTGTGGCAGGGAGAGAGGGCCATTGATAATTCAGATACGATTCGGCCTCTTTCAAGATGGAAGCGAGCATTTCGGGGTCGGCTTTTGCCCACCCAGCCTTGTCCCCCGGTTTCGGAAACGGCATCCATTGGCCCTGTGGAATTAACTTTGTCCTCCATTCATCAGGCGTGAATTTGCCGCTCAAAAGGTTTTGTTGCTGTGCCAGCAAATGATCAGACAGGAAAATTAAGAACACCAGTATCTGAAAGGTCGTCTTCATGATGTTAGTTTTGAGTTTCAAAAATGGTTGTAACTACTCCGCTCCAGATAGCCTTACCGTTAGACTGCCCGTTTTCTGATCGAATAAATAGGCCGGCATACGGATCTCAAGCCTTTTCAGGCCTTCTATCTTTCGATCGAGGGCGAGCGGTGGAGGATCGAGTGAAATCACTGAAATCTGCAGGTCAGGGTGCGACAGATTTTCCAATTTCAGCTCCTTGCCGTCTTGAGTCAAGGTTGCACCACCCTTTACGATCCGCACATCGGCCGTTGTCATCAGCTGCCATGTGATACTCTTTGTCGAGTCGGAAAGATTAAATTTGTCCTCAATTAATATCGAGTGATTATTTTCTTTTAGAAACCTGCGGCTGGCGCTGTTGAGCAGGCCACCAAATACCTTCGACATATCGATCGTTACTTCGGGCTTGTCTCCTCCTTTATAGTCACTGATGGGGGCGAATCCATTATTAACATGGAGCGCGTTATTTACAGTCAGCGTGCTATGGCCATAGTTATTTTTAGTGAGCAGTGTCCATCGCTCGCAATTCTGACAATTGCCCCAAAGGTTGAATCCCGTTTTTTCAATTTCATGATATTCCTGGTTGCCGGGATCGATCACCCAGCGAACACCATCGAGTTCAAAGATAAAAGAACCCGCATCCATGTTTCCATGACTTATGGTAGCCCGGCCACCCTTTCCTCCAAAATAGTAGTTGCGGGGATCGGATGGATCGCTCTTGAAGATTGCGACAGGATTATCGCCGTCACCTTTCCAGGCCGTTGGCAATTGGGTCTCAGTTCTGTTTTCAAACTGAGAGAGCCAAACCAACCCCGCCCCTGCCAGTCGCGGAAGTTTGCCCATGCTATCCGGCGACTGCATGAACTTATCGCGCTCAAGGTAAAGTGCATTGCCGGTTTGTTGCGCGAACCATGCGAGCGTGATATCTCCGGTGGCGCCCCCCTTGTCACCACAGTCGGCAAAATTATAATACCACCCGGACGGAGCGACGCTCAATAGCCTGAAGTCGGCGCTCGCTATGAATGCTGGATATTTAGCGATCCCGAAATCAGTACCAAAGGCACTTGAAAGCATAGAAGAAGTAATGACGGAGAAACTGGTGCCATAGCCCCAATACGTTGCGCCTTCCGGGTATAGTCCGTCAGGACCATATTGACGCAGGGCATTGGGCATGCCATCGAGTGCCCGCCTGATGGTCTTTGCAGCGAGCTCGGGATCTTTTTCGGCGATGACAATAGAAGCGGCAATCATGCCGCCATGACAGACCTGGTTCCAGTTATTTGTTCCGTTTATCCAGCTGGGCTGAGGACTTTGAGAATAGCTTGGGTTGATGCCTTTGTCAATCAACGCACCGATCGCCAGCGCTTTGGTGGAAGCGGGCAAATCATGTCCGGCCCAGTCGATGGCAATTGCTACGGCCATCGACATTTCGGCAACATCAAGATAATGTGAAGGATTCCAGTCTGAAAAATTGCAGACCGCCTTTAACTCATCGTCTATACGCTTTAATACTGTGGCATTTTTTTCCAGACGGTACAGCATGCCCAGTATGTTCATTCGGTACAGCATCTCACGCGAAACCGCCAGCAACCGTCGTCCTTCAACTTTTCTCGTGAGCAATGGGGCTTGTTGAATCTGCTGTGCATTGAGCTTTATAGCTTCGAAATAATTTTTTACCAGGGCATCTGACTTGATTTTCCGTTTCAGGTTTTTTTCCAGCGCAGTGGTAAGCACTAACCGCGGACTTTCTTTTCTTAATTTCCTCTTCAGATAGTTTGTTGAAATGGGGTTTTCAAGTTTGACGGTATCGCCATTTGAGGTGAGTACTGCATCAGTCCTTGGGTTGGCGAGAATTTCTGCTGAGTATATTGAGGAAGCAACAAAAAATAAGAGCGTGACATATAGCGATTTCATGTTTGTCATTTTGTTACGGCGTCGCAGGTGATTCAACTACGATACATTGATAAAAAATTAAGCGGCTGTAAAAAGAACAGACAACCACAATCCAGTGATCGAGATTGCCTGTTCGTATTACTTCAAGTTTAGGTTAAGTTCCGTTAGGATGAACCTCAAACCTCACCAACCCGGATTCTGACCAAGGGTCGGATTTTGCGAGATTACACTTGTCGGTATCGGCCACAGATAATGCTTACCTTCATCAAATACCGGGCTTGCATAATCGGTCCCTTTATAAATATCCAGGTAGTCCACACCTTCAACTGAGGAAGATTGAATGGTGACTTCGCCTTTAGGATCGAACCGCGCTTTGTTTGCAGCATCCCACCGGATTCCATAATCTTTTTGCTCGAGCTTTTTGCCCTGCTTCCAGCGTCTGAGGTCGTCGTACCGGAATCCCTCCATGAACAACTCTACGCGGCGTTCGCGGCGAATCTCCACGATCAATGCGGATACGCCATCGCTTGCATGACGTGGGTCCATTGGTACGGCCAACGTGAGATGCGGCATTCCCACCCTGTCGCGAAGCAAGTTAATGCTGATGTCCAGGTCGGATTGTTGTATACTGCCAAGTTCAGCCTTAGCCTCCGCATAATTAAGCAACGCTTCGCCAAAGCGCAGGACAATTGCTGGTGTCGTCGAAATATTGTATGTGGCATAAGCCGCATTGTTTTCATATACTTTTATGATATGGTACCCCGTTGCAATTTTGTGTCCTGGTCCGGTCATGCCCTGGATCCGCGGGTAACGCGTAACGCCGAAATCATGGTTGCCGTATCTGTAAATTGCCTGATCATCTGGATGAAGGATAGTTTGCCTCAACCGGGGATCGCGATTCTCCCAGATGTTTTCATACACCGCATCACCCATGTATAATGGAGAAAGGGTAATCGGCAGACCATCGGTACATAAATAGGCTTCAACCATGTCCTTAGTAGCCCCACCGTTATAATCCTTGTGATAACTTTGAACGTGGTTCGTAAATATTCCCAGCTGGTATCGCCTCCAGTACAACACTTCCTTAACTCCCGTAAGATCGGTCATGCGGTGAATCGCATTGTAGTCTGTGCTGGGGTTTCCGGTTGAATAAAGTGAATAAGGACCGTTTTCCATCAGCTCGAGGGCTGCATCCGCCGCCGCCTGTAACCACATCTCGGGATTGCTGCCGCCATGATACTTGCGCCAGGTTCCTTCAAATAGACAGACCCTGGATTTCACGAGCAATGCGCACCACCGGTTCAGCCGGCCAGGCGCATTTCCATCTCCCCAGCTGTTAGGAACATTTTCTACGGCAAAGTTGAGATCTTCCAATACCTTATCCATCACAAACTCGCGGTCGTCACGTGCGCCGTACAATATATCTTCGTCCGCGATCGTCAACTCCTTGTCCACCCATTGAACGTCACCGTATTTTGAAACCTTGTCGGCATAGAACCATCCACGAAGCAACCTAGCTTCGCCTGCATACCTGTTTCTGATATCTTCCGAAACATCGACGCGCGGATAATTTTCGAGACCGATGTTAATCGCCCGCAAAAAGTTCCAACCTTCATATCCAAACCAATCAGGACTTTCCGGAATAGGATGTTTTCCGGCGCGAACGCGCTGAAAGAAATCATGCCTTGCGTGGCGTGGGGCGGTGTTATCTGAAAAGCCATCCAGATGCCAGATGCCGCGTGCCTGGCTGTCAAAACCTTCATCGTGTCCCATCAGAATGGAAACATTGTCTTCGAACCGTGCCAAATGATAAAAGCCGTTATTGTAGACCCGCATGTCGTTTTCTGTATTCCAGAAAGTTTCATTGCTGACTCTATCCAAGGGCTTTCTTTCGAGAAACTCGTCGTTGCAGCTCATGTAGGCCATTGAGGCAACCAGCGTAAATAGAATTTTGATATATGTTTTCATCTTCTGTTCTTTTTGGATTAGAATGACACTCTCACGCCCAGCGAATAGGTGCGTTGCTTATAATATTCCTGCACCAGCGGCGGAACACCTGGAGCGGGCGGCCTGATTTCAGGGTCTAGCGGCTTACGCATTTTTGTTGCCTCCCACATGTTCATTCCGGCAAAATAAACTTGAGCGTTGGTCATGCCTACTTTGCTCATTATCGTTGTCGGAAGATTATATGCCAACGTAAGGTTCTTAAGACGGATGTATGCGCCGTCCTGAACGTAGCGGCTTTGAGGCTGCACATTTTGCTTTGTGTTTGTTGAAATGTGCGGTGCGGGGAAGTATGCATCCCGGTTGTTTTCGTTCCAGGTATCTGTGAGGTAGTAGTTTTCCACGTGACCCGCATTGTAGGGGTAGAAGGCCACCCAGTTGTCGTTTGGCGGCCAGAAGTCATACTTCAAAACGCCCTGGAAGAAGATACTCAGCGAGAAATTCTTCCATCCGAGATTTCCGGTGATACCGAAGTTGCCGCGGGGGGCTTCGTAGGCTATGATCGTTTGATCACCCGGATTTGCCAAGGTATTATCACCTCTGGATATTATGCCATCACCATTCAGGTCCGCATACCGGATATCGCCGGGCCGCCAGTTAGACCCTAATTGTGACTGATTCGCAGCCTGGTCGATCTCATCCTGCGACTGGAAGATCCCCTGCGTAACGAAGCCCCATCTTTCACCGATGGTCTGACCGACATAATATTCAGTATTCACATCGGTTGGGTTAGGTAGCGCGCCCGTTGGGTTGTCGTATTTTGTGATCTTAGATTTGTTGTCAGAGAATGCAAGGGTGATGCCGTAGTTCCAATTCTCGTTGATCCGCGATTTCCAGGTAGCGGCAAGTTCCCAGCCCTTCGTTCTTAAATCGGCAGCATTTTGCTTCGGCGCATCAGTGCCGAGGATCGAAGGATAAACTACCTCTGTAAGCATGTCTTTGGTATCGCGTGAGTAGACATCGAATGAAAGGTCAAGCCTGTTGTTGAACAACGCGACATCAAGACCAAAATTGGTAGTGGCGACTGTTTCCCACGTTAACGTTGGACTAACGAGACCGGCAGGCGACACGTACGGGATGCGGTTCCCCGATGCCATCATATAAGGCGAATTGCCAGACGTCATAGTTGGAATGTATGGATAGTAAATGGGTGCAGGCGGGTTAACAGTTTGATCAAACAATAATTGATTTCCCAGTTCGCCATACGATGCGCGAAGTTTCAAATTGTCGAGCCAGTTTTTAAAATCAGCCATGAAATTTTCATTTGATATTCTCCATCCTAAAGAAAATGAAGGGAAAAATCCAAAGCGATCATCTTTTGGAAATCTCGATGTTCCATCGTAGCGTCCGTTTGCCTCGAACAGGTATCGATCTTTAAAAATATAGTTCACGCGGTAAAAAGCTCCGCGCAACGCCGTGTGCTCTTTGCCTCCATAGGTTTCCTGCGCACCCGTAGTGGTGTTAATGTCGGGAATCGTCGGCGTGATCAACCCATATGCACGTGTCTCGATAAATTCAAAGCGTCCCCATTCCTGATTAAAGCCGATCATAGTTTTTAGAAAATGACCGTTCTTATTTTCAATGGTGTAGTCCGCAAATGCATTAAAGACATAATATTGATCGTTGTTCGACCTGTTGTTGATCCAATCGTTTCCACTGAATCCATTGTTAACGATCAAACCTGCTGCAAGATCCTGATTCGCGATCACGTCAAGCTTGCTTTGAACATCCTGAAAATCGCGATATCTGATGTTGGCAGAAAATTCGCCCCGTACGTTCAGCCCTTTCAGCGGCGTGAGCGTTACCCCTTGTGTGAGCACCAGGTCATTGCGCGTCCATGTCTGACGTCCGCCGTCTTCCAGGTAAGGCAAAAAGTTCACATTGCCAAAGTACATTCCGATGTACTGCTCAAAGTTCGCGCGGTCTCCGGGCGTGAGATAATACGGAAGGTCCGGAAATTGAATAGGGTTTATCGGGTCTACCCGGGCAGACGTATTAATATTTACATCCCAGTTGTAGAAGTGAGGCTTGTCACTCTTTTCTGTTGTCAACAACGCCTTGCTGTCCGCGCTTAACCAGTCTTTGATCTTAAAATCGCCTTTAAGCAAAACATTGTACCTCTCGAATCTTTCATTCTTCGCGTCATTTTTGAGATACCCGTCCTTGAAAAGGGTTCCAAACGACATATAGAACGAAGATTTTTCAGTCGAGCCCGCAATACTCATATCGTACTTTTGCTGAGGAGCGTAATCAGTGATCAGTCGGTCGACGTAATTATTGTAGCCATAAAACCGAAGATTTCCGTTGTACACTTTCCATGCGTTTTCCATGGTTGGATTTTCGCTCCAGGCTCTTGTGCCGTCGATCATGTCCTGGTCGTACGCGGGCGCCCCGTTCGTGCGGATATTCGCTTCGTTCCTTGCCAATACAAATTGATGGGGATCGGTGACAGGGTCTATGAGGAAGATAGGTTTTGATAGAGCAAACTCTCCGCTAAAGGAGATATTTATCCTGTCGCCCTTTCCTTTTTTGGTCGTCACGAGAATAACACCAAACGCTGCCCTCGCGCCGTACACTGCTGCGGCAGACGCATCTTTTAATACGCTGACGCTCTCAATGTCGTTAGGGTTGATGCGGTTTAGATCCATCGGAACGTTATCAACCAGGACCAGGGGTTGACCTCCATTGATGGATTCGTAACCGCGAACGTTGAAATCGATAGGTTCAGACGGATCGCCGTTTCTTATGTTTACATTAAGGTTCGGAACGACCCCCTGCAGCCCTTCGCCCACATTTGCAATCGGTCTGTTCTTCAACGCTTCGCCGGAAGTGACGCCAACAGCGCCGGTTAGGTTAACTTTTTCCTGCGTACCATAACCGACTACAATGACCTCTTCCAACGCCGTTACGTCCGGTTTGAGGGTCATGGAAATTTCAGTTTGGTTGCCGACCCGGAGCTCCGTGGTTTGATAACCTATAAAAGAAAAAACCAGAATACTGTTTTCGTCCTGCACGATCATGGAAAACCTGCCAGTTCCATCAGTAGTCGTCCCGTTGGTTGTATTTTTTTCAATTACGTTGACCCCTGGCAAAGTAAGTCCACCTTCGTCGACAACTTTTCCGGAGATGTTGATCGCGACTGTCACAGGATACGAGACTTCCTTGGCTCTTTCCGGAATCGGTTTTAAAATAATTTCCTCTTTATCGTCCATTGGCAAGAAAGATACCGTTGGACTAAAGAGTTGAGCCAGAACATCCGCCAATGTGGCGTCCTCTACCTTAAAAGATATTTTCCTTGATGCCTGAATATGGTTGGGCCGGTACGTAAATACAACCGAAGCCTGTTTTTCTATCTCGGCCAGGATCTGCTTAACTTCGGTGTTGGTAACATTGATGGACACTTTCCTATCCATGATCCCCTGACCGTTTAAGGTAGCAGCCGAGACCAACGATGAAAGTATGGTCATCATCAAGACCTGAGTTAACGATATTCGCATAATGGCAATAAGAGCATCTTGAATAGATCGCTGATTATTCATATTTTTGAAAGTTTTTGTTGTAAAAAGCGAAAACGAATTTGTGTGCATCAGAGGTGATGCATGCGATGACAAGGCCAGTGATGCTCGAACATCACTGGCTCCTTTTTTTGTGAGAATTATGTAGAGTTTTTCATAAGCGGTAAGGGTTAGTTGGTTTTAATCTGTTTAGTGCATTTTTGCTTTACATCCTGCCCCATTGATGACGATCCGATCCGCTTGCAGGATATAACTGGTTCCGATCACATTACAAATAATATCAAGCCTGCCGTAAAGGTCATCCTTATTAATTACGGTTGTCAGTCTGCAGGCTGAGAACTGTTCCTCGTCAAAGTCGATGTCCACTCCGTACACCTTTTCAAGAGCTTTAAAGATTTCTGTCACAGGAGCTTCCTCGAAACGCATGCGCTTGATCTCCTCTTCGGGCAGAATTGCTTCCGGCTTTTTCACCAGGATTTTTGAGATTTCTTTTTCCCGTTTGTCGTAAACGATTTGCTGATTAGGCGTAAGGATGATTTCATTCGTCGCCGGCGATTCTTCTTCTACCTGACTGTTTGTGAAAACGGATACCTTTCCCGTCTTGACAACTACCGTTATCTTCTGCTCATGTGTAATCGCTTTGATGATAAAGCTGGTACCTAAAACTTTTGTCGTGACCTCGTTGGCGTGCACATAGAACGGTACATTCGCGTTGTGGGTAACCTGAAAGAAAGCTTCTCCCTCAAGATATACTTCCCGTTCACTCTTATTAAAGAGAGAAGAAAACTTAAGCTCACCCTGGGGCTCTAATGCAACCTTGCTGCTGTCTGGTAGAATAAAAAGCTGTGTACGGTTCGTGTTGTTCTCATACTGCTTCCAGGTGACGGAAGGGCGGTCGTTGTTTGCTATCCGCAAATTCTTCGGGGGATCTTCGATGAGAAAAACCGACGCCACAACAACCATGATCAACGAGGCAGCTACCGCCGCGGAATACCATAAAACTAATTTTCGCTGTCTTCCACCCCTTCGCGACCTTTTGATGTGATCATGAATTTTACGCCATCCGAAATCGCCCGAACCTGATAGATCAGCGGCGTTAAGACTTTCACCATCCTTTTCCATTGAAGAATACCACGCGTCAATCACTTTTTCCTCCTCCGGCGAAGCTTCGCCTTGCAGGTATTTTCTGAGGATCTTTTGGAAGTCATTTTTGTCCATATAATTCGAATGACAGCCAACTCGCAATTTTGCCTAAAAGAAAAACAGAGAATTTGCGACCGATTTCGCAATCGTTTTATTTGACTTTTAAAGGTTCCTGCCCTAACTTAGAAAGCTGGTCGATACTTGGATATTGTAATTCGGAAACCTGAACAAGATTTGTGAGACCCTACTCTGCCTATAAGGACCAAGAATTATTGTATGCTATCCGTGGCGATGATGATGGCGCTTTCGCCGAACTATTCGCGCGTTATGGAAAAGCTATTTATAATATGGCCTACTGCCGTGTACGCTCGAAAGTTGCAGCAGAAGAGATCGTTCAGAATTTATTTATTTCCCTTTGGGACAAGCGCGCTACCTTATCCATCGATAACATCTCCTCTTATTTGTTTATTGCCGTAAAACATCGAGTGTTAAACACGATCGAGTCAAGGATCGTCCATAAGAAATACTGGGACTACTATAAAAGATTTATTCCCACGCACGAAAATTGCACCGAACAGATGATTGAATATAACGATCTGGTGGAAGCAATAGAAAAAAGAATTGAACACCTTCCTGAAAAGTCAAAAAAGGTGTTCCGCTTAAATCACTTTGAAGGTCGTTCGGTCACGGAAATTGCAAATGCACTGCAACTTTCTGAGAAAGCAATACAGTATCATCTTACCCGATCGTTGAAGGAGCTTCGACTTCACTTAAAAGACTTCATTCTCTCACTCGCAACTTCGATAGTCTTTTTTTTGCATTAGTCCCATGCCACTTTGGACCTCGAGGGTTAACTCCTCCTGAGGCGTTCTTGCGAACACCGTGACGGGATCACCCTTTTTAAATGTCGTTTTTACCCCCCTTCACATAAGATAATACACAGCACCTTTGTATCATA
>DASUTP010000685.1:0-4259 GCA_036374515.1 Chryseolinea sp. | reverse complement strand
GATAATGCTGATTTTCCAACCAGAGACTTCCCTTGGAAATCCTATTGGCATACCGGCCGACCAAAGCGCCGAAGCAGGGATGTCCGCCAATATATTCCTGCGGTGTGTCGTAACCTAAGACAATATCGACTGATGTTCCATTCTTATCAGGCACTTTTAACGTTATGACACGGGCGCCAAAATCGGTGACGGTCATTTCAACGCCATTTTTATTTTTCAGCGTCAGGAGTTTCGCTTGCTGGCTCTGGGGCTTCGTCATGAGATAAAAAATTGGACGTACAAAAAAAGTAAAGTTATAAAGCTAATAAAGCTTAAACCAAAAAACTAAAGTGTAGTTCCAGCTTTCTTCTCTACAAGCTTTAGCCTATGGTATTGGTAGTCCCGTCGCGTTGTACTTGCTCACATTGGTCAGCGGTACGCTTGCACCAAACCTGGAATTGATCGCATTTATGAAAATGTTGGAAAGATAAGCATAGCCCCGGGTGTTAGGATGGATGCCATCTTCCGAGAAAATGCCGGTCGGAGGATCGATCAACGGTGTTATTGTGATGTTGTTTACCACCAAAGCCTTGGCGGTGACAAAATCCGAAAACGCCTGATTAACGTCGGCAAATGCCAGCCTGGTCGGGTTGGCGTCGGCCATTGTTTTCACCGCAGCGTTGAATGAGGCGCGTGCCGTCTCGATAGCGACGATCTCGGATGGAATAAGGGCGTACTGATCAGCCAACGGAACGGTTACCCCATTTATTTTTGTTGGATCACCGCCGACAGTCGTGCCCAAGATCGTTCCCGTGCTGAGCGGAATTATATCGGTGCTTTTAGTTTGTCTAGCCAGTGCGTAGGGGAGCAGGCCGGCCGCAGGGCCCGCCATATAGGGTGTCAGATCAGTGAGCGTCTCGTCGTTTATTAAAATCGGATTTGAGCCTGCAGCGTAGGTTAACGTGCGCGCTGCTTTTTCTTCTTCCGTTATGATGCCGTTGGTAGCCATGGCCGTCAGGAATCCATTGTAATTATTCGCAAGACTGGCCGTAACTGTTGCCGCAGTCGCAGCATCCAGGGGAATGGGGTTCCATGCAACTGCCCTGAAATGCGGCATGGCAAAAATGTTAGGAAAGTTCCCGACAACGCCTTTTAGTTCAGGATTGGAAGCGAGGAGTGATCCCACAGCGGCGACATATTGGCCGTCAAATCCATTGGGTAGGGGACCCGTTGGCGTTAGCGGGGCCTTTGTCGGATCACCGCCGAATGCTGCGTGCAAAAAGAAATCATCGAGGCCTAACCAGAACAGGAAAAACGTCCCTCCCGCGGCTGCCGCGTCGCCAATGATAGTCGATGTTCCTGTGCCAGGATATGCGAGCCTTCCGTAAAAAGGACTGAACCTGGGATCAACTCCGGCGCCCGCCCAGTTTCCGGTTTGTGGAATCAGTGACTGGCCAAGGACTATAGCCGGGATTCCGAAATTGTTCAAGGCGCTTTTGGTACCGGTGTAAATAAAGGAGGGGTTAACGGCAGGATTAGGGATGGCCCCCGTGTTCGATAATTGAGGTGTCGGTCTTGGCGGTGTTCCTTGTAAAAGCAGGCGTCCCAGCACAGCACCGGACGGAGTTGGATTTGGCGTGATAAATAAATTGAAGCCCAGCGGTGTGTTGATGTTCGGTTGGGTAAACGTACTCGAGCCGCCTACACATGCAAATTGTTTATTTAAAATTGCAGGAAGTGAATTCGCCTGGCCCTCGTCAAACAGGGCACCAGCCTGAACGCCGGCCACCAGCGAATTTCCCACGGCCACAAACTTTGTAAAGTTGGCAGAGCCTGCGCTTCCAGTGCATGGATCCGGTGTAACGTTGGTCATATCAGGATCCGGCGGTACCGTTTCAATAAGTTCTTGTTCACACGCGCTGGTAAAAACCATAGCGATTGCAAGCAGGATGTATAGCTTTTTCATAATGTTTTCAGATTATTTGAAAAATTCATCAAAGGTGAGGGAGAGATAGTACTGCTGACCAACGAAAGGTCCTCCGAGATTGGTACGGTAGTCACCACCGCCAATATTCGAGGCGCCCACTTTGGCGATGGTTTTGAGCGAAGGGATTTTGTAGCTGACCATGGCATCCACCACACCAAATTCAGGAACGATCCAGTCACCGAAATCAGATTGCCACAGGAACTCTTCCTGCCAGCGGAAGTTGACGTTGAACCCGAGGTTTTTGGTTAGTTTACGGTTTCCGATGCCAATGTTAAATTTATTTTCGGGTGTATTAAACCCAGCGCGGAAAGTGCTGCCATCGGCCTGCTTAGAGTCAAAGGTTGCATAGTTGTAATTCCCGGTGACGGAATAGCCACGGCCGAAATTGTAAGTCAACCCAAGGCCTACACCAGTTGAAGTGACATCTTCAGGAGAATTTCGGTAGGGCGAGTAAATTGTTCCGGGGGCATACGTAACGCCCTGATGAACCGTTTGAAATTTTGCCGCGACATCATCGCCTCCGATAAAATCTGTATACGATGTGTAATAAAAGTTGAGGTCAACGATAAAGTTTTCGGACAACAAACCCTTGTATCCCACTTCGTACGAGACCAGCCGCTCGGGTTTTACATATTCAACAAAATCGGTTACGAGGAGGCTGGGATCTCCGCCGTTGGGTGTACCGTCCGCTGCCAGCCTTCCGCCGGAGGCGAAGAAGGCTTCGTATGATGCCCGTGTGTAGGCGCCGCCCTCGTGGACGCCATATCTCGCTGCATTGTCCTCCGTGCTGCCAAGCAACGTGTTAGTTCCAACAGGAAAGAAGATATATTGAGCCTGTGTATCCGGGTTACGAAAGCCGGTCTGGAACGAAGCGCGAATGTTATGGTTTTGACTTACGGTATACACTGCAGAAATACGAGGCGTGAACCTTCCCTCGAAGTTTTCATTTTTGTCATAGCGAATAGAACCCGTAAGTTTTAGTGCGTCCGCGATGGTTTTTGAAATTTGGGTATAGAGTCCGAACTCATTGATATTAATCCTCTGAAAATTGGTGCCCTCTTCCGGGTCTTCGTTGAAGATTGTTCCATCCGAAAAGAGGCTGTATTGCCGGACGTTTCCTCCCACCTGAATCTCCGCAAACTCAACTTGATCGGCAAAATTGTAGTTAAATTCTGCATGATACAATCTCGAGTGATCTATAAACTTGGCACCTGAAGGATCGCGCTGAAAATATGAACTTCGAACATCTTCCAGCAAAGCGTTGTATTCCGCTGAACCAACGGATGGCCTGTTTCTATCCGCATAAACTCTTGCTGCCTGATGTGCCAGCTCATCATTACCGGCAGGAACGCCGGGCACGAAGCCTTGTTTTGCCAGAATAAATGTCTGAGCGTACTCCGGCGCCCATCTCGATGCCGTTGGGCTGATACGTTCATTCAAAACTCCGCCTAAAGCAGCCATGTTATAGGAGTCTCCCGCGTCCGTTGCTGTGATATAGCCGCGGACGAAGAAATTGCTTCCTTTCAATTCAAGCTTGTGAAATTGTTGGGTAAAATCCCGCAGCGCATATTTCTGGGATCCCTGATAGACGGAACTGCCACCACCGAAACGGTAGTTGTACAAAACCTCTAGTTTATCGCTTGGGCGGTAATGTAATGCGACATCGCCCTTTATACTTTTTGCATCGTAGTTATCTACAAGATCTTCTTCGCGCCATCCGGTTCGTCTCAAATCAAGCGGGGCATAGCCCGGAACGGGCAACGGCACGGGTATCCTGGTTTCGTCGCCGTAAAGATTGACCCCGTCGAAATTTGGTTTACCAGTTAGGCTAACCGTTGACTCCGGCGTATTTACATCGGTGGTATAGTCATTGCCATGCCAGTCTTCGGCATTCATGTAGGCGAAGTTTACCTTAAAGGCAAATTTGTTGTTGAATGCCTTAGCGTACCGGACATTGAAGCTATAGAACGGATAAGATTCTCCCTGGGCATCGGATGTTGTCAAACCACCTTTCATTTGGGCGCTGAGGCCCTGATACTCAAAGGGACTTTTGCTTTTCATTAGAAGCACGCCGTTGAAGGCGTTAGGACCATATAGCGCTGAGGCAGTTCCGGGCAGCAGTTCCATACTTTCCGTGTCCAACTCCCCGATGCCTACAATATTGCCCGTAGGGAAATTCAACAACGGCGCCTGCGTGTCGATACCATCGACCATCTGGACAAAACGCACGTTGGCGATGGTAGCAAAACCACGGGTATTAATTTGAGGAAAATTTAAACTGCTCGACGTGAAT
>DASUTP010000684.1:0-5002 GCA_036374515.1 Chryseolinea sp. | reverse complement strand
CCGACTTGTTGAACGGTATTTATTGGTGTCGAAGAGTTTTTACCGGGTTTTCGGCGCGTACAAGTGGTGGTTAAGTGGGGAAACCAAGCTCGGTAAATGCCCTGGAAAAAGTACAAAAAGGTTCACCCAAAATCTTCCAATGGATCGGTGCTGCCGAAGATACCTAAGGTTGAGGTTCCTATTGATAGCATCGCCCAATTATTCATGATTTATAGCTTTCACTGGACTCCTATTCGCCGCTGAAAAAATTTGAAAGCTTATCGTCACGAGCGCGAACATGACGATAGCACTCAACGGAAACAGGTAGAGCCCTAAAGACACAGGCATTTTGCAGGCATACTTTTCGAGCCATATGCTTACACCCTGGTATACCAACGGCAGCGCTACAAGCCCTGAAATCATCACAAGCTTGAAAAAATCTCGTCCCAGCATTAACGCTACTGCTGATGACGATGCACCAAATACTTTCCTGATGCTGATCTCTTTCATGCGTCCCCCTATGGAATACATAGCCAAGGCAAGCAAGCCAGAACAGGAAATGAAGGTAGCAAGGAAAGCTAACGCGGATAAAAGCACTTCAGCGTTTTTGTCATTCTTGTATTGGGCATCGAAAAAATCGTCGAGAAAATAATAACCAAATACATTTGAAGTATAAGCAGTTTTCCATTTTTTCTCAATCGCAGCAATAGTTTCCGGGATCGCCGCGCGGGATATCCTGACCGCGAATCTTGGCGCTCTCGGGTAGCCCAAGATATGAAGTAGCGGTTGTAATTCCTCCTCCATGGACCGGAAGTGATAGTCTTTCAAAACACCGATGACTTCAAATTTGCGATTCCCTACAAATACCAGCTTTCCAAGAGCTTGGTTGTAATCGGGAAAGCCAAACATCTTACTGGCCTGCTCGTTGATCAACATGGTCTTTCCGTCGCCTTCGCGATCTGCATCAAAGTTGCGGCCGGCCATTAACGTAAGGCCGAACACGTCCAGAAATTCCGTACCAATGGCAACGATACGGCTGTCGTACCGGTAGTCTGCGTTCTCTCTTCCTAAGGTAATGTCAGTACGATGCCAATCAATTTCGGCACCTGGAAAGCTCGATGCGTAGGTCACTCCGCTGACATTCGGGATTTTTGAAATTTCGTCCCTCAGCACCTGATATTTTTCCACGGTTGTCACGTCGGTAAGCAACGGCTCTTCCACGATCAGCGTTTGATCGATTGATATTCCCAGATCTCTGGTGCGCATGAACTCAATCTGCCTGTGGATGGCAAACGCTCCGGTGATCAAAATTATTGAAATCGAAAATTGCACCACTACTAGTCCTTTTCGAAGCGTTGATCGATCCAAAAAAAATGCAAGCCTTCCCCGCAACGCCTGCATCGGTTGAAATGACGACAGGAAAAGGGATGGATAAAATCCCGCACATAACGATGAAACGACCACGCATCCCAGAATAAGCAATAGTGTCACCGGACCGTCAAACAACGTAATGGGTATGCTTTCACCAAGGAGTTGAGTTACCCCTGGCCATGCAATGAAAAATAGCAAAACAGCCAGGCAGAATGAAAGCGCATTGAAGAAAAAAGCCTCCGTTAAAAAGTGGAAAATTAATTGCACACGACTGGCCCCAATCAATTTCCTGATGCCAACGTCCTTCATTCTTTCAAAAAAACGGGCCGTTGAAAGGTTGATGTAGTTAAACCACGCTAAAAGCAGAATAATACCACCCAACAGAACGAACGCATTCAAAGTAGCTGCCCGCCCCCCACCGGCAAGAGCATGAAGCCTTATTTTTTTTATGGGTTCGAGAAGATACCGGTCTCCATCGCCATCCCGATGGTGCTGTTTAACAATGTTTGCCAGCCCAGCGCTCAGGTCACCAGGCGCCACTTTCTCTTCCAATCGTAAATAGGTCACAACATTACTCCATGCCCAGTTTTCGTTCCATGACGCTTCATTCGGGGGACACAGAAGAAAGTCGAAGCGCAAATGGGAATTTGAAGGAATATTCCTAAACACGCCCTGAACCTGATAACGTTTTTTCTCAATGTTGCTGCCGCCGAATCCTATTTCCAACGTTTGCCCTGCGACGTGGACATTGGCAAAATACTTCTTCGCTGCATCTTCCGATATAATAAGCGACTGTGGTGATGTAAGCGCCAGTTTCTCATTACCGCTGAGAAGATCCAGGGCCAACAGGCTGATAATCGAAGGGTCGGCAAAAAAAATGTCAGTTTCCTTCGCTTCTATTTGCAATAAACTATTGCCGACGATCGCGCTCGTCCTATCTCCTATCCTACCAATTATTTCGACGCCGGGAATATATTGCCTTATGCTGTGCGTCAATCCCGAAACCGTGCCTGACGAGATCTTGTCAAAAACACCATTATGGGTATTATACAAGTTTACCCTATACGTCCGGTCGGCATCTTTGATGAAGTCCTCAAAGCTGTACTCGAATTTTAAAATCTGCGCAATCAGCAAACTCACGGCCAGCCCTAACGTAAGACCAATGCTGCTTATAACGGAAAACATTTTATTGCGCACCATCAGGCGACCAATGACCTTAGCGTTAGTTCGCAACATGAAATTCCTATTCCACAAAAAAGAGCGTTTATTCCTGGCGATGATGCTCAGTCTGAAAAATCGAAGAGCGTTCCAGAATAACTTCCGGGCGGCCGTTTTTTTACCGTAGGTATTAATATCGCGTTCGTAGAGTTGCAAAAGGTCACCGTGGATTTCCTCCAAAAGATGGCGTGGACAAAACCATTTTAAAATGATAAAAGACCAATCGATCAAAATAGAATGCTTTCGCTTCATATGCCCGAAGTTTTCAGCTGGGGAACCATCTTCCAAAGCTCTAACCTGGTTTCTTTCATGGTTCGCAGCATTGCCAAGCCTGCGCTCGTTATGGTAAATATCCTTTTCCGGCGGCCTCCTCTTTCACTCGTACCGCCGCCCATTTTGGATTTTACATAGCCTTTATCCTCCAGACGATAAAGCGTAACATGAACTGCGCTCAGGTTAACCTCACGTTTAAATTTAGTTTCGATTTCATTGGTAATTGCGGCGCCGTAAGCATCTTCCTGTAATGCTGCCACCAAGGTGAGGACCAACTCTTCAAATTCGCCCAGATATTCCTTAGCCATATGCTTATATTTTGTTAAGCAAATACGACATTAAATCAATCAGTTGCAACTACTGCCTGGTTAAGGGGACGGTATCGTTGCTGGAAATTCATATCGCCCGGCCTCATCATTTTAAATGCACTTATCTCGAGCGCCGAGGCTTGCCAGCGAACTCCCTTCCGGTGGAAATCATCTTCGCCATATCAAAATTTTCTGTTCACAGAAACAAACCCTGGAAGCCGGAAGACGCACACTAGCTCCTGCCCGCAATAATGTTTGCAAATCTCAAATCAACATGAATATCGCAGCAATAATGGTCATGGAAATTATGAACCAACGGTATGTCTTTTCCGATAAACGTTTAACGATTATTATTCCAAGGTAAGCGCCCAGAATTATGAATGGCAGGGCAACGAGGTCGAACAAGATTGTATTCAAGGTTATTGTATGCCAGGCAAAAATATGAAATGGCACCTTAAACCAATTTGTAGCCATAAAGAACCATGCAGTGGTTCCAATAAAAATATTTTTAGGCAATCGAATTGACAGCAGATAAACAGCCATTACCGTTCCGGCAAGGTTCCCAACCATTGAGGTAAAGCCTCCCAAAATGCCCGTTGTTATTGCAAAACTTTTTTTGTGCGGAACGTCTTCTTTATGACCTCGCTCCAGCCACAACATTACAACAACGCTCACCAGGATGATGACCGCCATGATGATCTTGAAGATCTTATCGTCGATGTATTTGCCGGTTATGGTCCCCAATATCACACCCAATGCCGCCCAGGGAAAAAGGATCTTCAGGTGAGACCAGGAAGCATGCCGGTGATAATACCACACGCCCAGAACGTCGGCCATTACCAACATTGGTAACAGAACTCCACTGGAGGATTGTCCACCAAACACATTAGCCAGCAACGGAACGGCCAACATCCCGGCGCCATGAACTCCCGTCTTGGACATCCCTGTAAAAATTGCAACAAGCAGCACCAGTACAAAGTCAGTATACGGTAGCTGATAAGAAAAAAGCGATATCAAATGCTGAGACTATAATGTCTTGATTAGCTTCCACATTTCTTCGGCGACCACCTGGTTTCCTTTTTCGTTTAGGTGAACGCGATCAGAAGTAAGGATCCCTGCCTCTTTGTTTTCAGTGTTGACCTTCTTGTTATACTCTAAAAACGCGTTCCTTAAATCGACGACAGGAAGGCTATTTTTCTTGGCCAACGTACGGATGATGGTACTGTAATGATTCAGATCGCCATCCAATTCATTGCTGAAGTCCGTTTTCTCGCCGATGACGGCGGGGGTACACAAAACCACCTTGATGTTTTTCTCCTGAAGTTTCTTAATAATGGCCGTGTAAAATCTTTCAAATTTATCTACATCAGTACCGGTGCCGTATGAACGTTTATGCCACACATCGTTGACACCAATAAATATTATCACGATGTCCGGGTTCTTGCTAAGAACATCGCTTTCAAGGCGCAGGTAGAGATCATAGACTTTGTTTCCGCTAACCCCCGCTCCGACAAACTCGTACTTGGACGATAAATTTTCCTTTACCGCCAGCTCGCCGATCTGAGAAATGTAGCCCCCGGGTTTCACGGCAGCTTCAGTGATGGAGTCACCAAAAAAAATCACTTTTTTCTTTTGCACAGGATGTGTGAATGATATCAATGCCATTAAAATAAGACCGTAAAAAATGTAACGATAATGGAAAGTTCCAGGAATTGAGGATGGTTGAAATTGCGACCCTCTTGCGTTTTCGATGTTGTCCATGTCAAAAAAATTTGGCTGTCCGGCTACGGATATTTTGTCGTAATATAAGAAAGTTTGATGGCCAAAAAAGTCTTGCCATAATATGCGGCTGC
>DASUTP010000683.1:0-5426 GCA_036374515.1 Chryseolinea sp. | reverse complement strand
GCCATATCCCTCGCCAATGAAGCAACAAAAAACGGATTTGACTACGTAGTAGCTGTGGGCGGCGACGGCACGATCAATGAAGTCGCGCGCGGTCTTCTGAATTCACAAACTCCCATGGGTATTTTACCCAGGGGTTCCGGTAACGGGCTGGCAAGACATTTGGGAATACCCGTGGTTTTAACGGATGCCATAGATAAATTATTTGAACACAAGGTTCTGAGAATTGATACTTTGTTAATTAATGATAAGTTATCAATTAACGTTTCTGGCATCGGGTTCGACGGACATGTGGCCAACCTATTTGCCAATAAAAAGATCAGGGGGCTGTTGGGTTACGTTCGAATCTCGGTACTTGAGTATTTTCGGTTTCCGGAATTTCAAGCGGAAGTAACCATCGACGGAAAAACCGACAACCGAAGCGCCTTTATCATTGCCGTAGCGAACTCGTCGCAGTATGGAAATAATATTATGATCGCCCCATCAGCTTCCGTCAGCGATGGTCTGCTTCACCTCAGCATAATGAAGAAAATTCCATTGTACCGCCTGGATTCCGTAATTTCCTTTTTGAGAGGGAGAATGAACAATTCTGAGATGTTTAATATTCTGAAAGGCAAGCAAGTGACCATTACAACGACGAACCCGGTTCCCTACCATATAGATGGAGAACCCAGCGGCTCCAACAAATCGTTTCGCATTGAATTAAAACCTGCCTCGCTTTGTGTGATGGTGCCGAGTGGCCGGCAGGGGTTATAGCACGAAATCAAAGGGTAGTAACCAGATCACCTGCAAGCCTGTTGGAGAAAATTGCTCGCTTCGTGGTAAAGGTGAAAGTCGAACCCTTTCCAACCTCGCTTGTTACCCAAATTGATCCACCGCCTTGTTCAATAAATTCCTTTGTGAGTAATAATCCAATACCGACGCCCTTTTCTTCATCCGTTCCTAAATTGGAAAAATGCGTCTGGGCATTAAAAAGTTTTTTCAGGTCGCTGGATTTTATACCCACGCCAGAGTCAATTACCGAAATCTCGACATGGTCTCCAACTCTCTTTTCCTGAATGCGGATCGACCCACCGCGCATGTTAAACTTTATCGCATTAGCCATGAGGTTGCGCACTACGAGCCCCAGGTGATTTTTATCGGCAAACACCGCCAATTCTTCCGTTATATCATTTATGATCGTAACTTCTTTACGATCGGCGGCATCTTTAAACAACTTAATTTTTTCATCGACAATTGTTCGCACGTTTAATTCCTCACGGTTGATTTGAATTCCATGAAGCTGGGATTGCGCCCAATACAACAGGTTATCCAGATCTTCCTGAACCGTATCCAGATTTTGCCGTACTTTCAATGAGTGCAGCAGAAACTCTTGTTGCGTCAGCCCGCCGGTACAAATAATGTTCACCAATCCTCTGAGGCTTGCCAACGGTCCTCGAACATCGTGGCCGATGATAGACAACAGTTTATCTTTTGTGGAATTCAGATTACTGAGCTGAAGGGCCTGCGCCTGTATCTCCTGGTTTTTTGTCTCCAGTAAAGCATTGGCCTTGCGTTTAATCCAATTGCTATACAATAGCACGAACACGAGAATAGCAGCCAGCGAAAGCAGTCCGATAGTAAAATACATCCAAGCTTTTTGGCTGTTGATCTCCTGCTGTTTGATCTGGGTGTCCTTCTTTAGCAATTCAATTTCGGCTTCCTTCAGTGGCGCCTCAAACCGTGCCTGCATCACCGCAAGGTGTTCGCTATTGCGCTGATCATATAATGAGTCATGCAGCTGAAGATATTGCAACAGGTATTCGTATGACTTGGCCGGCACATTCTTGGCAGCATAAGCCTCCGAAGTGAGCTTTAAAGCGAACTCAACTTCATCGCGATAACCATATTTTTTTGCCAGCTGGATATTTTCCAGCAGAATTTTCAACGCCTCGTCGGGCTGATTCAATAACAATAGTAATTTACCTACGCGGTGCATTGTAGACGTCTTCAGAAACATATTGCGGGATTCTTCCGCCAGCTCCAGCGTGTTCCGAAACTTACCCAGGCTCGCCTGCACTCTCTTGTAATGCAAATCAACATCTCCCAGCGTTCTGTAAGCATATCCTTCAAGATAAGAGCTTTGCGCCTGCTGACTTAACTTCACAGCCTCTTCTGCATAGATCGCGGCAGAATCGTATTTATCCAGGTACATCAGCGTGAAGGCGACGTTGTTAATACTCCTGGCGATGGCAATTTTATCCTGACCCCGCTTCGCAGCCGTCAAAGCCCCTTTAAAATTCTGAAGGGCTATCTCATATTGTTTTTGTTCGTAATACGTGGAGGCAATACTGTTTAGACACCGGGCGATGGCCGGATAGTCATGAAATTTTTCGCTCAGTTTTAATGCTTCCGTTGCAAGTTGAAAGGCCTTCGAATCATTGCCATTCCGGTAGAAAAGCCAACCTAAATTTTCCAATGCCCACGCCAAGCCTCGTTCGTAGTTTAAGACCTCTGCCAATGCTTTGGCTTGCTCGGCATACATCAACGCCTTGTTATTGTCCCCCTCGCGAAGTCTCGTTACCAAATGATTTAGTGTCAAGACTTTATTAGTGTCGTTGGGAGTCGTCTTCAGCAAATTTTCTAAACTATCAATGGAATTCTGTTGTGCAAAACACAATGAAACGGTGAAAAAAAGACAAGCGCCGATTAGCGTGCGAAAGGCCATATTGATTGCTACTAAAGACTTAGCTTTACCTTGCAACTTCGCAAAGCGCTGGAGGAATTTCTGTTTAAAAGGCGGTCAAAACCTACATAGCTTTTCCAGGAAAAAAAATCATTAAAACCCCCTCGGAAATGAAGGTGAATGAGCGAAACACCCGTTTAAACCATGTTTTCAATCGTCCCGTTAAACAAAAGAGGATGCCGTTTGCGGTACGACATCCTCTTTTACCTTGCTTTTGCTATTTTAAGAAAAGCCTAACATCTAGCAAGTGATCACTCCTTGGTGAATTCAATTCGGAAAGTTCCAAAGCTTCGCCCATCCGCCAGATTGTGCGCCAGATCGAGGCTTAGAAATCCGGTACAGGAAAAATAAAAACCTCCGCCTTCCACTGAAATTTCGCCAAATGGCAATCCAAAATTAGCAGAATCCCAGCCGGTTTGAGCGTTCACGGTCGCAACATCCGTAGCGGGATTTACGTCCACGATTATATCGTAGCCCTGAGGATGCCCCAGCATGTCGACAAGGGTGACCTGGTTAGGGCCAGGGCCCGCGATCACCTCGGGTTTATGCGCGGCATCATATGCGACTTCAAGATCATCGCGCGAAATGCTGTACGTTCCAATAGCGTCTGCCGTGACAAACGGACAGAGCACTGGAAAGGCAAGCGTAGTTGTGAAGCTCGTCGTGCCAGCCGCCGTAAAGAATGCGTTTTCCATGTTCACAAACTCCTCGCCGCCGAGTTCGAGTGTATCGGGATAGACCCTTCCGTCGGACATGGTAACCTCATTGTAAATATTAAAGAGGTCTCCTCCTCCCAGATCTCCCAACGTAAGCCCTACCGCATCAACGAATTCAGAAAGCTTTATGGTCACGGAGGTGGACGTATTGCCCAATGTGTTACCCGGTATTTCCTTTAACAGCGCGCGGGGTGTCGGCCCATCGCTGCCAAATTTTATCAGGTCTACATATATCTCAACGTGATCAATTGTTTTCGTATCCGAGTAAATGGTAAAATTCACTTCCGGGTCGCCTGCGGAAATGTCGAAAGAATTTTTATCCGGGGCTACCCTGAGATTAAACGCTTTATCCGCCTGAGCGATCCCAAAATCCTCCTGTTCCTCACAAGCGAACATCAGGCCACCCAAGGCAAATACGTAAAATGAAAATAATATCTGTTTCATGATGTCTTCCTTTAATTTTTTAATTCATCCAGAATGGTTTGGCATCGTCGCTTGCAACAACCTTTTGAGGAGGAGCGTTGCCATTCACCTGCAAATTTGCCGTGGGCCAGGGGAACGAATTGGGAAATTCCCTGTTCCGCACCGTGAAGGTCAGGTTGTCTGTATTAGCATCGTGCAAAACTGGAAAGCCAGTGCGCCGGTAGTCTGTATATAAGTCTGCGCCCCAGCCAAAACTTGCAATCCATTTTTGCGTCATGATATGTTCCAGTTTGCCTGCGTCGTCATCATTGTCATAATCCGCCAGCACGGCATCCACATATTCGGCGATATCTTCATCTGCAATGGTTGGCGACCCAACGCTTCCTGCGATCTCATTTACCTTGGAGAATGAAGCCCAGATAGCCTCCTCCAACGCTGCGCGGTGATCGCCAGGTACAACATTGGCGAGGTAAAGCTCCGCTTCGATAAACTTGATAGCATAATGCGTCAATATGCGCTGGGGTACCTGGGGATTTCCTCTGTCGAAGGAAGAAGGACCACCATCGCCATCGTCATATTCGCCACCCAGTGGATACAGGCCGGAAACGGTCTGAAATGCACCCTGGTCATAACCTTCATTGGGATCTATGTTCAGCGAAAAGCTATAGATCGAAACCATTCCAGTTCCTTCCAGTTCAGGAACCTGTTCGATAAACTCTCCGGAAGCAGCATCGACGTAACCATAACAATAACTGCACGGATTTCCCGGCGAATCGTCGGGGCCTACTTCTGCGATTTGATTATAGAAATAGTAAGGGATCCGGGGATCCACGATGTCGATGTCACCACCGTAGTTACGATGATTGAATGTATTCATGTTAGCCATCGTCTCATAGAAAAAGGGATTTATATTATAATTCGCACCGCCGGCATTCCATTCCTGCGCATAACCTGGATTTCGATTGTCAGGGCCAGCGCTCGTACCATATACCATTTGAAAATCCTCCGATTCATCGCTGATGAGATTACCTTCACTCAGCAACGCAGTTACTTCGGCGGAGACATCCTGCACCTCACGGATCTGATTGTATAATTTTAACTTAACTGAATTTGCAAACTTGACCCAGAGTTCTGTGTCGCCACCATAAAAAACATCATCGTTGCCAGCCTCAAACACCGACTCTTTTTCCAAATTTTCAATTCCCTGATCCAACAATTGAAAAAGTTGCGGATAAACATCTTCGCCTTTATCATACACTGGCAACAAAATGTCTTCCTTATGAGCTTCGGTGAAGGGTACGTCGGCCCATACATCAACCATTAAGCTATACGCATAGGCCTTCATCACCTGAGCCATCCCCACATAAGGATAAGCTTCGAGATCAGTACCTTTCTTTATAATGATTTCTATGTCCGCCAGAGCACGCGTATATAGAACGAGCCACGGCGCAGTATTTCCAAAATCAGCACCCTGGATATTATAGTCATTTGTTGTAGGTCTGCGTTCAACCCACTGGGACATATACACAGTACTGATATAGGATAATCCTCCGCCATTCGTACCG
>DASUTP010000682.1:0-6306 GCA_036374515.1 Chryseolinea sp. | reverse complement strand
GCGACGCTGCTGTATTCAAAGCCGATCTAACAGACAGTAAGGAAGTACAAAAACTCAAAGACTTTTCTATAGCTACCTTTGGCAGCAAACTCGATGTCCTGGTCAATAACGCCGGAGGCATCATCGGCCGCAAAAAAATTTTCGAGCAGGATGAAGACTTTTATGATTCGGTGATGGATCTGAATTTCAAGTCGCTTTTTTTAGTTACTCACGCCTTTGTCAAATTCATTCCCGCAGGGGGATCCATTGTGAACGTTTCGTCGCTTGCCGCCCGCGACGGCGGTGGCGGAGGTTCTTCTCTCTATGCGGCATCAAAGGGAGCCATAACGACTTATACGCGTTCTTTGGCCAAGGAACTTGGACCGTTTGGTATCCGCGTCAATGCCGTCTGCCCCGGGTTGATCAATACAACCTTTCACGATCGGTTTACCGCGAGCGACGTCCGTGAGAGGGTAGTTGCTGCAACACCACTCCGCCGCGAAGGGACTTCTGACGAGGTTGCAAACCTCGTCGCGTTTCTCGCATCAGACGATGCTTCTTTTATTACGGGCACAAATTACGATATCAACGGAGGGGTTGGACTGTTCTGATTTCAGGCGCTACCGGGCAGCCGGTACAGAAATTCGTTATCGCTCTTGTTCAACCGAGCGCAAAAAATCAGCGACGGCATTAACGTTATCTTCAGGTCTGTCATGCATAGTATAATGGCCGGCGTTCTGGAATATAACGATGTCGGCGTTCGGCGTGAGACTGTGATAGTATTTTAACGTCTTGGGTGTGGTCGAATCGAAGTCACCGCCGGTGTATAGGGTGGGAACCATAACCTTAGACAATTGCAAGGTCCGGTCATAATGCTTTAAGGTACCCAGCGCAAAAAACTCATTTGATCCCCACATGTAGTTGTAAACCTTCCAGCCCGTGTTCGCGAAAGCGGAATCCATGTCTGCAGACACCGGAAGCCTTCTTGTATAAAATGAATTTGAATATACAGCAACTGCCTGCGCAAGCACAGCCGAATCCTGTACTACTCCCCTAATGTTATTTCGGAGAATAGTCTCGACGCTATCCGGCAACGTTGAAATCAAACTGTCGGCATCCGACTCCCACCGTTTCACGCTGAGACAAGGACTTGCCAGGATCAGGCTTTTGATTTTTTCAGGATGTTTTAGATAGAAGTCCAAGCCCAGCATCGTTCCCCAGGAATGTCCGTAAAGGTGGATCTCTTCTATTTGCAGCGCCGTCAACAGTGTATGTACTTGCTCAACGAAATTATCGATCGTCATCAACGCAGTATCCGAAATCGCATCGGATCGTCCGCACCCGAGCTGGTCGAAGGTAATCACTTTTCTCTCGGTGCCGAGTTTGTTCAGCGGGTTCAGGTAGTGACTGGGGGTTCCGGGCCCACCGTGTAACAGCAATATCGGGGCCTGTGTGCCCTGCCCTGTAACGCGGTACCAGATCTTGCCGCCATTAACATCGAGGTATCCTTCTTCGTTGTTCAGTGCTTCCTTTTTGCTGCAGCTTAGCGGGAGGCTCAGCAAAAACGCTACGACCATCAGCGCAGTATGCTTCATATCTTCACTTTATGAATGCGATGTCCCGCGATTTGGAGAATGGAAATGCTGCAAAAATTAATCAAGGAGTTGTTTTTGTCGTAGCCCTTGCCCCGAGTTTTGTGCTGACCAACAAGGCAAATTCATGCCAATTATTTTGTTTAATGATTTCAGCTAATGGAAACACTTCCCTCTTATTGCCTCCATAATTTATGCTCATAACAGGTCCTGTTTTGAACGAGGTATACACGAAGTAGCCACCGATCCAGGGAATGAGCAGGAACAACAGCATTTTAGCGTAGCGCTCCGGATGTTCCTTGTGAAGAAAAATATCAAAGGTTCTATACGTCAAGTAGGCACCAAGCCATATAAGTCCAGCACCCAGCAACAAAATGATCCACCAATTTTGTAACTCTTTTGCCTTTTTAAATTTTATCGAATTTATTTCAGCCCACCTGATGGTTTCGTAGTTGAAGCCACTTCTCATAAGGTGCACTCCCCTGTCCGACAAGGCAAACTCCCTTGATTTAAATAAATAGTTGTCCATAATAACACAGATAAAAATGGCCAACTTAATTTAATGAAATTACACCGCTTAAAAAAATGAGAGGAATTGGCAGTACGAGGAACCGCTTTGAAACGTTCATTACCAACAACCTAACGGTCGCGATCAATTCAAACCTGATTTTCTGGACGTAAGATTGCTGGGGAGCATCGGTCCATGAGCGAGGCGGCAGCGGCAATGCAACAATGATGTGAACGCGCCAGCGAACAATCCGACTTTAAAAAAAGATATAAACGTGAACCATACCGGATCCAGGGCAACCCGTGCACTAAGGTACGAAGCGTCAGTGTTTAAGGACGAGGCCGGGCACACTTGTCTCACTATCCTAAACACGGATATGATTCACGGTCGCTTTTTGAACTGATGATTACAAAGAGTTGTAATACCGGACCAGCTTCAAAAGCTCATCTTCTTTTTTAGGCGATATCTTTTCCTTTTTTGCAAATTGTTTTAATTCTTCCTGTTTGTCAGGGAAGCTGGCAATCATATCTTTCAGATTGTTAACCTCCTGGAGCTCTCCATTTCCGATTCTATAAAAATATGTATCCGACGACCTTGAAAACTTCGCTGGAACATCTCCCCCGTCCAGGGCGCGTCCCTTTAACGGTGCCTGATATTTTACTACCTTCTTGGCGAGCAGTGTTACTTTACCACTATCCAGGAGGTTGAGGAAACCATATTTCGTTTTTCCATCGTATTCAAATTTGTCGACGACATACGTACTCTCCCCAAGCTTTACTCTTTTGATCTTAGTGCTTGGATCCAATACCAACGCCTTACCATTTTGCTGATACTCCATCAGATCCTGGAATACGTTATAACGCAATGGGACCGCTGAACGGCCCGTTGTGCCGAACAAAATTTCGCCGTCAACATACTTTTCCGTGAGGTAAGGGGTTCCCTCGATTTTTTGCGCACTTGCCTGCTGTGCCATGGATACTGAAAAACTGAACAGCGACACCAGGACCATGAGAAAGCTGAATTTGGTTTTCATAAGGTTGAAACTTTAATAGAAAGGTTACTTTAATTATTTGAATTGGTTACAAAGGTTTTTGAAAAGATCACGATGGATCTTAAGCAGAGCTGCTTCCAGAGGTAAGGTTGTGGGATAGAAAAGTTGCTAGCTAAAATTCGACCAAAAAAATTTTGTGGCCATTCTTTGTTATTTCACGCAAGAAAAAATCAAAGGCGTCCGGAAATAGCAAATGTTGCATCAAAATCGTACAGCAGAATTTTCGATATCAATTCACTTTATTGATAAATAGTGTAGCGTAAAAGTTGCATGGTGGCTAAAAAAAATTTTCAATCGTGCTAAAGTGGTATTACGGAATGGACGGGCTAACTATTCTTACGTTAGAAAACCAGTCGCGGCGAACCGGGCGTTCATCCATCTTGTGGATCCATGGGTGTTGGCAGCAGCAACTGGTAAAAATCGAGGTCAAGCCATCGCGAAAATTTATAACCCGCGTGTCTGATTCGTCCGCAAAAAACAAAACCGGACGCTTCGTGCAGTTTTATGCTCGTGATGTTCTGGGAATCTATTCCTGCGATTAAATTGTGATAACCCTGTTCGGTTGCGTCCCTGATCAGGACCTGAAGGATTGTCTTTCCATAACCGTTTCCCCTGTGATCTTTGTGAACATAAAGCGAATGCTCGACCGAGTATTTATAGGCCGGCCATGCGCGGAATGTTCCATAAGTTCCGAACGCCACAAGGTTGCCGTCATCGTTCACCAGGCCGACCACGGGAAAATTGCTTTTGACTTTGACATCAAACCATGGTGTCATGGTGTCGATGGTTCGCGGCACGTAATCATATAAAGCAGTCGAATGAATAATAGCCTCATTCAGTATATCCAGGATCGCCTGGCCATGATCGTGCAAAGTGCAATTAACGGTCGTCATCAAATTGGCAAAAAACTTTGTGAAGTTAATAGAACTTCGTCACGCGGTCGAATAATAGAATTCTTTCTTTCAAAATCTTTGGTTCGTGTGAGCTCGAAATTGTAACAATGACGACTGTCACCGAGTGTGCCGCTGTAGGTCTTGCCTTGTGAGCTTACGACAAAGGACTGACCTTTCCGGTTTCGGCTAATAGGGTTCTGGCCTCAGTCCCAAGGATGACCTGTCTGATAATCCTGATCTTACGATCCATTTCTTGAGGAAAAGTAACTTTTAATTTTGAAAGGCCAGAACGGATTGAACTAATCACCGAAGGTAACGTCGCAGAAAAAAATGGCTCCCCTAGTTTACTAAGTGTATCAATGATAAAGAAACATGATCTTAACTTCACGTCTGACAATTGTGCTGAATCAACAAACACGAGACGCAAGGGTGGGTTTTAGTTTCAAAACCAGTTGATGCATCTGCAAATAACACAGGCAAACGCCAGAAGAGGAATAAATTATTCAACGGCCTCTATAGGCAAAAATTGGTCTTTGCGCCTTTGCGGAAGATCTTAACAGACTCTACGTTAGGTGTCACGCAAAGGCCATAACGGTAGACCGCAAAGGTCGCAAAGGTATAAACAAACTGTTTGATATTAATGAACACCTTCTGACACGGACTCGCGAATAAATTGTATGAGATCCTTATTCAAACGCTCCCGGTCGGTGTAGAACAAGCCATGTGGCGCTCCTTCATAAATTATATACTGGCTGTCGGGAATTAATTTAGCGGAGTGGTTTCCTGTCGGTTCAATAGGAACCGTCTTATCAGCGTCGCCATGTATGATCAATGTAGGGACGTTTATGGCCCGCATGTCGTGGTAAAATTCTGTGTAAGCAAACGACCTCACGCACTCTATTGTTGCTCGCGGCGATGCGACAGCAGCCAACATCCTGAAATACTCTAGCAGAGGGCCGCTAATTGGTTTGTTCACTAGGTTTACGCCGAAAAATAATTTACCAAAAGAGTCGAGAAAATTTATCCGGTCTTCGCGGATACCATTCATCATCTCTTCAAACACCGATCCGTTGACGCCGTTGGGGTTATCATCCGATTTTAACATACAAGGGGTAACCGAACCGATCAACACAGCCTTGCTTACGCGATCGCCGCCATGTCTGCTGAAATACCTTACCACTTCTCCCCCACCCATTGAAAATCCCACCAATGTGACATCCTGCAGGTCGAGATCATCAAGCAATGCCTTGAGGTCGTCGGAAAGAGTGTCATAATCATACCCATCATAGGGCTTTGAGGATTTTCCAAAACCTCTCCTATCGTAAGCAATTACCCTGAACCCCGCATCTACCAGATCGCTTATTTGATACTCCCACATCTCATGACTGAGCGGCCATCCATGAATGAGGACGATCGGTTGCCCATGTCCCCAATCTTCATAATAAAGCTCCACTCGTTTCGCGGATTGCTTGTCGCTGATTTTTACGTAACTCATTTTTTGTGATTGGATGTTTGATAAAATATGCTTCACACAAACTTTCCATGGTTAGGTCCATGGGCCGTCGACTGATTCGTGTTAGCTGATATAAAAATTATGCCACTCACGTTGCCCTTGTTAATGACGAGCCAGCTGGGTATTTACGTCCACTGTTTTGAGGAAAGTATTTCCTTGGCAGTGTGAAATATTACTCAAGTCGTTAGCATGCCAAGTGATCCTTCATTGGAAACGTTCGATCTCAAATACTTCTCAAAACCTCCCGCACCTTCGTTTTGTAATTCTTAAAGAAACGTGCATGAGATATCAACGGCATGGCTGCTAAGAGAAGGCAAATTCCGGCACAAATAAATGTATTAGTAACATTGACAAAAAATTCTCCCGAAGAATAGACGGCGAGGATCAAGATCACGGAAAAAGGAAGTGAACATGCCAAGATATTCATAGCGAATTCCAGGTCAAATATTCCTTTTTTGGCCGCATCGGATTTCCGCTCCAGCTCGCTGATGGAGGCCATATGCGCAAATGGCCAAAAGCTACAAGCGCTTTGAGGGAACACAACGATTAGCAGCACAATTGCCGGATCCTGAATGGGTAATGTCAGCAGCAATATGCTGCTGAAAAGAAAAGCAATTCCCGACCGGAAAAATAGAAAAGACAAAATAACCTTTGCCTGCTGCCGCGTTAACTTCATTGAGATCCCAATGAACAAAAGCACCAATGGAGTCATCATGACACTGAGCCGGTCAATGTTTGTCGTGATAAACGCCGGGAGCGATTCGAAATTA
>DASUTP010000681.1:0-17004 GCA_036374515.1 Chryseolinea sp. | reverse complement strand
CAAAACTTTGAAACATACAATGAAACAGTCCCTTAAAGCCATCCGGAAATTCATTCAGAAGGAGTGGTTTTTGTTAGTAACCATCGCTGCCATTGCAGTCATCGTTTTATTGTTTGAGTTATTCTAGAGCTCTTTTCGGCTCACAAGAAGTAAAGCTTATTTAAACCTTTTCTAAAGTCGTTGATTACTTTGGTAGACTAGGGTTTGGGAACTATTTTTCCAAAAAATTTCAAACCCCGTGTATGAATTGGTTTAATAAGCTTCTGACTAGCACGCTAGGCAGAAAACTTCTCATGGCTTTAACGGGCCTCTTTATCATTCTCTTTTTAGTCGTTCACTTAATCGGAAATCTTCAGTTATTGAAAAATGATAATGGCGAAGCTTTTAATGTGTACGCCAAATTCATGACGAGCAATCCTGTCATCAAAGTTATTTCCTATGTTAACTATGCTTGTTTTATTATTCATGCGCTCTGGGCACTTTTGCTGACGATCTCAAATCGCAAGGCGCGCGGAAGCGAGCGTTACGCGGTCACAAAAAATTCTTCTCCCTGGACGTCGCGAAACATGGGTATCTTAGGGACGCTGATCTTAATTTTCCTCGTAATTCATTTGAGAACATTTTGGTATGAAATGCATTGGGGCGGTATACCTACCGTTAATTATGACGGCGACGAAGTGAAAGATCTGTATACAGTTGTTGCTGAAGCATATTCCCAACTCTGGTATGTTGTTCTTTATGTTGTCAGCATGCTTGTGCTCGCGTTCCACCTTTGGCATGGCTTTATCAGTTCGTTTCAAACGCTCGGCTTAAATCATCCAAAATACAATCCGGTGATAGCGTTTGTCGGTAAAGCTTTCGCTGTTATCGTTCCGGCATTATTTGCACTTATTCCGATCTGGATGTTCTTAGATTAAATTTTCAGTCCCTTTATTATATGAAGTTAGATTCAAAAATACCTGAAGGCCCTCTAGCAGAAAAATGGACAAAACACAAGTTCAATCTCAAACTTGTTAACCCCGCCAATAAACGAAAATATGATGTTATCGTCGTTGGAACGGGACTGGCAGGTGCTTCAGCTGCCGCCTCTCTGGGGGAGCTGGGATACAATGTAAAAGCATTTTGCTTTCAGGACAGCGCGCGCCGGGCGCACAGTATTGCAGCGCAGGGTGGTATCAATGCCGCAAAAAATTATCAGAATGACGGCGACAGCGTGTATCGGCTGTTTTATGATACCATAAAAGGTGGCGACTACCGCGCCCGTGAGGGGAATGTCTACCGCCTGGCGCAGGTGAGTGTGAATATCATTGATCAATGCGTTGCACAGGGCGTCCCTTTTGCCCGTGAATATGGCGGACTACTGGCAAACCGTTCATTTGGCGGAGCTCAGGTATCCAGAACATTTTATGCGCGGGGTCAAACAGGCCAACAACTTTTACTGGGTGCCTACTCAGCATTGAATCGTCAGATCGCAAATGGAAAGGTCAAGATGTTTCCAAGGACGGAGATGCTGGACGTGGTCCTGGTGGACGGAAAAGCGCGCGGTATCGTTACACGGGATTTAGTAACAGGAAAAATTGAAGCTCACAGTGCGCACGCCGTTTTGCTTTGCACCGGCGGCTATGGGAATGTTTTTTTCCTATCTACGAACGCTAAGGGATGTAATACCACCGCAATATGGCGGGCGCATAAGAAGGGTGCGCTGTTTGGAAACCCCTGTTTTACACAAATTCATCCAACCTGTATTCCTGTTTCAGGTGACCATCAGTCGAAACTCACATTGATGTCGGAATCGTTGCGTAACGATGGACGTGTATGGGTTCCAAAAAAAGCGCGACCAGGTTTGAAAGCTGTCGACGCCGTCAATATCCCCGAAGAAGAAAGAGATTATTTTCTGGAGCGGCGTTATCCATCGTTTGGGAACCTCGTGCCCCGCGATGTTGCCTCCAGAAATGCAAAAAACATGTGCGACGAGGGGCGTGGTGTAGGCTCAGGGTTGGCAGTGTTTTTGGATTTTGCTGACGCGATCAAGCGTGACGGTAAAAAGACCATCGAAGCGAAATATGGAAACCTGTTTGACATGTATAGGCAGATAACGGGTGACAATCCATATGAATCGCCCATGATGATTTATCCTGCGGTGCATTATACCATGGGAGGTCTTTGGGTTGATTACAACTTAATGACTACTGTTCCGGGTCTTTATGCGTTGGGCGAGGCTAATTTTTCCGACCATGGAGCAAACCGTTTGGGCGCCAGTGCCCTGATGCAGGGTCTGGCCGATGGATATTTCGTCATTCCTTATACGCTCGGCGATTATCTGGCTGGCCTTTCCTCCGAAAAAGTCTCGACTGATCGCCCCGAATTCAAAGACGCCTTGGCTAATGTTAATGCAAGAATCCAGAAATTCCTGTCTATCAAGGGAAAGAAGACCGTGGACCAGTTTCACCGCGACCTGGGTCTTACCATGTGGGATTACTGCGGGATGGCCCGAAATGCCGAAGGACTGAAAAAAGCGAAAACAAAAATTCAACAACTGCGTGCCGAGTTCTGGGAGAATGTTAATGTTCTTGGATCTTCAAACGAACTTAACCAGGAATTGGAAAAGGCGATGCGGGTTGCCGACTTTATGGAACTGGGAGAGCTTATGGTTGATGACGCCTTGCATCGCGACGAATCATGCGGCGGACATTTCAGAGAAGAATCGCAGACACCGGAAGGGGAAGCGCAGCGCAAGGATGACCTTTTTACGTATGCAGCAGCGTGGGAATATAGAGGCGACAATCAGCCGGAAGTTCTGCATAAAGAAGAACTATTATTTGAGAATGTTAAGTTGACTCAAAGAAGCTATAAGTAATATGAAGATAGTACTAAAGATCTGGCGCCAGAAAAACAGAGCAGAGAAAGGTTCTTTCAAGGAATATACCCTGGACCATGTTTCGCCCGACATGTCATTTTTGGAAATGCTCGATGTGCTGAATAATGAATTGATTTTGAAAGGGGAGGAGTCGATAGCCTTCGACCATGATTGCCGCGAAGGAATATGCGGAACTTGTAGTTTGTATATCAACGGGCGCCCTCACGGTCCGTTGCAAACCACGACTTGCCAGCTCCATATGCGAAGCTTTAACGATGGCGATAAAATTGTGATCGAACCGTGGCGGGCAAAGGCTTTTCCTGTGATCCGGGACCTTGTAGTTGACCGTGCTGCTTTTGACCGGATTCAACAGGCCGGCGGATATGTTTCGGTTAACACCGGTGGCGTACCCGATGCAAATGAAATACCTATCGCAAAGAAAATTGCGGATGAAGCCTTCGACGCCGCCGCGTGCATCGGCTGTGGCGCATGCGTTGCGGCATGTAAGAATGCATCCGCTATGTTATTCGTCAGTGCAAAAGTCTCGCAGCTGGCATTATTGCCGCAAGGCAAACCCGAGCGTAAAGAACGCGTCGAAAGAATGGTAGCCCAAATGGACGCCGAAGGATTCGGCGCCTGCACGAACACAGGAGCCTGCGAAGCCGAGTGCCCAAAGGCGATTAGCCTTACCAATATAGCCCGGATGAACAGAGAATACTTTTCGGCATCACTGACTTCCTATGAAGTGGTAGCAAAAGGAGACTGACGGCAGGTCACTTTTCCTCGGTTCGAACCGTTTAACTGTTTACTGTTGCGAACCGAAGTTGTCATTCACCGATTTTGTTGCGATGTAATAAAGATCTGGCTTTTGTCCGTATTGGTAGCCTTCGCAAGTGTAGATTTGCCTAGTTCAAATTGGCATGAATGTAGCAATTGAACTCCTTCAAATCCCTAACGGTTAGTTTGTGAAGAGATTTTACATTATTCTTTTCATGTTTGCGAGTTGCAGCCCAAAGGTTCAAACTCCAGATGCTGAATCGTTAAAACCCTCCTGGCTGAAGACAACGCCGTATCAGGATGGATTCTATACTGGTATTGGTCACAGCATAAAGACCGGCTCAAACAACTATGTTCAGGCCGCCAAGAAAAGCGCACTCGATGATCTTGTCTCTGAGATCAAAGTAACGGTGTCCAGCACGTCTATATTAAATCAGCTCGAGGTCGATAAGAAACTTTCTGAAAAATACGAGCAGGTAATTCAAACAACTGCCGCCGATGAAATTGAAGAATTTGAGCTCGTCGATGCCTGGGAAGATGCGGCAAATTACTGGGTATACTATCGCCTGTCTATCGAACGGTACAGACAGATTAAAGAGGAGCAAAAAAGGAATGCAACGACGTTAGCCACCGATTACCTTGTGAAAGGAAAGCAGGCCGAAAAGAATAACGATCGGCTGCAGGCGATCAGTTTTTACTTTCAGGCACTTCGCGCTATTGAAAAATATTTAGGTGAGCCTATACGGGCCAACATCGACGATAGGGAGATTTTATTAGGCAACGAAATCTACGCCTCCCTTCAAATGATTTTGAATAACATCAACATTCAGGTGAATCCGGCAGAGATCTTGGTGAATAGAAGAATCAATCAAACCTCCCAGACTTTATTTGCGAAATCGATGTATAGCGATGTTTCTAAACCGGCCGTAGCGCTTCCCCTGCACGCAGGCTTTAACAAGGGTTCGGGCGATATCTTTCCTACCTATAAGACAAACGAAAGCGGGCAGGCAAAAATTCTTTTAAATAAAATTGGCTCTAAAGACCTGGAACAAACCATTGAAGTTAAAGTTGATATCGATGCTTTAAGCGGTACGGCGCCTTCGGAAATTTATACCCTGGTCGCGCACACGCTTCGATTGCCTAGCGCAAGCGTTGTTTTGAAGGTTCAGCGTCCGGTCGTCTACCTGACCTCTGAAGAAAAAAGCTTCGGCCTTTCCAAGAGCACGGAACAGATCACAAACAAGTTGAAGAACCTCTTGGCTAACAACGGCTTCGAGTTTACACAAACCAGGGGCGCCGCCGATCTATGGTTTGATGTGAAGTCAGACGCCGAAAAAGGGTCGATCACAGGAAGCATTTACGTAACGTATTTAACGAGTGTGATCAAGGTGCTGGCCGTAAAGGAAGGTAAGGAAATTTATGCGACAACCCTGGACCGTGTGAAAGGGTATGGCCTTGATTATGATAAATCGAGCGTTGATGCCTATAACAAGGCCGTGGAGGCGCTGGAGAAGGAAAAAATGGATGAATTATTAAATACCGTTTTGCAGTAGCCTTTTAATGAGGCACTTGCATTTGGTATCTAAATTGCGTAATATAAAGTATAAACCAAATTTCCAATTAATTTATGAAACACTTGAACTGTTCTACGCTGATGCTCGTCTTGCTTGGTGGCGTTTTTTTGGTAGGCTGTAAAGGAAAAGAAAAGATTCCTAAAGGTGAGACTGAAGTAGTGGTTCCCTGTTCCGGTCCGGATTTTTTCACCACGAATAAATTTTTTCGTGCAAATTCCATAGGTGAAAGTCAGGACCAGGTGACGTCAAAGAAGAAGGCCTTGGCTAATGCGCGTGCCGAACTTGCTGCCAGCATTCAAACGACGGTGAAAGCTGTAACGGATAATTACACAAATTCACGCGAGATGAATAATAAGGAACAAGTGGAAGAACGTTTTGAGCAGCTCAACAGAGAGATTGTTGATCAAAAATTAACGGGCATCAAGACGATTTGTGAGAAGTTGATGAAAACAGATCAGACGACTTATAAAACGTATATCGCGATAGAACTCTCTGCCGAGGAATTGGTAGCAACGTACAATGAACGCCTTTCAAAAGATGATCGCTTAAGGATCGACTATGACTATGAGAAATTTAAAGAAACGTTTGAAAAGGAAATGGAAAAGATGGGTAGCGAGAACTAAAGCTTGAATTGCACCACGAAGAATGCCCCGGAGCCGGGGCATTTTTTTTTGCATCGTCACAACCGCGAAAAATGTATTCGAAGTCTTCCGAAGTAGCGTCAAATCGCACACCTCGATCGCATCTATGTAATTTGGCTCCGGCATCCATAAAACGGAAAATGACATCCCCCGGAATCCGTTAGGGACCGCATGCTGCCGATAGGCCGCAAATATTCGTGACCCGCCATCAGCCGAAGAAATTCTTGAACATCGCCTGCTGCCCAAAATCTTTTGTTATACTCTCTCGCAGGATGCTTGATCGAATTAAAAAATTGGTGAAGTCGATGACAGTTGAGGGGCGGAAATTCGTTCACCGGACAAAGGACCGTTCAAATAAAACCTCTTCGGTTTTAATCTCGTTTATACCTCTCAGGCAATCGTATTAGGCAATTTCCATCGTTTGCGTCGCTGTACGAACGGTTGTTAACCTAAATATCTTTGCTTTTTGAACTAGAACGGTTTGATTAATTGTTACCATTGCTCTAATTTCGCTATTAATATGACCAAGTATTTAGCTTGTATTTGCAAGAATTGTATTTCAACAGTGTGTTGCTGCTGCTGTAAGCACCTGTTGGATCGTGCAGGATTTCTGGATACGTAATGGTCTGAAAAGTAACTGAAAACATTAAGAACATAACGAGCCTTTCCTGCAGAACTGGAAAGGCTTTTTTTTTTGAACTAACTACTATACCACCAATAACATGGAAAGTTTCCGCTCCGAACTTGAAGATTTAAACAACCCGATCGTTGCCCGCGATATCATCGACCTTGAAAACAAGATCAAACTTTTCCGCGACGGCAAGATCGATGATGAAAAATTCAGAAGCCTGCGTCTGGTTCGTGGTATATATGGCCAGCGTCAGTCAGGCGTTCAAATGGTTCGCATCAAATTTCCTTTTGGCAGAATTACAACCAAGCAGATCCGCAGGGTTGCCGATATTTCTGATGAATATGCGAGCAGCAACCTTCACGCCACCACAAGACAAGATATTCAAATTCATTTTGTTAGTCTGGACAAAACACCTGAACTCTGGACGAAACTTGAAAAGGACGAAATTACAACCCGTGAAGCTTGCGGCAATACAGTCCGTAATGTCACGGCTTCAGATACCGCAGGTATCGATCCAAAGGAATTATTTGATGTGTCGCCGTATGCGCACGAGACGTTTCGATATTTTTTGCGCAATCCAATTTGCCAGGAAATGGGGCGTAAATTTAAAATCGCTTTTTCATCCAGCGATGACGATACCGCTTTTGCTTTTATCCATGATCTAGGTTTCATCCCGCGTATCGTCGATGGTAAACGAGGTTTTAAGGTGGTGATCGGCGGCGGCCTGGGCGCGAACCCTACGCTGGCGCAACTTGCCTACGAATTTTTGGAAGAAGATCAGATCATCCCGCTGACGGAGGCGGTCCTTCGTGTGTTCGACCGGTACGGCGAACGCAATCGCCGGATGAAAGCAAGAATGAAATTCTTGTTGAATGATATTGGCCTTGAGAAGTTAATGGAACTGGTTCAGGAGGAAAGAACCGCGTTAAAGAACAAGTCGTATAAAATTGATATAAATATTTTACAAGAGCCGTCCCTTCCGCCAGTGATTGTAGCTGAAGAAGTTGTTATTCCCAATGAGCACAAGTTTCAATTGTGGAAAGAAACAAATGTCTTCGAGCAAAAGCAAAAAGGTTTCTTCGGCGTTTACGTAAAACTCCCCTTGGGAAATATGTCGTCGAAGTTAGCGCGCCAATTCGCGGATGTAATTGATCTATACGCGTCGCCGGAGTTCAGGATCACAGTCAACCAGGGATATCTCCTTCGGTTCGTACGCCCTGAGGCATTAAAGTTGTTGTTCCTGGCGCTGGACAAACTTGGTCTCGCGGAGCCAGGCTTCGATAGTGTAGCCGATGTTACAGCATGCCCTGGAACGGATTCTTGTAACTTAGGAATCTCTGATAGTACAGCCATATCGTTGGAGTTGGAAAAAGTAGTGCGGGAGGAATTTCCGGGATTACTTTCCAACCAGGATATTAAAATTAAAATCAGCGGTTGCCCCAATTCTTGCGGACAGCATGGACTGGCAAGCATCGGTCTTCATGGAAGTACCATTAAGGACAAACAGGGTAAGATGATGCCCGCACTCGTTGTATTGTTGGGCGGTGGAAAACTGAAGGGTGGGGAAGGAATTATATCTGACAAGATCATCAAGATACCAAGCAAACGTGGCCCTCAGGCGTTACGCATTTTATTAAATGACTATGAGGAGAACAGTACAGATGGGGAGTACTACCACGATTACTTTAAAAGATTGGGTCGAAACCATTTTTACCAGTTGCTCAAGCCGCTTGGCGACATTACGTCAACGGTGGCGGACGAGTACATCGACTGGGGCCAGGATAATAATTTCATTCTTCACACAGCCGTCGGTGAGTGTGCAGGCGTAATGATTGATCTTGTTGCCACCTTGTTGAACGATTCTGAGGATAAGCTCAAGTGGTCCAAAGAAGCGTATGACAAAAAGCAATACGCCGACTCCATTTATCACAGCTACAGCGCGTTTATCAATACTGCCAAATCTTTGTTGCTTATTCGCGAGATTAAGCCCAGCACGCAAATACAAACTATTCTCGATTTCCAAAAACAGTTCATCGACACCGGTGCATTCGAGTTTTCCGGAAATTTTAAGGATTATGTCCTTAGTATCAACAAGAATGAGCCTACAGATAGCTTTGCGCTTTCGTACTTAACTGAGTCCGCAAAATTCCTTGATGAAGTGTTGGCATATCGTTCCACTGAAAAAGAGGTAATGGAAAAATGATGGCACCAATTTTTTCGTTGCATCGATCTCCAAGGCTTACTCTTGTCGGCGCAGGGCCGGGTGATCCTGATTTAATCACGGTGAAAGGTGTCAAGGCAATAAAAGAAGCCGACGTTGTTTTATATGATGCGCTTGTATCCGGGGAGATCCTTCAACTGATTCCGCAGGGTGTTCTGGCACTTTCTGTTGGAAAGAGGTCTGGGTCTCACGAATTTTCGCAGTATGACATAAACGAGTTAATCGTCGAGTTTGCTTACCTGTATGGCCATGTTGTGAGATTAAAGGGGGGAGATTCGTTTGTGTTTGGAAGGGGCGCTGAAGAACTCGCCTATGCCGAATCACATGGCATTCAGACTTCGGTAGTGCCAGGCGTCAGCAGTGCCATTGCAGTGCCGGCAAGTTTGAATATTCCAGTTACGGCTCGCGGCGTGAGCGAAAGTTTTTGGGTGGTTACAGGCACCACCAAATCGGGTGAGATCTCTGGCGACATAGCGTTGGCGGCGCAATCAAGCGCCACGGTTGTAATCTTGATGGGCCTTAACAGGATAAGTGCTATAATGAGTCAGTTTGCCGCACAGGGAAAGGGCGATACACCTGTTGCTGTGATCCAGAATGGAACTTTGCCTAATCAAAAAAATGTGATTGGTACCGTTTCTACCATCGCAGGCATGACGTCCGTTGAACAAGTGGGTCCACCCGCACTGATCATCGTGGGAGAGGTAGTACGGTACGCAAACGCGTTAAGGGAAATTACGAGGGAAACGTTTCTTGTAGCAGGAAGGCGATAGGTCAATATCAAAGAAAATGGAGCGCAATAATTTATTCCCGGTTTTTTTAAAGTTAGAATCACTGGAGACATTGATTGTAGGAGGCGGTAATGTGGGAATTGAAAAATTGACTGCCATATTAAAGAATAGTCCTAACGCCAAGGTCTCGCTGGTGGCGAGAACGATTCAGGAGCCGATAAAAGCGCTGGCGGCGCAACATCCAAACGTTACCCTGTTCGAGCGGAATTTTAAATTATGGGATCTGTGGAATAAAGATCTGCTTATCCTCGCGGCAAATAACCGGAGTCTTCATGAAACCATTCGCAAGTTCGCCCGCTCGCGGCGTGTGCTCATCAACGTAGCGGATACACCAGATTTGTGCGATTTCTACCTGGGGTCTGTTGTTACCAAGGGCAACTTGAAAATTGGAATCTCAACCAACGGAAAGTCACCCACGATATCTAAACGCATGCGCGAATATCTTGAAGAGGCGCTGCCCGAAGAAACCAATGAGTTGCTCGACAACATGAACAAGATCCGGGAGCAGATAAAGGGCGATTTCAGCCATAAAGTAAAGGTCCTGAACGAGGTGACTTCTTCCTGGCTGAAAACCGAAAAAGTCGCGCGCAGCTAACTTCTTTTTTGCGGAAGTAAAAACAACGGAGGAATCTTTTCTTGTCCGGATAATGCCTTGGCAACGAGGCTGCCCAAAGCCGGTCCATGTTTGAAGCCGTGACCGGATCCGCCGCCTAATAGAAATGCATTTTCTGTTTCGGGAATCAAATCGAAGATAAAATTTCCATCGGGTGAATTTTCATAGGGGCAAACCCTGCTTTCTGTCAATGGAGCATTCGCGAGATCCGGGAAACGGTGAGCGATAAATGCCCGTGCTTTGGCCAGTGAATTTGGTGTATACACCCGGTCTCCCGACGTAGGATCAAATTCAGGCCCACGAATGTCCACGCCAATTTTAAATCCCCGGTGCGCATTGCCTGGAATGCCGTAGTAAAAGTCACGGCCATCGACGTCTACCCATACCGGTATAGACTCAAAATCCAATGCGCCTGCTGACGGTACACCAAAGTAATACACCTCCTGCTTCGTACAACTAATGACGCCCTCTAACAAGTCGGGAAATATTTTCGACAACCATGATCCACAAGCAAAAACAAATGCGTCCGCTTGCAAATGGTTACCGTTGGGCAGGGTTACGTTGCTAAGGTTTGAACGCTGGATCTTGCCTGGCTTAACGTCTGACTGGATAAACGTTCCCCCTTCCTTTTGAAAAGCTTCGACCACAAGCTGCACAGATTCTCTCGCTTTTAAATATCCTCCAAAAGGATCGAAATAAGCGTGGTGTAAATCCTCCACGTTAATCTGAGGATGTCTCCTCTTAAGGTTTGCGTTAGTCAGATATTCATACTCCATTTTATGCTTTTTGGCAAACGGTATGGAGTCATCCACCAATGGGGTGCTTTCTTCATAACAAAACCAAAGCACGCCTGTGTTAAAAAATAATTGCTTCCCGAACCTCTTTTGATTTTCCTTCCAAAGCGACAACGCATTTACATTCAAGTCGAAATAAATTTCGTTTGCACCATAGGTGGAACGTATTACGCGAGTTTCATCGCTTGAGCTGGAACGTGCATTTCCGGGACCCCAGGAGTCGACCAGCGTGACATTAAATCCATTCCGCAGCAAATAGAGCGCTGTCCATGATCCGAATGCCCCCGCGCCGGTCACAACAATCCTTGCGCCGGCGGCAAAGGTTGGCAAAATATGCGCACCGGTTTCCTTTGACGAATTTTTTGGTGCAAACGTATTAAGATTGGGTTGCGCCACTTGAGGTTACTTTTTCCAGTTGGCAGGATCCACCCGCCAGGCTTTCAGCGAAATGACCTGATCTTCAGAAACGTATTGCTGGTGTAACGCGTATGTCAATAAATTCGTGTAGTCGCACAAACTGATTAGGGACATATTCGCGTCATAAAAATTTCGAGTTGCAATATCAAAGCCGTAGTTGAAAATTGACACCATACCAAGAACTTCAAGGCCTGCTTCGCGTAGAGCCTGTGTTGCCTTCAGCGAGCTGCCTCCCGTCGAAACCAGATCTTCCACAACAACAGTTTTCTGACCGCGAACGACTTTTCCTTCGATGAGATTTTCCATTCCATGATCCTTGGGTTTTGGCCTGACATACAGGAAAGGCAAGTCCAAGACATCCGCTACCAACGCGCCTTGTGCTATTCCCGCTGTAGCGACTCCTGCAATGGATTCCGCTGTAAAGAAATTTTCCCGGATAGCTTGTACCAGCGCATTCTTGATTGTATTCCTTATCTGAGGATATGACAACGAAAGTCTGTTGTCACAATAGATCGGAGATTTCCAACCAGAGCTCCATGAAAACGGCTTTTCTGTATTCAGCTTTATCGCCTGGATCTGGAGGAGCATTCCGGCTATTTTTCCTGCGGTTTCTTCTTGTACTTTGATAATGGGCATAATTCGGAAATGAGGGTTAAGTATCTCGATGCACAGTTCTTCTGCTTCGCGTTTAAAGTTAATAGTCTGTACATTAACTTGAGCGTTTTACGATCCTATGATTGCATTATTCATCTAAAATTCAAAAAGTTATTCATTCTGCTTGCTCGCATGAGAATTATTTATTCTTTTGCGATCATGGATAAGCCTTAAACCTATAGGTCATGATTATTTTTATCAACGACGTTCCCGTGCGGATTTTGAAGGCCAGCGAGCAACCGGATCAGGGCAGGGTAAACGTGGTTATAGATGCCTCGGAAGGGCCCCTCACGCAGGCTAAGCTTATTCATCATGTTTGGATACAAAAAGTAAGTGAAGACGATCTCGGTGTCCTGTTTAACTTTCTCGATTCAAAAGTTCCCACAAATCTGCTTTCGCTTTACCTCTCGGTAATTAACTATGACAACATAAAACAGTATCTGAGAAGCAAGTTTAAAGTTGTAAAAGCGGCGGGTGGATTGGTTCGAAAGAAGGAAAAATTTCTCATGATATATCGGATGAAGAAGTGGGACCTTCCCAAGGGAAAAATTGAACGCGGCGAAAAAAACAGAAAGGCTGCCGCCCGTGAAGTTGAGGAAGAGTGTAATGTTACCGTCAAGGTGGATGGCAAGATCTGCACGACGTGGCATACGTACACCATGAATAAACGGGCCATGATAAAAAAGACTCGTTGGTATATCATGGACGTTGTTGACGATTCCAAAATGCGTCCGGCGCTGGCGGAGGATATCGAAGAAACGCGCTGGATGAACGCCAAAGAAGTTTATCACGCACTAGAGCATTCGTATAAATCCATCAGTTATGTGTTTGAGCAGTATTATGAGATGATGGAAATAAAACCTGCCAAATAGAGCGGACCGCAGGGTAAAATTAAGCTTTCAGCTTATAGGGCAATAATCCTGAGACGTCGCCTCCATACCGGTGTACTTCCCTGACAATCGAGGAACTGATCCATGCCAGTTTAGGAGTAGTAATAAGGAAAACAGATTCTAATTCCGGATAAAGCTGACGATTTACCTGTGAGATGCTGTTCTCATATTCAAAGTCAGTGGTGTTCCTGAGACCGCGCAATAAAAATCGTGCGCCATTTTTCCTTGCAAATTCCGCCGTGAGTTCCGAGAATTTTACTACCCGGATATTCGGATAATTTTCGAAAGCACTCTGTATAAGCTCCATCATCAAATTAATTTCAAAATACCGCGCGCTCTTTTGAGTGTTGTACCCCAATGCAATGATGATTTCATCAAACAGCTGAAGACCCCGGAGAACAATATCTTCGTGCCCTTTGGTAAAAGGATCAAAGGAGCCTGGGAATAGTGCAATCCGTTTTGCCATCTGTCGCGGGTGATTGGCCGGCTAAGTAATTAGTCAAGAAGGTGAATGCTGTACAAATCAAAAAAATGATGATCCTGAACTTCATCAAATACATAGCTGAAATTAAGATATCCGGGTTGACTACCGAAGGTCACGTTGCTGATGTATTTATAAAATTCGTGATAATGCGGTGAATTTTTTCCGATGTATCCCCACAACACTATCTGACTGGATTGCTGATCCATGTTCAGGGACTTCATGACCAGCATGATATATTTTATATAATCGGAAAACTGCTTTATCGCAAATTGATTGTAGTAGATCAATTTATCAGCATTGCATGCTATGATGTGAAGCTTGAACCGATCAACATAAATGTAAAGCGGGTTATCGGTTCTGCTCCGCGCAAAGTCCATTGTTCCCTCGATCAGAGCAGCGGATTGATGGGTGAAAGTTGGCGGATTATTAGGGTATACATTTGTTAGCCACTTTCTCAGTTCGTTGTTTATAGCAAATACGGTAACGGCCTGAGACCGTTTATTGAAAGAGGCGATAAAACTTTCCTGGGCGGGATCAATGTGCGCATTGAACTTTAAATAGTCGCCGAGGGAATCTTCCGCAAACAGGGATTGAGGCACCTGCACAAATTTTTGATTCTTTATCGACACTTTGATTTTCTTCCAGAACCCTGCTTTAAGAAAAGCATGTGAATCAAAGAGTTGGTCAAGTATGCGGAGTAATTCTTCGTTTGAAGTTAACGATGGCAGTACAAAATCCTCAAGCAGCAGGACTTTGTTTGAATCAGGTTCGATTACTAAGAGTTGAAAATCGCGTGTGCCGATATTAAGCAACAGATGATATTGATGAATGAAGTCTTCATCAAAAAGTTCATCCTTCGTTTTTCGAATCAGCTTATATTGCAACCCGGTAGTTTGCAATTTATTCCCAGTTACCTGCTGTACCTACATCTATTCTAGAGCCAAAGCCCAAGGGCTGACGGATCTTGGCTTCGTTGCTCGCTTTTCTGTCAGGATTTATCGGGGCTGGATCTTTTACTTCAATAACGCTCACCATTGATCCCCCGCGATCGATCTTGCCGACAAAGATGTCAAACATTTTGCCTTCGGAGCCTGGAACGGCACCCAGGTTAGCTATATCCACGTTTGGATTCAAGTGATAGTCCCAAAAGCTGATCAGGCTTTGACCTCTCGCCACTTCGTCGCCGGGTTTTACATTCGCCAAAGAAAGAATTGTTCCTTGCTCGATAAAGGAATGGACGTCGGCCTTCTCACGTTCTTTAGCTCTTAATCTGTACGCAGGCGATCCCTTCACGACATAGTCGCCGACTTTTGGAATAAAGCCAAGAAAGGTACCATCAGCGGCTGCGTTGACGCTGTAATTCTTCTTGAAGATCCGGTCGCGTGCGGGCATGAAACCTAAGGTGTCGATTATAACTTCAACTTTTTCTTCACCGTAGCTCAATTGCGTAATTTTTTCCGTTCGTGTGGTAATTGGCACCCTTCCATTTTCAATAAAGTTGCGCAGTGAGTCCCAATTTGCTGTATAATGTCCGTGTTGTTCCAAAAACGCTTTCTCCGCTTCGCGAATAACTGCAAGTTTATCGGTAATCTGTTTTTCGGTGTTTGCTATGGATTCTCTGAATTCGATGGTAGAGTTAATACTGCTGTAGAGGTAATAGGCAAGACCCAAGCTCACTACGAAAAGTACAATGGATAAAATTTTCGTCAGATTCATTGTTGAAGGTTTAGTGTGCAATAATACTTATTTTACAGGGTAAATAACAAGCTGGATTTTACAGAATACGAAAAATTAAATACTGTAAAACCCGTGCATTTGGCGCAAATCGTCCAGCTCAGCGCACTTCTGAAAGATGCCGTGCAGGGATCGTTCAGGAATGTTCCGGATCTCTTTCCAGGAAAGAAACTGAGCCGTTTCAATGAGCTGAAGTTCAGGATCGTACCCACGCATTAATCCGCCACCCCATTTTTGTACCTCGAAGAACAACTCTACTGCATGCAGCGGCTTTTCCACGAACTCACATCCAAAAAGGAATTTACCCACCTTTACCTTCAGCCCTGTTTCTTCGTCAAATTCTCTCTTTAGAGCGTCCTCTGCCCGTTCGCCGAATTCAACCCCTCCTCCCGGCGGCGCCCAAAGGGCATTATCACCCATTTGATGCTTAACCAGGAGAAGGGTGTCTCCGTCCCAACAAAGACCACAGACCCGCAGCCTGACCTTGTTTCCATAGATTTCGGCGATTTCGGGAGTCATTGTGGGTTACCGTTGGTTTTAATTCGAGATCGAAGAGAAAGTCACGTTTAGCCGGACAGAAAATTGATATTTCTGGCAAAATTGTTGAATGAAGGTTTTAAATTTGAAAAAAATTAAGGTATGAAGAAATATTTTTTAATGATCGTTGTGCTTGGTTTTGTAGCACAAGGATTTGCGCAACAACCGGCCAATCAGGCTGGACCTGTAATTACCTTCGAGAAAAAGACCCATGATTTTGGCGATATTTTTCAGGGCGACAAGGTAGAAGAGACGTTTGAATTTGCCAATACGGGCACTGAACCTCTTATTATCACCAACGTGCAGGTTACTTGCGGGTGTACGGTGCCAAAAGGATGGCCACGCGATCCAATCATGCCTGGTGGAAAAGGTGAACTGACGATTGCCTTTAACAGCGCCGGTAAAATGGGCAAACAAAATAAGGTTGTGACCATTGTCTCTAACGCAGTAAACGCGGATGGCGCGCAAATTTCGTTCACAACGAACGTACTTGAAAAGAAAGGCCAAACGCAATAAATATTGCCTGCCTGAACAATAGAAAGCCTCTTTGCGAGGCTTTTATTTTTTGTATACCCCTACGGCGAGCAACGTCCAGCCTAAAATAAAGAATACGCCGCCAAACGGCGTGACAGCACCCATCACCCGGATTCCTGTAAAACACAACACGTACAAGCTACCTGAAAAGAAGATTATTCCAAGGGTGAAAAACAGGCTGCTGAACCGCAGGCCCTTTGGAGCCGGCTCGCCCATCAGGATGCCCGTAGCCAGTAGCGCCAGGGCGTGATAGAATTGATACCGGACGGCCAGTTCAAAGGTGCTCTCACGTCCCATGTCAGCTAGGAATTGCTTTAGTGCATGTGCGCCGAACGCCCCGGTCATCACTGCAAGTCCTCCCATAAGGGCGCCCGTCAAAAGGGATATACGTTTGTTCATAAATTGTTTTGTTACGCGCGTTCGCCGAAAATAGCCGATCCAACCCTTATCATCGTACTGCCCTCTTCGATGGCGACCTGGTAGTCGCCACTCATTCCCATAGAAAGCTCTGTCATGGCAACATTTGCGGGAAGAGGTCCTGCTTTGAGTTTTTCAAAAAGTTTCTTCAATCCCTTGAATTCCTTTCGCACCTGATCCTCGTCGCTGGTAAAGGTAGCCATGCCCATCAGACCGACGATCGATACCCGGTCAAGCTTTTTCACGACGTCGGAAGCCAGCAATTCCAGCGCTTCCGCCTCGGAAAATCCAAACTTTGATTCCTCTTCCGCGATATGGATCTGAAGCAGACAGGCGATTTTCCGGTTTACTTTGGTTGCCTGTTTGTTGATTTCCTCCAATAAGCCGCGGCTGTCTACGGAATGGATCAAATGAACAAAGGGCGCAATATGTTTCACTTTG
>DASUTP010000680.1:0-25221 GCA_036374515.1 Chryseolinea sp. | reverse complement strand
TTTCTATGGTTGTAATAAAATTTAAGTAAAATATTCCAGGACGAAGATCAATGAAGCTCCTTCACGTAATAAATAGCATGGACCCTGCTCATGGGGGCACCAGTCAGGCCGTAAGGAACCTGGTTCCGGGATTGCAGGATCTTGGCGTGGACAGTGAGGTGGTTAGCACCGACGATCCAAATGCGGATTTTATTGAAAAAGACCCTTTCAAGATTTTTGCAGTTGGACCTTCTAAAGGTGCCTGGAGTTACAGTTCGCAATTTACGCCATGGTTAAGACAAAATATTGGCAGATTTGATGCCGTTTTAGTGCACGGCCTTTGGCAATATCCCGGTCATGCTACACGCAAGCTTATAAGCGATTTAAAAAAAAGGTCGCAACCCAATCCGCGGCTGTTGGTCATGCCTCACGGCATGCTGGATCCATACTTTCAAAAAGCATCAGGACGCCGTCTTAAAGCCATACGAAATATCCTGTACTGGAAGCTGATCGAAGGAAAAGTTATTAATAACGCCGATGCATTGTTGTTTACCTGTGAAGAGGAAAAGCAGCTCGCAAGGCAGCCGTTTCGGCCGTACCATCCAGTCAAGGAGTGCGTGGTTGGGTTAGGAGTAGAGGAACCCCCGCCGTTCAATGAGCCGATGCGCAGTGCATTCCTGGATAAATGTAGAACGGTTGGCAATAGGCCATATATATTATTCTTGAGCCGCATCCATGAAAAAAAAGGTGTGGATCTTCTCCTCAAGGCATACATTGGTGCATTTAAAAATATCCGGAATGCCGGCGAAGAATTGCCAGTGCTAATTGTAGCGGGGCCAGGCTTGGATTCACCATATGGGCAATCGATGCAGAAGCTCGTTGCGGAGTCTGACTTAAAAGATTCGATACTGTTCCCAGGCATGTTGTCCGGGGAGTCGAAATGGGGAGCGTTTTATGGATGTGATGCGTTTATACTGCCCAGTCACCAGGAGAATTTTGGAATTGCTGTAGTAGAAGCGTTAGCCTGTGCAAAACCTGTTTTGATATCCAATCAGGTCAACATCTGGCGTGAAATTGAATCGGCAGGAGGTGGCATCATAGCGGAGGATTCACTGAAGGGAACGCATGAATTGCTGAAGCGGTGGCGCGCATTATCAGCGGAGGCACGTTTTGCCATGGGGCTGGCAGCGCGGACGGCGTTCGAGAAAAATTTTTCTATTGAATACGCTTCTCAGCGCATGCTGAAGGCTATCAATAACGATCCAACATGCTGACTCTTCAAAAGTAAATGAAAATGCATACTGACCTTTCAAAATTTGATGTGGGAGATTATAAGGCAGGCCCTGCCCTGAAAGTCATAATATGGTATTTCGTGAACTATTATGTCTTCAACAGCTCCTTGCCCTGGCCATACAAGTTGAAGCTTGGTTTACTTAGACTATTTGGCGCAAAAGTAGGGAGGGGACTAGTTATAAAAACCAACGTGCGCATTAAGAATCCTTGGCGGCTTAGTATCGGAGAACACTGCTGGATAGGAGAGTCCGTTTGGATCGATAACCTTGAAGATGTCTCGATTGGAAATAACGTTAGCATTTCACAAGGAGCTATGTTATTAACGGGGAACCATGATTACACAAAAAGTAGCTTTCCCTATAGGTTAGGCAAAATTGTGTTGGAGGATGGCGTGTGGGTAGGAGCGCAATCCGTGGTCTGCCCGTCCGTAACCTGTAAGTCCCATTCAATTCTTACCGTGAACTCGGTAGCAACTAAAGATTTAGAAGCGTGGGGTATTTACGCTGGCAATCCGGCGGCATTTGTACGAGAGCGTAAAATGTCTAATTGAACTTAAATGATCAGCTTGCTTCCGCGGGCGATTTCGTTCGTAATACTTCATATCTGGGATCTTTGGCAAGCTCTTTAAAAACCGGGTACTGTAAAAAATAGTCGACGGGCGCAGTTCGTTTTTCCACGCATTGACTGATGTGATAAAATGTTTTGTCCACATCTCCCAGGGCATACCAGATACCAACGAGATCTGGATCGATCACAGAGCTGGGGTCTTCACGTTGACGACGTTCTAATTTTTCAATGCATTCCAACGCCTTGTCGGTTTGACCCAACATGGCGTATGCATAACCAACGCCCATCAACCCCTTAAGAGGATGGTTCGTCAGGCGATGAACTTCCTGAAAAAGCTTTAACGCGTTATGCCAGTCACCCTTCATTCCCGTAGCCCACGCCTTTAACTCAATACTTATTCTCATCTCGGGATTCATTTCAAGTAACATGTCTGCTTTTTTTATAGCATCATCATAACGCTCGGCGAAGATGTAGGCGTTTCCAAGAAATTGGTTCATAATTGGAGAAAGCGGATCGATCCGCACGGCTTCTTCCATAATTTTTACCGCTTCTTCCTTCTGCCCTTTGATAATATAGTAGAATCCCAGCAATTGATAGGCTGCAGTGGCGCTGGGATTGAGCTTAATTGCCCTTTGCAAGGCGTTATAACTTTCATTCCATTTCCACTCATACAGCAAGTAGAGGCCGGCTTTTGCAATGTGTCCCTCCGCTACTGTATTGTCCAGCGACAACGCTTTATCGGCATATCGCGAAACGATTTTGAATGCCTGTTGTGGAAGCATTTGTCCGGTAGCGCCAAGGTTGCTGTATGCGCCAGCGCACATTGCATAAGCTTGGGCGTAGTCGGGCTCAAGTTCAATTGCCTTTTCAAAACAGGCAATGGCTTTCCGCGTATCGGCAGGTGTGACCTTGTTCCAGTAGTGCAGCGCCTTCAGATACTGTGTGTACGCCTCCAGATTTTTTGTGGGAGCTTTAACTAAAGGTGAATTCTGTAGCGATGTTGCGAAGTTCTGCCGGAGCCGGTTCGTGATGATGGCGCTTATTTCGTCTTGGACGGCGAAAATATCGTTGAGATCGCGGTCGTAGTTTTCGCTCCAGATGTGGTAGCCGTCAGCTGCATTGATCAACTGTGCTGTTATGCGCACACGATTTCCGGATTTTCGCACGCTTCCCTCAAGAATTTTATCTACGTTCAGCCTGATCCCGATTTCACGTATGTCGTCGTTCTTCCCTTTGAAAGCAAAAGCTGACGTCCGCGAGGTAACCTGAAGTCCATCCACCTTCGTCAGCGCGTTGAGTAATTCTTCGGTAATGCCGTCACTAAAGAATTCATTTTCCGGATCGGCGCTCATATTGACGAAGGGGAGCACCGCCAATCGATTAGAAGGCTGTCTCGTCTTACCTGTGAGTTCTCCCCGTGTTGGAACAATCATTCCGTCGTTAGTGATGGCATATACGCGGACAGGGTGCTTGACGTTTTTCAATTCAAAAAAGCCTACCTCTTTAGCATGAATGTGTTCTTGGTTCTTGATCTCGTCGTAAACTTTTTCAGAAATAAAAGCACTGCCGGGAACCGCGAGCGACTCAATTCGTGAGGCCAGGTTTACACCGTCACCGTAAATTGCGTCATCCTCGACGCTGACATCACCGGTGTGAATTCCAATCCGGAGATCGACCCGTGGATTTTGCAACAACTGGTGCTGGATGTCGATCGCGCAATTGACGGCGTCAATTGCGCTCTTAAAAATGCTTAACGACCCGTCGCCGTAGTATTGTAAGATTTTGCCATTGTGTTTTTCGATGGTTGCGTCCAGGACTTCCTTAAGCCGCTTTCGTTTCGATTTTGCAAGAACTTCATTCTCTTGCATAAGGGCCGTATACCCCGTCATGTCCGCAAATAGAATAGCAACCAATTGACGCATGAGGTAAAAGTAACAAAGAAAAGATACTTAATCGCTGAAAATTGTCCACACCATGTTGAAGAAGTTCACAATATTCCAATGCTGGGAAATTGTTATTTTGACTTGTATTGCGACAATACACTGTATAGACAATTGTTTCTCCCTTTTAAATGCCCTTTTTTAAAAGGTGGCATGTTCTTTCATCAGGTCACATCGGTATGTTTAACAAAAACTAAAATTTATGAATCCGATGAAATTAAATTTCACGAAACACTTGATGCTCTCTTTAGCGACTATGGCGGGGGTTGTGCTTTTGACTTTTCAGGTAAATGCGCAAAATGAGACAACAACAGAAACGACCGTACAAACACAAACAGAAACCACTTCAACGAACATTGACAGAGATGATGACACCGAGGGACCTCGCCCCAGAGCACGGGCTGGTATCAAGGGTGGACTAAATGCCAGTAACATCATTACAGACGAAGTGAACAATAAGGATGCCCGGTACGGATTTCACGCTGGTGTATATGGTCAACTTTTTGTTAACGAGGGATTCGCTATTCAACCCGAATTAAACTATTCTACCAAGGGGAACAAGGTAATAACGGATTTTGGGATCATTGACCAGGAGACAAAACTGAATTTAAGTTATCTCGACGTACCCGTTCTTGCGGTATTCAAGTTAGGTAATGCTGCGGAAATACATGCAGGTGCATACTGGGCTTACCTTGTTGGAGCGAATATTGACACTGACGGAGATTTGGGAGACGATTTCAGACAGCTTGATCGCGACAACTTTGACAATTGGGACTATGGTCTTGTTGGGGGTGTCGGGTTTAATTTTGGTGATGTGCAAGTTGGTGCCCGTTACAATTATGGACTGAATGAAATAGCCAGAAGTGAAGGAGCAAAAAGAATTCTAGGTGGCGCCCGCAATTCAGTTGGACAAATCTACGTCGCACTTAATCTAGCCCGCGGCAACAGGTAGACTTTTGAACACAATATAACACGAACCTTTAAACCTGGCGTATACGCGCCAGGTTTTGGTTTTGACACCATAACGGAACGGCTATGGATCATGCAACGGTAGAAGGACGTAAGCTGAAAGGGGAGGCAGGGTCGCTCTTCGTGGATGATGGCGGAAGTGGATATCCGACGATTATTTTTACGCATTCTTTCGGAGGGGACAGCTCTCATTGGATACATCAGCTGTCCCATTTAAGATCCCGGCACCGGGCAATTGCGTTTGATTTTCGTGGACACGGCAGCTCTGCGAAGCCGGAGCAATTGAAATATACTGCTGAAGCACTTGCAAATGATATTGTGGCGGTAGCTGACGAATTGGATATCGACAAGTTCGTCCTGGTGGGCCATAGCATGGGAGGTTCGGCCAATATCGCATATGCGGATTCACATCCACAACGGGTGTTGGCAATGGTTTTGGCTGGCACGCCTGGCAAAACCCCGGATGAGATCTCCAGGCCGGTCGTAGCATCGCTTCAATCGGAGGCCTACGAAAAGGTTATGAAGGATTATATGGATAGGTTGGTGACCGACGCAACACCTCGGGTTGCAGAAAAAGTTAGTAAGGGTGTAAACTTGTTATCGAGAGAAACATCCACTGCCATTATAAAATCTCTATTTGAATTTGATCCGATTGAAAAACTCCTCCGATTCGCCGGGCCCAAATTAATCATTTCAACAGCGACCGAACTCAAGCAACCAAATTCATTGGCAAGCCAAGTTCCCAGTCTGTCTACTGAATTAATTGAGGGAACCAGTCATTGGACACAGCTCGATAAACCTGGAGAGTTTAACGACATATTGGATAGGTTTCTCGCGCGCATGGTATGACTTAACGATCACGGGCAGCTAACTTTTCATGTATTTCCAATTTCTGCTCTTCCCTTCAGAGATCCACTCGAGTGCTGTCGCGATTCGCTTTTCCCGAGTAGCTTCAGTTTTAGCACCTTCGATCCATACAATATATTCTTTCTTATTGCTTAAACTAAATTTGTCGAAAAATTTCCATGCTGCTTTGTTGTGCCTGAGGGCTTTCAAAAAAAAGGCGGGCACCTGGATATTAGCGGCGGTGGTCTTTTTTCGCGGCGGAAGCTTTACATTCTCTTCATTCAATTTCTTAGCTTCCTTTATATATGCAACCAATATCCGGTCGGAGGGAAGGTCGGTCAAACTGGCTATTCGGTGAAAGTTGCCCATTGCCTCACGATCTTTGACCTGCATGACACGTTCTTTATCCGTCATGAGCGAACTCTTCCAGAACCCAAAGCTGCAATGATTTTTGAAGGCTGCCATGCTGCACATAACACCTTTATACCCGAAGTGAGGAAAGCCCCACTTAATGGATTCTTCTACCTCTGGGCAAGCCTTATGCACAAGCTTTCGCAGGTGAACTAAAATAGGTTGAGCAAAAGGCTGCGCAGCGTTGATGTACTCATCGATTGAAACGCTTTTTTTACTCATGACTAGTAATCAGTATAACAATAATCTTCCAGCGATCTTTTTAAGCCACAATGAGCGGATTATTTCTAGCCTTTATTAAAGGTTGTATTTTAAAACTGGTCAGGCTGCGCCACAGCCACTCGACCGGTCCATAGTAAAAATACTTCATCCAAAATTTACCAATAAGAACTTGAATGGTAAAAATGATTACTGCAAGAACGAAGGATACAGCTGCCCCAATTTCACCAAGCAGTCCAAGCCCAATCGTTGAAAAAATCACTATGCCAAAAAAGGCCTGCATCAAGTACGTTGTCAATCCCATACGGCCAGCGTCGTAAAATTGCATAAGTCTCCATCTCCATTTGTCTTTTTGAAATAAAAGAACAAAGCCTGTGACATAAATGGCGGCCTGAAATATTCCGAGTATATCAAAAATTGTCAGCCCCGCCAACATGTTAGCATCCTCTGAAAGCCCTCCAGTAATATCGTTCGCCATGATGAAAAACACAACACCCCCAAGCACGGTGGCCAATAATCCCCATGCAGCATTTTTAAGAATTTTTCTTATGATGCTGATATGAGCAGGTATCTCCTCAAAAAACTTTTTTCTTCCAGCGTATAGCCCTAACAAAAATAGCCCTGGCGTCATGTAGATTCGCCCGGACCAAAGTTGAAAGTCCATTTTCAAATCAAAGCTTTGAAAGTTTGCCTTCAAAAGGTCTACATATGTTCCGAATTTGAATGTTTCGTAGTAACTGATTGCCTTAGCCTGATCTTGTCTGATAAATTCATTTACAGCCGGATCATTTCCGACCAAACCAATTATTCGCGTCAGTACCCCAGGTGTGTCAAAAATCAGAAGCAGGCTTACAATCAGAAGATATTTATCAGGTAGGCGATTGGCGATGAGGAGAACGAACCCCATCATCGCATAAATTGTGAGAATATCACCGCGATAGTGCAGATGGTGAACGAAGCCAATCATAAATAAAATGATCAGGCGCCATGAAAACCGCAATAAAAAAGGAACATCTGCCTTTGATTTGGAAAATTGAATATAAAAGCTGAGTCCAAACAGGAATGAAAAGATAGCGTAAAATTTACCTGTTATAAGAATCATGCAAAATGCCGATGCCGTTATATCAAGAACACTTCCTTGAACAGAGTACTTCTCCGGAATCGGCCCTGCGTAATATTGCTCAACCATGTGGGTTACAATAATTCCTAGCAACGTGAATCCCCGCAATGCGTCAATGACGGTTATGCGTGGTTGTAGTAGGTTTGATGCTTGTGAGAGGGTGGCCATAATCAATATTGGGACAATACAAATAAATGAGACGCCAATCCACCGGGATAGTTACAACGCTAAGGACGCCGACACTTTTTCTTTCCTAAGTTAACCCTACCGTTTGTCAAAAACTGCAAAGAAGTGTAACGCATTTTATGAAAATTAGTTGCCGAGCCTATAAAGGGGAAGTGGAATCGATAAACGCTGATCATGATTTTTAACAGAAGATCGTTTTTAAAGCAAGTTGGTATTAGCGCGGCGGGGCTTGCATATCTGTCTGCAGCGCCAAGATATTTTGGTGATTATGGCAGTTCCGCTTTGCCGCGAAGCTCTCCGGAGGAACAGGGCACTTCCTCTTCCACGCTAAATTTTTTCCTGGATGAGGTAGCAAAAAGCAACATAGAATTTCACAGCTTAATGGTCGTTCGCAATGGATATGTGATAGCCGAAGGCTGGTGGTCTCCTTATAGGCCAACTTTACGGCATACGCTCTATTCGCTCAGCAAAAGTTTTACGTCAACGGCCGTGGGACTTGCCGTCGGCGAAGGAAAGTTAAACATTGAGGATACTGTCATTTCATTCTTTCCATCTGATGCTCCTGAACAACCTGATGCAAATCTGGAGGCAATGAAAGTGAAACACTTGCTTACGATGTCCACCGGGCACGTCAAGGATACTATTCAACCTATGCGACATGGGAAGGACACGTGGGTCAGGACATTCTTAACCCAGCCGGTTGATCGAGAACCAGGAACATTTTTTCTCTACAACACTGGTGCGACTTACATTCTTTCTGCCATCGTGCAAAAGGTCACCGGACAAACGTTGCTACAGTATTTGCGTCCGCGATTTTTTGATCCGCTTGGCATCGAAGGGGAATACTGGGAGACGGATCCCCAAGGTATAAACACCGGCGGGTACGGACTTCGCGTGAAGACAGAAGACATTGCAAAATTTGGACAGTTTTATTTGCAAAAGGGCAACTGGAAGGGACAACAGATCCTATCATCAGAATGGATTGAGGAGGCCACCCGCGCTCAGATTATTTCGAACTCCAGCAATCCTTCAAGACCCCGCGAGGAAGACGACTGGGCCCAGGGTTATGGCTTTCAATTTTGGCGCTGCAGGCCGGGCGGGTATCGGGCGGATGGCGCATTTGGCCAATTTTGTATGGTCATGCCGGACTACAATGCCGTTATCGCGATAACAGGAGAAAGTTTCTCCATGCAAAAGTCCATGGATTTGGTCTGGACGTACTTGTTACCCTCGATGGACAAATCGCGGTCAATGCTGCCCGCCGATCCGAAGCACCAAAATGATCTGAAACAAACTCTAAGCAAGCTTAGCCTCCAGCCTCCCCTGAACAAGCCGTCATCACCAGTTGCAGCAATCATTTCGGGCAAGGATTTTATATTAGCGCTAAATGAATTCATGGCTGAAAAAATTCGTCTGGATTTCGGAAATGATAATTGCCTTTTTACCATAACCAGCAATAAAGGGGTGCAGCGCGTCAGTTGTGGTATAAACAAGTGGATTGAGCAGCGGAATGAAAAAACGGGAACGCCGTTTCCTGTAGTTGGCAGAATGGACGTCACAACCTCCATCGCTGGAAGCGTAAGCTGGCTTGACGATAATACTTTGCTCATGACCTGGCGCTTAACTGAATCATGCCATACCAACGGACTGACATTTGTTTTTACAAACAACAATGTCGTAGTTAAATTTCACAACAGCATTTCCCAAGGAAACCCAAAATTTATCGAAAAGCGGGCCGATCTTAAGGGGTCTTTTGTCGCGTAGTTGGGTGATTCATTGGTCGCAGGCCAAAGAAAGGATCTATGGGAAGCAAAGGCGCAAGATTCTCAAACATGACCAGGTACTCACCGATTCTCGGTCAGCAAGAGCATTGTGATCCCTTTCTTGAACTCATGAAAACAGATTGAGACTTTTTCTATATTAGTTATCAATTCTATATATGCAATATTGCAGTTACACGCCGTCGAGTCTTCTTTCGAAATATATCAAATGCTATTGGACACTGGAAGACGATTGTGAAATGCAGGTTGCAAACCGCGAAAGGATTTTTCCCGACGGAAGTATGGAGCTGGTCTTTCACTATGGTGACCTGTTTAAAAAATACGACGACAAAGCCGGAGTGTTTATTCAACCAAGGAGTTTTCTGCACGGTCAGATTAAGCGCTTTATTGACCTTGAACCTACCGGTAGGGTGGGCGTGTTTAGCGTTCGCTTTCTGCCCGGCGGAGCGTATGCGTTTTTAAGATCAGATATGGATGAACTGGCGGAGCGCAGCATTAGCCTCGAAGATCTTTGGGGCGTGGATGGCCTGACCTTAGAGGAAAAAATGTTGGGCGCACGTTCCACCAGTTTGCGTATCCATGTTATTGAAGAGTTCTTCCTCAGACTATTAAAGACCTACGACCGGTCTCAGAATGCCATTGATCATTGCGTCAACCTAATTCTGAATTCCGAGAGTTCTATACCTGTCGAATCGCTTTCCGAAGAAGTCAATCTGGGCCGTCGACAGCTCGAACGGAAATTTACGGCGAGTGTCGGCTTAAGTCCTAAACTGTTTACACGGATTATAAGATTTCAGCGCACACTGCAGCTTATCGAAAATGCGTCGGCCAATTCGTTAACATCAGTTGCATACGCACATGGGTTTTATGACCAATCACATTTCACAAAAGATTTTAAAGAATTTACGGGACTTAACCCAAGACAATACTTTAAAACCGACCTGCAGTTTGCAAAATTTCTTGCCTTGTTTTAGCAGTGTCGCATTTTTACAAGTTTTTCTCGTACCGTTACAGTTATGTTTGCTTCGTTTAGTTCGTGTTATGAAAAATATATTCCTTTTAGCATTCAGCCTGACATTCATCGCGTGCAGCGATAAAAAAACAACGGCCTCCGAGGCGCCCTTAAGAATTGCAGACTCAAACTGGCTTATTGGTACATGGTCTAATTCGGTTAAAGACCGTCGTGATTTTGAGGCATGGAAAAAATATGATGATTCTACCTACATCGGGCGAAGTTATTCAATTGTCGGAGTTGACACTGTTTCCTCTGAAACGATCCAACTTGAAGAGCGGAACGGCGAGGTCTTGTACATTCCTATAGTTCAGGGACAAAATGACAATCAGCCCGTATCCTTTAGATTGACTTTGTCGGAGCCGGGCAAAATAGTGTTTGAAAACGCGGACCACGACTTTCCCCAGAAAATTTCCTACCAACTTGTTTCATCGGATTCAATTGTTGCAGAAATTTCCGGATTGATCGATGGTAAGCACCGCGCCCAAGTATTCCCCATGAAAAGGACGCAATAATATAGCAGCGTCCCAGAAGAGTGTTGAAGATTTAAATGTAAATTTAATTCAGGTTGTATTTCAATCTTCAACAGTAAACCTCTCTTATCATGGAAGAATTGTTACAAAAGATCATTTCCAAAAGAAATAGCGTTCATTCTTTTATTGTAAAACACGAGCCTCGCAACCGTATTTTGGTTAACATAGCCATTGTCTGCGGAGTGCTGGGTACCGCTTTGGCAGGCATACCCGCCATTGGGGGCGCGGGTGCTATTGAAAGTATCAAAGCTGCAACGCAACCGTCGTTGCCTGTCTGGCAGCTTCTCTGTATCGGAGCTTCTTTGTCAACAATGTCGGCAACAATAGCCACAACGTTGCGAAGCAATCACGACATATCCAACCGGCTTGCTAAAGCGCAGGCCTGCGAGGCCAAGCTTGAGATGCTTGAGCTTCTGATCGCAAATAATCAAATTGAAACTAAACAGGCAATTGAAAAATACGGTGAATATGCTGCCGATGTGGGCTTCATCCGATGAAGGAATCTAAACCCGCGGACGATCAGTTGAACTGGTCTTCAAAGGACGCATGCTTGCTGCTTAATTTGACAAAATCAACCGAACCCGTTCCTTCGAATGTGTAGTAGATGCCGATAATTTTCGACCGCTTCTTAACCGCTATTTCGTACGACAATACGTCGTCGATAAAAATTTTAGCCTTATCGCCTGCCGAAACGATTTTTACATTTATGAAATCCGTGAAATCCGTGCCGAACGCAGATAGGTCCTTTTTCTTTCCGGAAATGTAAGTGCCTGCAAAAAATAATTCCGCATTGGAGACACATCCTTTTGCACACAGGGGAATACCCACCCAGGCTTCGTCAGCCAGGAGAAAGATATTCGTCTTTTGGCACATCGATGACCCCTCCTTGTAATCATTTTTCAGCCTGGTTTCGAAAGTAAAGTCATTCGTATAAATTTCTCCGAACTCCCGGACATTGGCATACAATGTTGTACGTATATCGGGTTGAAGTGCGATGTTTTGTGATCTTATCTTTTCAATGGAGAGTGCCATCTTGCCATCCACGAATGTGTCTTCCTTCTTAAAATAGACCGGCACCGGTGAGGTATTGACAGCAGTAAGCCAACCGTCGGACTTGATAAACAGATGGTGTTCCTTTACGACCTGGTTGCCCACGATCAGTTTAGCCCTGTAATATTCCGGGAAATAATAAATAGAAGTATGCTGGCGGTCTTTCTTAGAAACGTTTGTCCGTAGTTTGGTATCCCACGACTGTTGTATGATAACAATGTCGGAAGGTGACTTGGAAGCGTCATAATCAAAAATAACGGTGTTGGGAACACCGACTGACACAACTTTCTTGCTGCTGAATGAATAATCAGCTGGGTCTAACTGCGACTTTTTTGCCTGCACAAATATCGTGATACATCCCGCAAGCACAATGACTGTACTAACCACATCAATCAATCTAAAAAATTGTTTGCTGATACGGGGACGATTGACGTTCAAAAGCGAACTTTGAGAAACAGGCGAATCTTCCGATTTCGATTGAACATTTCCTTGCTGGATCTTAAAGTCCCGCCAATTTTCGAAACCGACAAATTGAACCAGCGTGTTGAGCGTATGCGTATTGGGAAGACTATCGTATTTCACCTTGCCCCAAATTCGTTTAAGCGTAACATGGCTTAAGGGAATGTTAAGTTGTTCCTGAATTTTTTCGCTTAGCGCAACAAAGTCCTGATTATTCCAGTCATTGCTATCACCCCAATTAATTTTGGCTTCTATTAATTTTTTTGCCTTGGATAGAAGAATGTCGTCGGTAAGCATAACGAATCGCGATTTCTGTAAAGGTAAACCCTCTCTTCAAGATGTTTTACCTTGTACCAACTTGTTTGAAATTGTTTCGCTCTCGAAGGCGTCACACACTAGCTTTCTGGCCAATTTCGGAGAACAATGACAACCCTCGATAAAATTACAAAAGTTGGCCGCTACTTTTTAGGAATTCCAATGATGGTTTTTGGGATTCAACACTTTCTTTACAGTGATTTCGTTGTTCAGCTTGTTCCCGCCTGGATGCCCTGGCGATTATTCTGGACCTATTTCGCAGGTGTTGCCCTTTTTGCTTCAGGGCTTGGAATTGTCTTCCATGTTTTGACCAGGGTAACTTCCACATTATTAGGATTGATGATCTCGACCTGGATATTGATCCTTCATATACCTCGCATTTTTGAATTCCACAGTAACAGTGAGTTCCTGAACACATTCAATGCATTAGTTTTTGCCTCGGGCGCCTTTCTGTTGTCAGTGACCGAGTCGGAAAAGTCCTTTTTGGAAAAATTTTCGCATTGGGGTGCAAGAGTAAGTCCAGTTTTTATGGCGATCTCATTTACAGTTTTTGGCCTTGAGCTTTTCATCCAGCAAAAGTTGGTTTTTATTGTTGGGGCCGAGTACGGTGATATTCCAGGGGAACTGTTTTGGGTTTACGTGAGTGGTATAGCATTTATTGCTGCGGCGACAGCCATCGTCTTGAGATACCGCGTCTTTATGGTTTCTGTGATAATGGGCATTTACATTCTTTTCGTTACCATTATGTTATACGGCCCCTTAGTCCTCGAGGACATTTATCAAGCCCACGCATGGGCTACGTTCCTGAAGGGAGTGGCGATGAGTGGCAGTTCGCTTACATTAGCCAGTGTGACTTTAGAATGGCAGAAAGTATTTGGGATCCCCGAAAGTATTGGGATGGATCGCTGTTAGAACTGCACCAGGATCTCCTCCTTTGCATAGTCGAAGTCCACAGTGTGAACCTGTTGCTGGGGCGCGGGCTCCGGATCATGAATAGGGTCGAATTTTTCCAGCGCTACAAACGACATGTTAACGTCGCGTTGCAGCGAGAGTTCGTTGCCGTTGATAATTACACGTCGTGTATGCTCATCCAGGCCATGAAACACAAGTTTGAACCTTTTTGCCGTCGGGGTAAATTTTCCCTGCACTGCAGAGATCGAAATGCTTCGTGCGCGATGGTCGTGAGAAATGGTTCGCAGCGCAAAATTGTCTTTTTGGTAGTCATAAGTGACTCCATCATCCTCGTAAAACTGGAACGAGGATGAATCACCCGTGTAGATGTGCAGGATCGTGGTATGGGTTTTCTCCCCGGTATGCGCCTTGATGGGCTGCATGGGAACAATTGCGCCGGCCTTTACGAATACCGGCAGCCTGTGTAGCGGGCAGTCCATAATGATTTCCGTGTTTCCGGAATACCTTCGCCCGTCGTATAAGTAATACCATTGTCCTTCGGGAAGGTACACTCTTACCAGGTCTTTGGAACTGTCAACAGGGGCGATAAGGAAGTAGGGCCCAAATAGATATTGATTATGGTAAAGTCCGTTGTATACTTTATGATCGTGCGTATAGTCAATTGCTAACGATCGCTGGACAGGCATGCCGGTCTGTGCCGCTTCGTAAAACAGGGAGTAGATATAGGGGAGTAGCTGATACCGGAACTTAATATAATTTCTGGAGATCTGTTCAACCTCTTCACCATACGACCAAGGTTCCGAATCTCGGCTGTTGATCATAGAGTGGCCCCGGAAGAATGGGGAGAAAGCTCCTATCGAGATCCAGCGGGCAAAAAGTTTTGTGCTGGCGTCACCAACAAAGCCACCGACATCATAGCCGGCAAAGGCTATTCCGGAAATTCCCATGCTGGAGACCAAACGAACCCCTAATAGCATGTGTTCGTCATAGGCAACATTATCGCCGGTCCAGACGGCGGAGTAACGTTGAACACCGGAAAATCCCGAGCGTGTTAAGTTAAAGGGCCGGTGATTTTTCATCAACGCCTTGGCTCCTTCGTAACTGCTCCGGGCCATTTGCATGCCATAGATATTTCTGCCGCGCCTTATGGAACTTTTGTTCCCTTCGAATTCCATTTCTATGTTTTCGGGCAACATGTTCCCCCAGGTAGCAATTTCGTTCATGTCATTCCAAAGACCAGTAACCCCTACGTTGATATATTCTTCGATTTGCTCCTGCCACCACCGGCGGGCTTTCGGGTTTGTAAAGTCCGGAAAATTGCACCACCCGGGCCATACCTGGCCCGCGTAGTTACTGCCATCGGGATACTTTATAAAAACATCGTCCTTCAATCCATCCTCAAATGCTTTATACCCATTTTCAATTTTGATGCCGGGATCGCATATGACAACTACGTGAAAGCCGAGTTCCTTCAGCTTAATCAGCAATGCCTTCGGATCGGGAAAATCGCGTTTGCTCCATGTAAATATTTTATACGACTCCATGTAGTGAATGTCGAGCACGATTACATCTGCGGGAATGTCTTTATCGCGGAAGGTATTGGCGGCGATAAGCACTTCCTTATCGGGATAGTAGCTATAGCGGCATTGTTGGTATCCGAGGCTCCACAGGGGAGGCATTTCCATTCTTCCGGTGAGACTTGTATAATGCCTTATGATACCAGCAACCGAATGATCGAAGATGAAGTAATAATTCATTTCACCCGTGTCGGCGGAAAAGCTGGCAAATCGGTTGTTCGACGCTCCGAAATTAAAAAAGGTTTTGTAGGTGTTGTCAAAAAATATCCCATAGCTGAGATTATGGTGTATTCCTATGTAAAAGGGAATTGAACAATATAGCGGATCAGCATTGGGTGAGTATGCAAAATTATCGGTGTTATAGTTTTCGTAGCCGTGTCCCCGCCGGTCCAGGGGTCCCGTTTTTTCTCCTAGTCCGATAAATCTCTCACCTTCCTGAAGTTTTTTATACGTCGTCACCTGCTCACCATTCCAGCTTGTTCCGAAGGCGTCGTCTTCGTTGATGAGCTGGTCATGATGGGTGTAAAAGCTGAATCGAAGCGGAAATTTTGTTATGGTGAGAACGACCTTGGCGGTCTTTATCACCATGTTTTCAGGTTGATCAATGACCGTAAATTCCGGGTATTCGGGCGACACAATGACGGCATATGAGAAGTCCTCAAATTCGTCATGCTTTGTTATTTGAATTCGGATGGTATGATCGCTGTAGATCAAGATCCGAAATTTTCCATTGGAGGTTTCACCCGTAATACCAGCTTGCTGTTGGTTCCAGGTTATAAGATTACCTAAGCTGTTACTCAGAGACGAGTTGAAATATTTTACCATGTCAAAAACTCAATAACTTTCAAGTAAACTTAATTGGCCACTGTAATCCAAAGGTGGGTACAATAAAAGTGCAGTTATCGATTGCGGTAACATGAAAAAAAATACGCGGGTTTTAGCCGCGTATTTTTTTTATTTTTTTGATTTACCTTTTTTCAGGGAAGAATCGCGAACGATCAAACGGGTCTTTAACACTTTGCGTTCCGGAACTGGATCAAGGTTGTCTTTCGATTTAAATTCGATTTGACGTATTAGAAGCTTTGCCGCTTCCTGTCCCATTTCGAATCCGGGCTGATCCACCGAAGTCAGTGGTGGCTCCAACAGTGCGCTAAAGAACCAGTTGCTGAACCCGACGACGGCGATGTCCTGGGGTATTTTTAATCCGGCTTCTTTTATAGCTTGCATAGCTCCCATAGCGGCAGGGTCGTTGGTTGCAAAGATCGCATCGGGTGGCTCCGACATTTTCAATAGCTTCTCCGTTGCGGACTTTCCTTCCTCGATGGTTCCCAGTGGACACGATACAATAAGTTCCTGGTTGATGGGTATGTTCGCGTCGTTCAGGGCCTGTATATAACCTTCGAGCCGTTGTTTGGTGATGCCTAGGTTAGGAGGGCCTTCAAGGTGGGCGATCCGCTTGCATCCCTGATCGATCAGGTGGTGAGTTGCCTCTTTAGCGCCGCTTAAATCATCAACGATCACCATGCTGGAATTTGCATTTTCGTAAACGCGATCGAAAAATACCATCGGAACACCTTTTGCTAGGATTCCTTCGATATGATCGAAGGTGTTGGTTTCGCGGGAAACAGAGATCAACATACCGTCCACACGACTGTTAAACAGAGCTTTGATATCCGTCTTTTCGCGTTGCAGGGATTCGTTCGACTGCGTGATGATTACATTGTATCCCGCGCTATACGCAACATCTTCGATCCCGCTTATGACCGTTGAAAAGAAAAAGTGGACCAGCTCCGGAATAATAACGCCCAGGGTATTGGTTTTACTTTGACGAAGGCTGAGCGCTACAATGTTCGGCTGGTAGTTCAGTTTCTCCGCAAGCTCGTTAACAGCCTTTTTAGTCTGTGGACTGATATCGGGATGATCTTTCAATGCTCTGGATACTGTTGAGGGAGAGATGCCCAATTCGCGGGCGATGTCTTTAATGGTTACTTGATTGTACTTCATAGTGCAAGTTTAACTAACTTAATCTAAATCACCGCAACAGCAGCGCAATTTATTTCGCAACTTCGCAAACGATTGCGACCTCGTTTACGATCTCGTTTCCGTGAATTTTTATGACATATTTTCAGTTTTACATACGTCAGATTATGTACTTTCCGTGCGCAAACGATTGAATTCTGGTCGTGCAAAAAAATATTTCTAACCTAAATTTTCTTATGATCAAACTTTATCTAACTAAAACATTTGCTTTGCTCTTTTTGCTCCTCGGCATCAACGTCGCCTGGGCGCAGACGCGGGTTACGGGCAAAGTCACGTCCCTGGAGGACGGAACCGGATTGCCAGGCGTCAGTATCCTGGAAAAAGGGACCACTAACGGTACCGTTACTGATGTAAACGGAGACTATTCCATTTCCACCGGTGAAAATGCAACGCTCGTTTTTTCGTTCGTGGGTTTTACAACGCAGGAGGTACCTGTTGCAAATCAATCCACGCTCGATGTGAAACTTGGCTCTGACGTTACGACCTTGGGCGAGGTTGTGGTGATCGGCTATGGTGAACAAAAGAAGGAGGACCTCACGGGTGCTGTAACGGCCATAGGAACAAAAGATTTCAACCGCTCGGTTGTAAACTCTCCCCAGGACCTGATCGTGGGACGCGTCGCCGGCGTACAAGTAATTTCCAACAGCGGTGCACCCGGTACAGGATCAACGATCCGGATTCGCGGCGGCTCTTCTGTTACTGCCAGCAACGATCCATTAATTATTATTGATGGTTTCCCGGTTGACAACTCCGAGGTGAAGGGTATGTCGAATCCCCTTGCTTCGATCAATCCAAATGATATCGAATCGTTTACAGTGCTAAAGGATGCATCAGCTACTGCGATCTATGGTTCTCGCGCCTCGAACGGTGTAATCATTGTGACCACAAAAAAGGGCAAGGCGGGAAAACCTCAAATCAACTATAACGGAACTTTTTCTATCAGCAAGCCCACACAGTTCATAGATGTTTTGAACGGCGACGAATATCGTGCGTTAACGGCAGAATTGGTTGAGGCGGGCAGCGTCAGTGGTCTCAATGAGGCTTCACTCGCGCGGCAAGGAACTGCGAACACCGACTGGCAGGACGAAATTTATCAGGATGCATTTTCGCAAGACCACAACGTAAATGTTGCAGGTTCGATCAAGAAAGTCCCGTTTCGGTTTTCATACGGCTACACGGATCAGGAAGGTATTTTGAAAACCACCGACATGAAGCGCAATACGCTTAGCCTCAACCTCAATCCTGTTCTCCTTGACGACCATCTAAAGATAAATGCGAGTGTCAAATATGTGAATTCCAAAACCGACTTTGGAAATACCGGCGCTGTGGGCGCAGCGGTATCGTTCGATCCAACGCAACCCGTGCAGAACGGCAACACACGATATGGCGGGTATTTCACCTGGGTCAATCTTGATCAAACACTTCCGGACGGCTCGATGGATCCAAACGGAAATCCCAACACGTTCAGCATCAATAATCCCGTGGCTTTACTTGAGTATACCGACAATCGTTCTGACGTCAACCGTACCATTGGAACCCTCCAACTGGATTACCGGTTGCCCTTTTTGCCGGCATTGAGAGCAAATGTGAACGTGGGCCTTGACTACTCCGACAGCAAAGGCATTAACAATACAGCGCCCGAAGGCGCCTGGATTTATCGAAACTATACCACCGGAACCGGCGAGCTGATCGACTATACCGGCACGAACCAGTCAAAGGTATTTGACTTCTACCTTAATTACCTTAAAGAATTCGGCAAGCACAAAGTAGATGTAACAGCCGGATATTCGTGGCAACACTTTGAAAGAGACGGTACCAACTATCAACGAAGTGGCGATGAGACGCCGATCGTGAGAGACAATTCCGCCTTCGCTAATGAAAACTTCCTGGTTTCCTTCTTTGGCAGGGTGAACTACACCTTTAACGGAAAATACATGTTAACGGCCACGTTGCGGAATGATGGATCGTCCAGGTTCTCCGAAGAAAACAGGTGGGGCCTTTTCCCCGCAGTGGCAGCTGCCTGGCGTATTAAGGATGAGCAATTCCTGACGTCCGCCACGGTTTTATCAGATCTGAAATTACGCGCAAGTTACGGCGTGACCGGCCAGCAGGATATTCCGGGTGGCTATTATCCGTATCTGCCAGTGTATCGCCAAAGCATAGGGGGTGCGTCGTATCAATTCGGAAATCAATTTGTGCCAACGCTTCGTCCCGATCCATACGATGCTAACATAAGATGGGAAGAGACAACAACGTATGACTTGGGTCTTGACATTGGATTTTTCAATGACCGGTTGACCGCTTCAGTTGATGTCTACAAACGCGAGACTGAAGACCTGATTAACAACGTGCCAATCGCAAATGGCAGTAACTTTTCCAACTACCTCACAACCAATGTGGGTAATCTTGAGAACAAAGGGATCGAAGTCACCCTGAATGCGCGTCCTGTAGAAACACCGGACTTTACCTGGAACATAGGCTTCAACTTAACACACAATAAGAACAAAATCACAAAGCTTACGCTGACTGATGATCCCAGTTACGTAGGCGTGAACACCGGCGGAATTTCCGGCGGCGTGGGGAATAACATCCAGATTCATACTGTAGGTTACCCGGCAAATTCATTCTTTGTGTTTGAGCAGGTCTATGGAACCGACGGCATTCCCATTGAAGGCCTGTACGTCGACAGGACAGGGAGCGGTGGTTCTGTTGCGAGTAATAACCTGAACAAATATCACTACCATAGCCCCGCACCCAATGTGCTCATGGGCCTGAACTCGAGTGTTCGGTATAAGCAAATTGACTTTGCTTTCTCCGGACGCTTCAGCCTTGATAACTATGTTTACAATAATATACTATCGGGGTCAACGTATTCGTCCATTTATGTGCAGTCTGGTTTCTTTGGCAACGTGTTGACAGACCTGCAAAAAGTACAATTTGCAAATCCACAATACTGGTCTGATCATTTTGTGGAGGACGCATCATTCTTCAAAATGGATAACATCAGCATCGGATATAACTTCGATCAGCTGCAGGCAAAGAAGCTGAAAGCGCGACTGAGCTTCACTGTTCAAAATGCGTTTATCATTACCGATTACAGCGGGCTGGATCCCGAAGTTAACAACACGACACTTCAGAATGGCATCGTCCAATCGAACCCTGGTATTGATAACAATATCTATCCAAGGCCACGTGTATTTCTCCTTGGCGTGAGTTTGACATACTAATCTTAAAGTTTAAATCGAATGAAGAAATCATATAAATATTTATTTGGAGCGGGGATCATCGCATTAGCCATGACCTCCTGCGTTGGCGATCTGGACGTAAAGCCCATTGACCCAAATCTGGTAACCTCTGCCGATGTCTATGATAGCCCTGAGGCATACCGGCAAGGATTGGCGAAACTTTACGCAACCTTTGCGCTAAGCGGTCAACAAGGACCCGCAGGCCAACCCGATATCGCCGGGATTGACGAAGGTTTTGGAAATTACCTGCGTCAATATTGGAATTGTCAGGAGCTCACCACCGACGAAGCCGTGCTGTCGTGGAACGATGCTACAGTGAAAGATTTTCACTGGCACACCTGGACACCCAACGACGTGTTTATCGCCGCTGTTTATTCGCGCATAATGTACACCGTTTCTCTCAGCAATGAATTTATCCGGGTGACGGCTGGCAATGAGGATGCAGATATAAAGAAGTATCACGCCGAAGCCAGGTTCCTCAGGGCCTTAGCATACTACCATGCTATAGACATGTTCGGAAATCCGCCGTTCGTGACGGAGGCCGATAAGCCCGGCGCTTATTTCCCCAAGCAGACTACGCGAGCGGAATTGTTTTCCTACGTGGAATCCGAACTTATCGCCATAGAAAGCGATCTGGGTGCGGCAAAATTTGAATATGGCAGGGCTGATCAGGGCGCTGCCGCAATGTTGTTGGCTAAGTTATATTTGAACGCTGAGGTTTATATCGGTCAGGCGAAATATACAGAATGTATCACCGCCTTAAAGAAGGTGATCAACGCGCCGTATACCCTTTCCGAAAAGTATCTGCACAACTTCGTAGCGGATAATAACACCAGCCCGGAAATGATCTTTTCCATCACATATGACGGCGCAAACACCCAATCTTATGGAGGCATGGTTTACCTGGTTCACGCTCCCATCGGAGGGTCTATGCCCCCTGATGCCTTGTTTGGCGTCGGCGGTGGCTGGGGTGGCCTGAGAACGACCTCCGCCCTCGTAGCGAAATTTGACGACATCAGCGGCGATACAGACTCGCGCGCTTTATTTTGGACCGATGGCCAGACCCTTGAAATAAACGATATCGGGCAATTTACCGAGGGTTATGGCATTACAAAATTCAGAAACAGAAAACTGGACGGCAGCGCAGCAACCCATGCCCATCCCGATTTTGTCGATACTGATTGGCCCATGTTCCGACTGGCCGACGCGTATCTGATGTTTGCAGAAGCAGTACTCCGTGGCGGACAAGGTGGAACAGCAGGCGAAGCCTTGGACTACGTTAACGCTATACGCGAGCGGGCTTACGGTGATGACACAGGCAATATTACGAGTGGGGATCTTACTCTTGACTTTATTCTGGATGAGCGGGCCCGGGAATTGTATTATGAAGGGCATCGTAGAACCGATCTCATCCGCTTTGATAAGTTCACCGGTGGTGCTTACCTCTGGCCATGGAAAGGAAAAGTTAAGGAAGGTATCGCTACAGAATCGTTCCGTGACCTTTTTCCCATTCCCGCGGCCGACATTGGCGCAAACCCTACTCTTGAGCAAAACCCAGGATACATTACTGAATGATCGCGATGACTATGAAAAACATAAAAATTACAGCGCTACTTACCGCGCTTTGTACAGCGTTTAGCATCAGCTGTTCCGACGAGTCGCTGGGTCCTGTGTTGCAAGACAGCAGCACGTTCGTTGCCCCGGTTTTTGAGAACCCTGCAACATCAGCTGCAAAAATCTTCACCGAAGAGAATTTGGGAGACGTATACGAAATATTAAAATGGCAGAGAACTGACTATGGTGTTCAGTTGTCCACAAATTATGTGATCGAGGTGGACGACAACGCAGATTTCAGCAGCGCGAAGAATTTGGGTACGACCTCAGGCGACGAACTGGCTGTTTCGGTGGAGACAATGAACGATGCGATGCTTGCACTCGGACTTCCCCCGTTCGAAGAATCAACAGTGAACATCCGGATCCGCTCAACGATCCTTGGAACCGATTCAGAACCAATATTTTCTTCCGCCCTTGTGCGCGCCGCTACCATCTTCCAATCCAGCGAATGCGGAACCTATTGTACTGTTGGTATTATAGGCGACGCGACGAAGGGAGGCTGGGATAAGGATACAGATCTGCGTCTCGCTGACGCTGCGAGAGTTGACAGAGAGACCTGGACCGCCACAGTTTATCTCGAGGGTGGAAAAAAGGTCAAGTTCCGCGCATCCGATTCGTGGGATACCAACTGGGGGGCTACAGCATTCCCGGAAGGTACGGGAACAGCTGGGGGCCCTGACATACCTGTATCGAATTCCGGATATTACAAGGTTACGTTTAACTCTGAAACGGGCGCGTATTCTTTCACGGCCCTCACTACGCCGGTATTCCCGACCATCGGTATTATCGGCAGCGCGACACCTGGCGGATGGGATTCCGACACGAATTTGACGCAAGATGCAGGCGATCCTCATGTGTGGACCGGTACTGTTACTTTAACTGACGGTGCGGCGAAGTTCAGGGCGAATGATGACTGGGCTGTTAACTGGGGCGCGGCGACTTATCCATCGGGTTTTGGATTTGGCAATGGTCCTGATATTCCGGTCAAAGCGGGAACCTATTTTGTAAGACTCAACGACGCGACAGGGGAGTACGCATTCATGCCAAGCAACCGCTCAACGCCTTACGCCAAGCTTGGGTTGATCGGTCCCGCGCAACCGGGCGGATGGGATGTCGATACAGATTTGACCAGCAATGCTTCTAATCCGTTCTTATGGAGCAAGATCATTACAATAACGGATGGTGAGGCTAAATTCAGGGCCGACGACGGCTGGGATGTGAACTGGGGCGCGTCAGATTTTCCGGGGGGGATCAGCTCAGCCGGAGGACCAAACATTCCGACGAAGGGAGGGACTTATTTTGTAACATTTAACACCGGAACCGGTGAATATTACTTCCTGAAATAATTAAAAGCTACAACCTAGACTGACTTAGCTCCATTCCTGCTATGGTGGGGATGGAGCTTATAATGTTCGTGTAATGATAAAACATATTGCGCTTTGGATTTTTGTCGCCAGTTCGTGCGTTTGCCGGGCGAATGAAGCGATCAACCCCGTGATCTCACCATGGTTTTATTCTCCTGACACCGAGATCACGGTAACCTACGATGTCACGGGCACGCCACTGGCAACACTAACGGACGCCTTTGCATGGGTTTGGATTCCGGGAAAAAATACGGATTCAAAATACAATGTAAATCCAGCCAGCAGCGACGCTGCAAAAACCAATAATGTGAAATTTGTCAAGTCAGTAGTTGGGGGGAAAACACTCTTCGCATTGACTTTCATTCCATCCGCGCTGTTTGACGCGAGCATAGCGGCAGAAGCCGCATTCGGAATCTTGTTGAAGGGAAATGACTGGTCCAACGGTCAGACTACAGACTTTATAGCGGACTTCTGGGATGGAAGCTTTCAGGCACGATTTATCGCACCTTCACAATCGCCGGTTTTTGGGCAAGTAGGTGAAGAGTTGCTAATCAAGGCGGAAACACCCGTCACAGCAACCTTTAACCTTTACCTGGATGGTGTCTTGATCGATACCCAGAACGGTATCAAACAATATTCGTATTCCTATACGCTCGATGCAGCGGCGAATTATGGCATCATTAAATTAACGGCAGCTTCCGCGGGTGATACTGACGAACACAGCTTTCAGATCGTTTTTCCGGCAGAAAGTCCCCAGGCTCCCAAACCCGCCAACGTTATTGCGGGAATTAATTACCACGACAGCGATGCAGCAAAAGTAACGCTGAGTCTATGGGCGCCGCTTAAGACATCCGTTTACGTAGTCGGCGACTTCACCGACTGGGAAATTACACCCGACTATCTGATGAAAAAGGATGGCGAATATTTTTGGCTCGAGGTGACCGGACTTACTCCGGGCCAGGAGTACGCGTTTCAATATTTGGTCGACGAATCGGTGTATGTTGCCGATCCTTACGCGGACAAGATTTTGGATCCTGATGACCAGTTCATACCTGCCGAAGCTTATCCCGGTTTGAAGCCCTTTCCAGCAAAGGCTTTAAAGCAACCATGGTACTTTAATCGGGCTGCGGTCCTGCAAACCGGCCAGGAGAATTATGAGTGGCAGACATTGGACTTTCAAAAACCTGAAAAACAAAATCTCGTAATCTATGAGTTGCTGGTTCGGGATTTCTTTTCCAGCAGCGAACGTAACTATCAAAATCTGATCGATACATTAAGCTATCTGAAGAGGATCGGAATCAATGCGATTGAACTGATGCCCATCACGGAATTCAATGGTAATGAAAGCTGGGGTTATAATCCAACGTTCATGTTCGCCCCGGACAAATATTATGGCACAAAAGATAGATTGAAGGAGTTTATTGACCGTTGTCACGCCGAAGGTCTTGCCGTTATATTAGACGTTGTCATGAATCAACAGGATATTCCCAATCCCTATGTCCTCATGTATTATGATTTTGATGCTGGAAAGCCAACCGCGGATAACCCATGGTTTAACGAGGAAGCAACCCATCCCTTTAATGTTTTTTATGACATGAATCATGAGAGCCCTTACACGCAACAGTATCTGGACACCGTAAATCATTATTGGATTCACGAGTATAAGTTCGATGGCTATCGCTTTGACCTCTCAAAGGGGTTTACTCAAAAAGACGCGGGGGGGAGTGTTTCCGCCTGGGGGCAATATGACGACAGCCGCATTGCTACCTTAAAAAGAATGGCGGATAAG
>DASUTP010000679.1:0-2976 GCA_036374515.1 Chryseolinea sp. | reverse complement strand
GGAAGCTACCCGGCATTTTACATGTCATCGTTTAAGCCGGCCGAAGTGCTGAAAGGAAAATTCTCCCTTGGCAGCGCCTCCGGCAAATTGCGACAAGGATTGGTGATCCTGCAGTTTGTGGTGGCTATTGTACTTGTGTGTGGCATGTTCGTCATTTCAAGACAGCTTTCATTTATGAAAGAGAAAGATCTTGGGTTTGATCCATCCGCTAAAATTATCATACCCCTGCGCACTGCTGACGCAAAGCAAAAGTATACATCCTTAAAGAGCGAGATCCAACAATTGAGCGCTGTTACTGCTGTCTCCGCCGCAGTGTTTCCTCCGGGGGCGCAAGTGTTCAACGATATGGCCTTCTATCGCGATGGCGGCAGTATGGACAATGCTATTCTTAATCGCCGAAATAGTATCGACCCAGGGTATATGGAACTTCTGGGCATCAAACTGATCGCCGGACGGGCGTTCACCGACAACCGTGAGGCCGAATCAGACCGGAAGCTTATCGTAAACCGGGCGTCGGCGAAAAAATTCGGACTTGCCCCCGACAGTATCGTCGGACAAAACCTTCACTTCGATTGGCAGGGTGAACACTATTCTTTCCAGGTTATCGGTGTGATGGAGGACTATAACCAAACTTCGCTGCGCGACCCTATCGTTCCGCTGATGTTCGACGTACCCGATACAACCAACCGGTACAATTTTGTTATTGCAGCAGTAAACCCCTCAAATTTTTCCGGCACTGTTGCAGCGATTGAGAACATTTGGAAAGGGCAAGTCTCCGATGCGCCTTTTGAGTATTCTTTTTTGGACGATAACCTCCAAAAACTTTACAATGAAGATCAGCGGATTTCAAAGATCATCACATCGTTCTCTATTATCGCCATGATCATTTGCAGCCTTGGTTTATACGGGTTGTCATCGTTCATGGCTGAACGGCGTTTGAAAGAGATCGGCGTCAGAAAGGTAATGGGTGCAAGCGTCTCCCAGATCATGGGAATGATGTCAAAGGAATTTGTGAAACTGGTCGTTATTGCCTTCGTAATAGCCGTACCGTTGTCATGGTACGCGATGCAAAAATGGCTGGAAGGGTTCGAGTACAAAACTCCGCTCAACATTGCGCCCTTCTTTTACGCGGGAATAGCTGCCCTGGTGATCGCGTTGCTGACCATTAGTTACGAGTCACTAAAGGCGGCCAATACAGACCCGGCAAAGACATTAAGGAACGAATAACTCCTACTTATCTTTCACGCGCTCGGTTTTGGCAAAGTCAACATATTGATATTTTCCAAAATGAGTTTGATAAACAGTGACAGTGTATTTGCCTCCGGGAATTTGGGTTGAAGAATTAACCTGATGCTTCTTTACTTTCGTCCCGGATTCACCCGAGCCATTAACGAGCAGCTCATGCATGACCCTTCCATTCATTGACGGGGGAATGGGAAGTTCATGGATCGCCAAAATCGTTGGCGCAAGATCCACGTTGGATGTTGGTAAATTACTGGAGAACTTTTTCTTAAAGCTGGGCCCCGCGGTGAGCAACGCGATGTGTACTTCATAAGGACTCAGCCCGCCGTGTCCAGCCACACCCGTGGAAAAACTGGTCCCTGCAAAGTTGTTTTCATTTTTCCCGTCGGTCCAGTTTTCATCAACCAGAATATCAGCTGCACGTGCCTCATGATCCCAGTGGATTGTCTCAAACGAAATCGTTCCGGGTATTTTTCCTCCTCGGGTAAAAATTCCTCCCACCCATTCTTCGGCCTGAAGCACAGAAACAATATTTTTGATAATACCGGCGTCATGGCCTTTTACGTAGATTGCGCCACCCACCACGATCACATCGTCGCTGTCCTTGTCCTTTTTAATTCCTTTTTCAATGAGAAAGTCGGCCACCCCTTTTTTTCCGACGTGGGTTACAAAACCGTGGTCCGCCGAAACAATAACATTAAAATTCTCGTTGAGGTTTTTACTTTTAAGTGCGTCTAAAATCCGGCCGAATTCAGCATCGACGATCTTGATTGATTCCATCGCGGAGCCTGAACCAATGCCATCCTCATGGGCAACACCATCGGGATCAGAGAACCAAATTGAACTAACCAACGGCCCGTCTAATGTAAGTCCGTACCTGATGAGCGCATTCGTTACCCACCGATGCTGTCCCGCATTCGGCTTTGCGTTTTCCGGAGGGGATCCCAAATCTTTGACAATTTGTCCCTTGAAAGATTCGGGCAAAATCAGCGTCGGGTTAACAATAGCTCCGCTGCCAACCGTGTGATTTTGCATCATCGCCTGTCCTGGCGAGCCTGAGCTGAACACCATCATGCCGGCGCCGGCCTTGTGTAGCACTTCGCCCAATGTGATGGCAGTAAGCAAATGCCCCTGAGTAACCTTATTGATCTTATCGAGGTCATCATAGCTGCTGGTATTCAACCCTTTCATTTTGTCAACCTGCGGAAAATAGACCGTATTCCCCATCAGTCCATGAGTGCCTGGATAACTTCCAGATGAAAATGAAGAGGCGTTCACCCTGGTGACCGTTGGGAAAACGCTATGGTGCTGCTTTCCGTAGCATCCTAACTTTGAAAATGCATAAAGGTTGGGCATGTTCTTCTCCGTGATATAGTCAGGCCGAAGTCCATCGAAAAAGACCACAAGCGTCCGGATATCTTTACGCAGCGCCTGTGCGTGTAGGCCAAGCGAAAGAACAATAAAACAGACCAGTGACAATATTTTTTTCGGAGATTGCATTGCAGTGCGGATTTTTGACGAAGATAAAACAAAGGTAGTGATCGCAAAATCGTCCCGCTCCGCGGAAAAAAAAATATGTAATAAAAAATATTTGGAAAAGCACCATGCCGCGGGCGAAATTCTGGTATCCAGTCTAAAAAATCTTTATCTTTTCCTTTCTGGTCATCGGCTAAGTACATAAAATGTAGGTATCATGTTTATCAAACGATATTTCAATTACAGGATTCTTTATTT
>DASUTP010000678.1:0-2450 GCA_036374515.1 Chryseolinea sp. | reverse complement strand
CTGGCGAATATTTTTTCGAAGTTTTGTATCGGGAAGTAGCCGCTTCTATATTTTTAACAATCAAACAGTTACAACGTTAGGTCACTTTCCAACCTAACATGTGCACATGACGTTTTTGAGGTGATTCTCAAGAACTTAGCTTCTAACGCTAATTGAAATCCCCCACGTTTTGTTACTATTTTGTTACTCGGAACCTAAATGTCCCTAAGTGAGTAACAAAATGAATAACATGCTGAAAGCTCATGTCTCAAGTCCTCCTTTGAATCAAGACTGCAAAGCATTTGTATCTGCATTTAGATCGTCCTCATGTTCAAGTTACCGACCGACAACCCATTATACTTTCGAACACCCACTTTGCCGACAAAAAAAGCCAGCTATGAGGGTCTGAAAATGCTTAATCTCGATTTGGGCAGATATTTGTAAACTACATGCAACCTTGAAGGAATAATCACGATCTCTTACTCATAAATAAGAACGTCTATGAGAAATAATGGTATTCTCGTAAACTATGTACTCATCGCCCTTCGCAATCTGAAAAGACAAAGGGGCTATGCAATCATCAACACCCTTGGGTTGGCAATTGGCCTGGCGTCTGCCCTTTTCATTTTTCTATATGTGTACGATGAGCTAACCTACGATACACAACATCCTCACGCGGACCAGACCTACAGATTGGGTAGTCGCTTTGCGTTCCCAAACGGTGACAACCAGACCTATCCAGGTTCGCCAGCGGGGTGGGACAACTATCTAAAGGACAACTACAACGATATTACAGCAGTATCAAGCTTCAGCTTCTTCGGCATGCCCACTAGCATTTTTTATGATCCGACTAATAAGATTGTGCTTACCCAAGAAATTATCTGGGCCGAAAAAAACCTGAATGAAATACTTTCGATCCCGATAGTGAAAGGTCTCCCTTCCGACCCATTGTCAGCGCTCAACAGCGTAATTGTAAGCGAAACGGCAGCAAGAGAACTATTTGGTGAAGAAGATCCGCTGAACAAGAATATCAGCATTTCGAATATGTATGCAACCAATCGACGCAAGATAGATATGATCGTGACCGGTGTTTATAAGGATTTCCCTTCAAATACGCATATCAGACCAAAATACATTTGCAATATCCTGGCATTAAAAGAGGTGATCACCGATCTTGAGTCCCGCCTCAAAACCTCGATGGGCGAAGGAAATAATACATTTTGGACACAGTCCTTCTTTGTGTGTTCAAACGAATCCCTAATCGAAGATATCCGGGCCGATCTTCAAAAACAGGCTGACGCCAGGTTTACGGAAGATTTTAAAATCAAGCCCCTGATTCAAAAAATTACTAACGTCCATTTCGACAAGGAGATCGATTGGGCAATCAAACACAAGTCAGCTGACAAGAAATATGTTTATGTGTTTGTATCCATTGCCATGCTTATCCTTGTTGTAGCCTGCATCAATTATATCAATCTCTCTACGGCCAAATCGGCTTCCCGAGCAAGGGAGATCGGATTACGAAAAACCTTTGGTGGTATCCGGCTACAGTTGTTTGCGCAGTTTATGACGGAGTCTTTTCTGCTCGTTCTTACTGCCATGATACTTGCTATTATGCTCGTAACCTTTTTCATTCCTCAATTCAACAATCTGACAAATAAAACGTTTTCAACAGTTCATATCTTCAATACGCCGATGATGTTAATCGCGAGCGGAGTTGTTGTCCTTGTTACATTGCTGGCGGGAAGTTATCCTGCGCTCTTTATGTCGTCATTCCAACCGGCTAGTGTGCTGAAAGGAAAATTTGCTTTCGGCAGAGGGTCGAATACATTTCGTCAATTTCTCACCACGCTCCAATTCATCGTGGCCGTTATTTTACTTACCGGAACCGTAATTATTGTACGGCAGATGGACCTGATGCGTAATTCAAAACTGAACGAAGCAGGCAAGCAAATCTTATCGGTCCGCTTTGGCGGATTTAGCGAACCTGCCACTGACAGTAAATATATAACGTTCAAAAATTTGATCTTACAAGATTCTGAGATCGAGTCGGTAACACTTGCAAACCATCTGCCCAAGCTCGATTTCTTTGGCACAGTGGGCATGCAGATGCAATTTCCTGAGATCAGTGAGCAACAACATGATTGGTTCCAGTTGAACGGAGACTTTGATTTTCCGGAAACGTTTAAGTTGAAGATTATAGCAGGACGCAATTTCGACTCGCAGAATATTGCCGATTCATCAGCCATTCTGCTAAACGAAACTGCCGTGAAAGCGTTGAACCTGACGCCCGAAGAAATGATAGGCAAAACTGTTATTCGTCCTGACTATATGATACCGTGGTCGGGTACGCGTACTACTCAGGGGCCGGTGACAGGGTTGGTCGTGGGAGTGGTAGAGGATTTTCCGTATCAGTCAATGCATAAGAAGATTAATCCACTTGCCATATCACCCAAGCCACATTCGGATGA
>DASUTP010000677.1:0-3932 GCA_036374515.1 Chryseolinea sp. | reverse complement strand
CGTCTTTTTCAGGCAAAGCCACCCAGGTTTGAATCATTTCCAGTTCTCCGCCCGCCAATACATTCGGGTCTTCAAAGCGTTCCGAATGAGCGATGCCGCTACCCGCCGTCATCCAGTTGACTTCACCCGGTTCGATGATTTGTTCAACGCCTAAACTGTCGCGGTGCATCACCCTGCCACCAAATAAATAGCTTACGGTCGACAGTCCAATATGGGGGTGCGGCAATACATCCGGATTGGCATTCGATGTGGGTTGAATATTTACCGGTCCTGCGTGATCCATGAAAATGAATGGGCCCACCATTCTCCTTAAACGGAAGGGCAGTATTCGTTTCACGCTCATGCCTGGGGCGATTGATGCGTGCCGGGCTTCGATGACTAGATCTATCATGGTCTTAGAGTTGGGTAAATCTAGTTAATAATTGATTAATCCATTAAGGATCGTGCCTTCTGCATTTAACCTGTCAAGTAAAAGATAGATTGTTACAATGCTTTTATCAAATGGGGATTCTTGTGTGACAATTACCTTTAGCGATGACTAAAATTGGATCATTCGATCTTACTGCTAAGGGCGATGTAAAAAAAGAGATGAAAAGTGAAGAGAATATTTCAGACTAATGTTTGTCGAGAGATGCGGTGCTATTCTTGGAAAAACCTGGGACCGTTATGGTGGACGGGGAGCCACATGTCAGGTTTATGCAAATCGTACGCTTACCCTTATCGTTATAACGTCCCTTGCTTGATGAAGTGTGTGCAGTTGCCCTGAGAATCGCTTACTCCTATCCAGGATCGGCAGGAATGGCAGGCGTTAGGACCCGGCTGAATTACCACAAGATCCCCCAGATAACATCTTTCGGTTTAAAGACTCTCATGGGAAATGTACCTTCCGGCTTTAAACAAGGCATTTTGTCCCCGGACTTTGGATGGAAACATGGCATGCTATTCCTTGATTGAATCTCGCCGTTGTATTTGCGTGCGGGTCGTCGCGACATGCCGAAGTTGTCAGCCGCATGAGTATCTACGGACCCTGGAAATTTATCGATGAAATTATAATTGCCGAAATCGTTATTCTTTTTATTTTGGAGGTGGTCACTCTTATCGGCTCCTCTATGCTGACGGTTTAGTTGTGAATAAATTGGGCTTAAGCACCCAAAAACCAAGGCAAGTAAGAGACCCGTTGTTTTCATTTTTCTGAATTTTACAATCTGCGGTTGGACAACAAGTCAATCTAGCGATTTTCAACGTTATCGCCAACCTGTAAGGATTTTTACAATAAGTAGCCGGGGGTTGATTCGCTCCTGTAACGCGTCTGCGCTCGCCTCCGTAAAATGTTGTTAACAACCGTTGACGTGCAGCACAACAGCGCCGTGGCCCGTTATGGTAGGACTTGTTCCTGCAGCGCCAGACCCACCCACTTACTTACTGATCCGGCCTGGCGCCATAGTTCACAACCTCATGCAAGGTTTCCAGGTTGCAGTGTGCACACATCCGTGGATGAGGGCCGTTTGCATGTTTTAACATTGCCGATTTAAAGTGATCAAAGGTATCTTCTGTTACGTTGGAATACGTCCATTCCGCCAGTCGGCCGCACACGAGACACTTTGTTTGGTAAATGAATTTTTCCATACCCCAATACCTGATAAAAAAACGCTCCAGCTATATTTCTGTTATTGGAGGAAGGATAAAAAATGGTCGAAAAAAAATAGCCACAAAGACGCAAAGACACGAAGACCTGGCGATGGAGAACCTTTGTGCCTTTGCGTCTTTGTGGCCAAAAGAATTAGATTGTCCTACTTGTCCCCAAATATTGTCCAGCCTATATAGATTTGAAAAGTGCCATCTTTAAATTCGACGGTGTCATTGTCCGACAGGTCGGTCAGTCCAATGACGTAACGGAGACCGCCGTTAAATCCCAAAGGAAGGTTAACACCTGCACCAAAAGCCGCGCAGGTGGTAGTGCTTTTCAGCTGATCCTTGACATCGTCATTGTCTATTTCAGCGTTTGTGAGGAAATTAAACTGCGGACCTGCTTCAATAAATAACAGATCGACGGGTCTCCAACGGAGCATGATCGGCACAGTAACAAAGTCCGTATTAAAGTCCCCCACGCCCTCTATCTCTGTACCCTGCGAACTCCACAACACTTCAGGTGTTACACCCCACCTTTCAGAAAAGTTAAAGTTAACATAGGCACCAACGTGATACTTGGTAACGGAAGACGTGCTGTAGTTGTCAGACGAATAAGTTGAGATGTTTGCACCAGCTTTAATGCCAACGCCCACTCCCTGCGCAAGAAGAAACGCCGGGCCTGACAACAGGACCAGGGAAAGAATGAGTTTTTTCATAAGAGCTTTTTTAATGAATATACCAATTTTGAAACCCATGCGAAAGCGTCATGAAGGCATTTCCAAAACGATGTCAACGATCTACTCATTCATTGGCTCCTTAAAAAATTAATTCATAAATTGTCAATTTCACCGAGGCGTGGTTCGAATGTTGAGCGTTGATGGTGCAAGCGACACTCGGATCTATGACGTTGTAAGTTCAGATTTTCCTCTCCAACAAAAAATCTTCTATCACGCGGGGGTCGCTAGTGTTGTGCGAGGTGATTGACAAAATTCAAGTCAGTCTCTTCGAATTTTAGAGGGGAACAAAAAATTAGCCACAAAGACACGAAAGCACGAAAGACACACCGATGTGACCTTTGTGCCTTTGAATCTTAGGGTAAACAGACGTGGACCCTTGGTGTCTTTGAGCGGCCCTTGTAATATCATTTCCATATAGCCTTCTTTGTAATCACGATAGAAGATATCACCATCGAGGTTGATAATCGTTGCCTCCCTCCATTCCTTGAATTCCAGAGTGTCCGCATTCTCGTTTAGGGCAACCATCTTACCAGTGAAAAAGGTGTAGTTCATTTTTGCAAAATAATCCGAGGTTGAATTGTCTGTCCACATAATTTTTGCCCCTTGAAACTCATGAAATCTATACAAGTGTTTAGGGTTGCCTGAAGGAAAGGCTTTTCCTGCCTCTAGCTTTACTATTAATTTCCGTCGGATCTTTGCATTGCATTTCCTGATCCGGGCTTATCCAATTGATAGCAATAATTTGTTAATCGAATTATATCTTCCTTGCTGGTAAAATCGACCGGCTTTTCCATCAGATATGCCCGAATATCCGATTTGTGCTCCGGAAATAATTTAAGAACAGAGGCTTTGCTCGCCTTGAATAACTGCTCCTTAGCATCGATAAAAAAATAGGACGCGTGTTTATAATAATATCGATCGCAGGCCATTGCAGCCCCTCGCGTCTCGAAAGGCAACAGCCCATCATTTCCCTCGGTTTTTCCAAGCCTGAATTTTGGTTGCATTGCCAGCGATACAGACGACGTACTCAAGATTTCGTAATAGCCACTTTTATAATCGTGGTAAAAAAGATGAGAGCCTATCTCGATTAATTTTATTTCCTTGTTACCCTCTATGGCGAGCGTGTCGTCTGCTTCGCCAATAAATTCCATTCTTTCATGGTAAATATTGTAATTGAGTTTAAGCGTTTGGTTGATTTTAAATCCCGTTCGATAAATTATTGTGCCTTCTTGAAATTGTGGAAAATAATAGATTTGGCCTCGCCATGAGGTTTGTGAGACGTTTTCAAAACGTTTAAGCAGCAGAAGCTCGATGTCCTGACAAAAGACATTGTGCGCCGTAGTGGCCAGTAGTGACAAGGTTAGAAACCTAAGGATTGTACTTATTGACTTTTTCAATTTGGTAAAGCTCAAATAAATATAAATATTTATCCATTGAATTGTTGTCTGAAACGTAACGATGGCGGCAGGAAGTTTTCTCTTTCATAGATAACGGGATTAAACATGGTCCAGGAAAATACCCAATTTGCCGCATAAGACTAGGGACGTCTGTTCTTGGTAGCTTTTG
>DASUTP010000676.1:0-3776 GCA_036374515.1 Chryseolinea sp. | reverse complement strand
GTTGACATGACCGTCCTTAACAACGGTTTCCTTGTAATTATTTTTGTCAACTACCACAGGATCCAACAGGATAGCGCTAACGTTATAAGATCCGACGTTCGTTTTCACGGATAAAAACTTTTCCCCCTTTGCAATCTTCATCGCCGACTCAGCAGCCTGGTATGCCAAAGCCCTGATCGGCTTATAAATGGTCATCGTTTGCGTGCCTGCAATTATATTTTTAAGAGACGTTTTATCGGCATCCTGCCCAGTGACTATAACTTTACCCAACAAATCTTTTGGCAAAGATTGAATGGCTCCGGTTGCCAGCGCGTCATTTGCAGCAATAATTACATCGGGTTTTTCTGGATGAGACGTTAAGAATTCATCAGTCTTCATAAGCGATTCAAGCTCACTCCAGCTTCCCAACACGTAATCTCCGATTATCTTTATCTTTCCTGACTGTATGTAAGACTTTAAAGCGGCGCGTTGTCCTTCCCGGAAGGAGATAGCATTCATATCCGACTCCGGGCCATTGATGAGCAGGTAATTTCCCTGAGGCATTTTATTTGTTGCGTATTGCGCCTGTAATTTGCCTACGTTTAAATTATTATAGGAGACATAAAGAGTCAGGTCGTTCGTATCAATCATCCTGTCGTACGCAATAACCGGGATGTTGGCCTCTTTCGCCGCCTGAACAATTGCTGCTGCCTTAACTCTATCAGAGGGAATGATAACCAATACGTCAATTTTTTCGCTGATCAATTTTTTACCAAGCTTTACTTGCTCGTCCGGATCGCCGTAAGGCATTTCGACAATACATTCTCCACCGAGTTCTTTTATTTTGTCAGTGAAAAGTTTCTGGTCGATGTACCACCGGTCTATTACATAGCTGTCCATAAGCAACCCGATCCGCTGGGCCCAGGTGACAGTGGCTAGGTTTAATGTGGCTGCCAACAGAATTAATCTGGCGATTTTCATGGGCTTGGTATTAGGTTAGTATTCACGGTTCCCGTGAATTTTTAGAAAGTAACAAACTGTTAGTGATAAAAACCTTTCGATAAGGTGGGGGACATTGCACGACTGTTATTTGCTTTTTTTCGAAAGAAAATAGTTTTTAACGCGTCGAAACGCAAACCTCTCTTAGAAATGTGCAGTGTGCAAACGGGCTTTAGATAATTCCTTGGCCCTTTGTGAATTTAACAACGCTGTGGATGAAGGTTTTCTAAGCTGGCGACCGGTGTTGGAAAAATCAGCTTCCTTTTCTTCGTCGTTCCTTTCTATTCCACAGTGGGTCAAATCCTACACCAACCCCGGGTCCGTCAACTACACACCTGAGATGCCGGCGCCAAAGCCCAGCTGCGATGTTACGCTTCCTATGGCAATTGCTTTTTACTGTTTTGCAGAAATAATGCCCATTTCTCCAGACTTTTAACGAGTTCGGCAATCGGTATGGGCTTGCTGATATAGTCGTCCATGCCGGCATTGAAGCATGCGTCTTTGTCTTCCGGAAGAACATTCGCCGTCATAGCGATTATAATGGGTTGCTTGACATTTCCTTTCCGTATAAGCCTCGTCGCTTCGAGGCCGTCCATTTCCGGCATTTGAATATCCATCAAAATAATGTCATAGTGCGCCCGTTGTGTTTCTTCCAAAGCAATGACCCCGTTTTCTGACAATTTAGGTTCGTAACCCAGTTTTTTCAACATCCTGACAGCAAGGGTTTGGTTGACAGGATTATCTTCAGCGATGAGTATCTCCAACGGGTAGTGTATGGCAAAATCATTAGAAAGTTTCGTTCCTATCGTTTCCAATGAAGTAGTTGGCTTTCCAAGTTTACGTAACGCGGTTGTGATTGCATTCGACAACACTTTTTGCTTCACAGGTTTGGTTAAAATATGCGAAAAAATGTGATCATACTGCTTTCGCTGCTCGTGGCCGATTGAACTTAACAGTATCATCGAAAGCGATGGCTTGACTTTTCGAATAGCCAATGCCAGTTCCACGCCATCCATATCTGGCATTTGCATATCCGTAATAACAAGGTCGAACCCGGGATCCATGGATAAAATTTTCAGCGCCTGGCCCGCGGACTGCGCCACGGTGGGAGAGAACTTCCACTCCGTCAATTGTGATTTCAGGATGTTACAGTTAGTCTGGTTATCGTCTACTATCAGAATCTTTTTACCCTGAAGGCCATCGGTATTGAAATGGATATAGTTGATAACAGAATTTTTACTTGCAGTGGTTTGAATGGTGAACGTAAAGATCGTGCCGGCGTCGGGCACGCTCTTCACCGAAATGGTACCGCCCATTAACGTTACGAGCTTCTCGCAGATCACCAAACCGAGTCCTGTCCCCCCGTATTTACGGGTGGTGGAGGAATCTACCTGGGAAAATGCCTTGAAGATCCGGTCAATTTTATCATGGGGGATGCCAATCCCGGTGTCGCGGATTTGAAATTCAAGTTCGTAAACGTCTTGATGGTTTCCCTTCACCCGTACACCAACGAAGACTTCACCTTCCTTCGTAAATTTTATACCATTCCCCACGAGATTAATAAGCACTTGCTTTATCCGTAACGCATCTCCCATGATCATGGATGGAACGTTGTGATCGATTTGATAAAGGAGATCCAAGCCCACCGAGGCAGCGCGGGTTGCAAACAGGTCTAGAACTTCTTCAATGGTTAGACGCAGGTCAACATCGTGAACATCCAGTTCCATTTTACCAGACTCGATCTTTGAAAAATCCAGAATATCGTTGATGATGGATAGCAGGCTTTCGCCGGAGCTGCGTATGGTTTCAGCGTATGTTTCCTGCTCAGGATTCAGATTGGTCTCGCGCAGAAGGGAAGCCATCCCGATTACGCCGTTCATCGGCGTGCGTATTTCATGGCTCATCGTGGCGAGAAAAATACTCTTTGCCTGGTTTGCACGCTCCGCTTCCTGCCGGGCTTTTTCTGCCTCTTCTTTCTGCCGTTCGAGCTCCATATTAATTCCCTGCAAGAATTCTGTCTGAGCTTGAAGTTGCTGATTCAACAGTTGAACGTCCTGTGCCTGTACCTGCAGGGTTTCTTTTTGTCGTATGACTTCCTCTGTTCGCAATTTTACCTGGCCCTCCAACTCGTCTTGTTGTTTTTGCATTGTATCAACCCGAATCTTATAGAAGTATCCAATCCCACCGATAACAAACGATGCTGCCAGTATCCTGAACCACCAGGTCTTCCAAAACGGCGGCGCAATTGCTATGGTAAGCTCTGCAAATTTATCCGACCATTTGCCATCGTTTTTCATTCCCTTCACTCTAAAGGTATATACTCCGGCGTCCAGGTTCGTATACGTTGCAGCGTGCAATGGTCCGACATTCCATTCTTTGTCGAATCCTTCAAGCATGTACGCATATTGCAGCCGTTGCGGATTTGAATAATTCAACGATGCACACTGAATGGAAAATACAGAATGCTGGTAGGAAAGATCTACTCTTTTGGTCTGCGATATCGGCTTCGAAAGAATGGACCTGATCTTTGGATCAGAAGATGTGAATACCGGTTTATTGAAAATGTCAAATCCTGTAAACACCAACGGCGGTTCATACGGGTAAGAAACAATGCTATCGGGGAAAAACTCGCTGAACCCGCTTTTTCCACCAAAATACATAGCGCCTGTATTGCTTTTGCAAAAAGCCTGGCTAAGGTCCCCAGGCTGCAGCCCATCTGCCGTTGTAAAGTTCTGAATATTTTTTGTCGCAGGATCGAATTTTGAAACGCCCTTGTTTGTACTGATCCAAAGAAATCC
>DASUTP010000675.1:0-38536 GCA_036374515.1 Chryseolinea sp. | reverse complement strand
AACCCGAATCCATTTATTATAAGTATTTAAAAGCCGAAAGCATAAAGCAGAAAGGTGACCTCAACATCGCCTTTGCTCCTGATCTTTATGGGTTTAGCTCAAATCAAACCGTAAAATTAACGTCGTTGGCCGAGAATAAGCAGGTATACACGTTTTTTTTTATTTCTTTGCGGCCGGGGATTTTTACATGCGACGATACCTTTTTCTAATTGCGATACTCCTGGCTGGCACGGTCGACGCCCAGAATTTAGACAGTATTCCCAACATGGTCGATTCAGTATCCATCAAACCTGATTCAGTAACTGCAATTTCGGTGGATACCGTTTCCATTATCGGCGTTGGCGACATCATGATGGGAACCAATTATCCAGAAGATAAACTACCACCAAGCGATGGAGCTCATTTGTTAAAAAATGTGGAGTCTGTTCTTCGCGATGCGGATGTCACATTTGGAAATTTGGAAGGTACGCTGCTGAACAGCGGGGGTGTTCCGAAAAAATGTAAAGACCCGAAAGTTTGCTATGCATTTCGAACTCCGGTTCGTTATGTCAATAATTTAGTGAATGCCGGTTTTGATTTGCTGAGCCTGGCAAACAATCACGCTGGTGACATGGGAGATGCAGGGAGGCAGAGCAGCATGAGAACCCTCGATAGTGTAAATATCTTGCATGCAGGCCAATTGTCACATCCCACTGTAATTTTTGAAAAGGATAGTGTTCGGTATGGCCTCGCGGCTTTTTCACCCAATAGTAATTGTGTTGACATAAACGATTTGAACGGCGCTATCGAGATTGTAAAGAAATTAGATTCCATCTGCGACATTGTTATTGTTTCATTCCACGGCGGCGCCGAAGGCGCACAATTCCAAAACGTGCCGCGGACCAATGAGATCTATTATGGAGAGAACCGGGGCGACGTTTATAAATTTGCGCATACATTAATCGATTCCGGAGCCGACATTGTCTTTGGGCACGGACCGCATGTTACGCGGGCGATCGAGGTCTACAACGAACGTTTTATCGCTTATAGCCTTGGAAACTTTTGCACCTATCGTGGCATAAGTGTCAATGGGGTTAATGGTTTGGCGCCTATTGTAAAAGTTTTTACTGACAAAACCGGGAAGTTTTTTTATGGCAACATCATCCCTACCTATCAAACCTACGAGACCGGAGTCAGGATTGATCCTCAAAATCAGGTAATTAAGAAAATTCAAGAACTTACAAAAAAAGATTTTCCTGAATCACAGATTCGCATTGACGATAATGGTTTAATTACTTACCTTGCTCAGTAACATGGCTTACAAGGAAAAAGAAATTGAAAAGCTTTACTACTCCATTGGAGAAGTGGCTGAAATATTTAGCGTGGCTCCATCACTCATTCGTTTCTGGGAATCGGAGTTCGAACTAATCAAACCAAAAAAAAATCGCAAGGGTAACCGACAATTTACGAAGGAGGATATTGATAATGTCCGCACCATCTATCACCTCGTAAAGGAAAAAGGATTTACACTGCAGGGAGCAAAAGAAATGTTGCGTAACGATACGCAAGCTGTGCGCGACAATATGGAATTTATCGATTCATTAAGAAGAGTTCGCGGCTTCCTTGTAGAACTTCGCGAAAAGCTGCATTAGAAATAATTATCGTCAGTCGTCCAGTTCATTTCTTTCTCAACCGTTGTCATAATTTTTACCGTTGTCTATGGATCAAAGCAGGCTTTCGTTGTTGGCCCTTCATTTTATTCCCGGAATTGGCAACTATACCATCAGACAACTAGTAAGCTATTGTGGCTCTGCTGAAAAAGTCTTTAAGACCCCAAAGGGTAGGCTTAGAAAAATACCGGGCATCGGTGATATTACCGCAGAAGCGCTTGCCAAGGGAAAGCCATTTGTACTTGCCGAACGGGAAATTCGAAAAGCTGAAAAAGAAAAAGCAAGCTTAATATTCTTTTTAGATCAAAATTACCCCTCACGGCTAAAACAAATTCCAGACGCACCCTCCCTCCTCTATGTCAAGGGAAATATCAATTTTGAAAATCCAAAGTCCGTTGCAATTGTCGGCACACGAAATTCGACTGACTACGGACGAGAATGTGTCGAACAATTGATTGCAGGCTTACGGAATCACGCTGCGCTGATCATCAGCGGGCTTGCCTACGGTATCGACATCCAGGCACATAAGCACGCGCTTAAAAACAACTTACCGACCGTCGGAATCATGGGCAGCGGAGTTGATGTGATGTATCCTGCATCGCATTTAGAAACGGCAAAAAAGATGTTCATGACGGGTGGAATCGTATCTGAAAATCCGCTGGGTACGAAGCCCGATGCTCATAATTTTCCCGCGCGTAACAGAATCATCGCGGGGCTTTGCGACGTGCTGGTTGTGGTGGAAGCAGCCCATAAAGGTGGAGCGCTCATTACCGCCGAGCTTGCAAACTCATACAATAAAGATGTAATGGCCTTCCCCGGCAATGTCGGGAGAAGTTATTCCGAAGGTTGCAACAGTTTGATCAAGTCAAATCGCGCGCACCTGATCACGTCCGTTAAAGATTTGGAATATGTTATGAACTGGAGTATTGCGGTTAAAAATCCCGCGAAGGAGGAATCCTTCAGGCTCGACGCTTATGAACCAAATGAGCGCACCGTTCTCAAAGTGTTAATGGATAACAACAATCAACTGGCTATTGATGAATTGAGCTGGCGTTCCGGCATGCCCATTGGCAAACTGGCATCGTTGCTGCTGAACCTCGAATTTAAGGGCGTGCTCTCGCCCTTGCCGGGCAAGGTTTACAAATTGGTCAAACCTTAAAGGGCTAAATGGTGATTGGCAAATGCTGATTCCGTTACTTACCGTTTACGATTTTACCCGATTACCGGATACCTGGGGTTAAGCAACGCTATAGCTACTCGCCGTCCTGGGTTTTCTGATTGCATTTTTCCTTGATGGCCTCGTACGCCTTGTGGTCCCCAAGCTCTCCGGCTTTGCTTAGATCCAGGCATCCATTTTTCAGATCGCCGAAGTTGATGCGAAGAAGGCCACGCATATAATACGCGTCGACGTTGTTCGGAGTGATTTGAATTATTTTTGTGCAATCATTGATAGCATCCTCGTAAGCGAGAAGGAACTGTTTTGCCCTGCCCCGGTTGAAGTACGCCTCTATATAATTCTCGTTGATTGTGATGGCCGAAGAATAATCAGCAATTGCGCCGTAGTAGTCCTGTAGTTTCATTTTTACATTTCCACGCGCAAAAAAAGCGTCTGCAAACTTCGGGTTCTTTTCAACCGCGGTGTTGTAGTCTTTCATCGCACCATGGCGATCCTCAAAATTGTCCTTTATGTTTCCGCGAAGATAATAGGCGGGCGCATAATTTGCGTCTACGGCGATCGCTTTGTTTAAATTTAAAAGCGCCTCCATAAACTCACTCTTTTCGTATAGCTCGCGGCCCTTTTGCGTTAAATCTTTTGCAGATTGAGAAAAAGCTGCTGTTGAAATGAGCACCAACCCGACAATCATTTGATAACGTTTCATAGATTAATAATTTGTCCCTGCATTCTTAATTCGTTGCGTGTACCCTTTGGTTAAAATATCAACTGGATAGAATACGCAGGGTCAAACAAAGTGAAATTTTAACAATGCTACGCTTCGATTAGAGTATGATCGTTACAAGGTAATATTTTCAATGCTTTGGAAATATTTCATCGGCCAGGTTCAGGGCCTTAGAAAATTCTGCAGGTTCAATGCCGGTCTTTAAACCTTGCTCTTGCAGGTACTGAATTATATTTTCGGTTGCCAGGTTACCGACGAGGTCATCTTTTGCCATTGGACAACCACCGAATCCACGTATAGCACCGTCAAATCTTTTGCATCCGGCATGAAAAGCCGCATCGATTTTTTCAGTGGCGGTGTTGGGTGTGGAATGTAGATGGGCGCCAAGGTCGAGGGTTGGATGCTGTTTCAGCAAAATCGTAAACAGATATTTGATATTCTCCGGAGTTGAAACACCGATGGTATCAGCAAGGGAAATAATGTCAGACCCTAGTGTTTTCAGAATGTCGACGAAGCCAAGAACTAGATCGATATCGTATGGATCGTCATAAGGATTTCCAAATCCCATGCTGATGTAGGTCACTAATTTTTTGTTGTATTTCAAACATTCATCCTTGATTTCTTCTAAAACATTTAGTGCTTCGCCAATGGACTTGTTCGTGTTGCGTTGTTGAAAAGTATCAGAAAGGGAAAGGGGAAATCCTACATACGATATCGCGTGGAACTTGCAGGCTTCGAATGCGCCACGGGTATTTGCCACGATCGCCAGGAGTCTAGTTTTACTGTTACCGAGTTGCAGCCCTTCCAGCACTGAGGCGGTGTCGCGCATCTGGGGAACCATTTTGTGGGAAACAAAACTTCCAAAATCAATTGTATCGAATCCAACTTTGAGTAATTGATTCAGATACCTGATCTTGTCTTCTGTTGAAATAAACGCTTCCAAGCCCTGCATTGCGTCGCGCGGACATTCAATGATTTTCATTCAGTTTCCGGTTTCGGGTTTTTAGTTTCGAGTTGCCACCAAAACGTACAACTTTTGAATCTAAACTACAAACTTCAAGGCAGCTCTTCAGCTAGTTCGCGGTTTGAGGTTCGAAGTTCAAGGTTGCGCCAGTAGCCTAATGCTTCGAACTTGGAAGAGAGGAACAACTTCGAACTTCGGACCTCAAACCAGAAACCTAAAAATTACCGTGTAAGTAAAACTCGGGAAAAGAAAATAATTGCGTCAAAACGGCCCGTACGGCACTTGGTCTGCTCTTATTCAATAACATTCAGATTTTGGTGATTAATTGAGCGAACGAGAAACCTCAGTATCATATGCCATTAGCCGAAATCAGCGGTGCACTGGGTCTTAAAAGAGCTGCACACCTCTTGCGAAGAGCAACCTTCGGTGCAACGAAACAGCAGATTGATTCTTTTGCTGCCTTGACTCCAACCCAGGCAACAATGCAACTCTTTGGCCAGACCCTTCCCGACCCTGTTTTACCAATTGATCCAAAAACGGGACAAGAGTGGGTTACAACAGGCACCACCGACGCTAACAGCGAAGGAAGCGACTTAAATCAATATCTGCTAAGTTGGTTCATCGGTCAAATGATGAATCCATCGCTGGCTTATTCTGCACGTGAAAAAATAGTTCTATTCCTGCACACTCATTTTACCATGATAATGGAAAAAGTGAGTGACTCAAGAGCATTGTATTTTCAAAATGCGCTCTTTCGATTATTTGCCCTCGATGCGAACGCAGGTGATCCGGAAGTCAATTTTAAAACGCTAACGGTCAAGGTCAGTGTCGATAATGCCATGCTCCAATTATTGGATGGCACTTTAAACGTTAAGGGGAGTTTCAACGAAAATTATGCGCGCGAGCTTCTCGAACTTTACTCCATCGGAAGGGGACTGGAGGCAAATCCACCAGCAACTTCCGGGGAAGATGGCGATTATGGAGTTTACCGGGAAACAGATGTACAAACTGCCGCACGCATTTTAACGGGGTGGGAATATGACGAAGACTTTACCAACATTGATCCCGACACAGGTTTACCGCGGGGGCGTGTAAAGGGCAGTCCCACTAACGCATCCGCTCACGATAACGACACAACGGAGCCAAAACAATTTAGCGATCGTTTTACTAGCGCCCTCTTTCCCGGCAATACGATAATACCGGATCCGCTCTTGATGCCAGGCGGCAACCCAACAGAAGAAAGTGCGCTTGATGAAATATCAAAATTGGTTGACATTATCTATGAGCAGCCTGAAACCGCCCGGAACATTTGCCGGAAAATATACCGATTCTACCTTTGGGCTCCCCATACTTCAGAAGAAGCTATGGTAGTCGAAGGCATAGTGGATCAGATGGTGGCGCTTTTTATATCGCCGGCAAATAATTTTCGGATCCAACCCGTCATTGAAAATTTACTCCGAAGCCAGCATTTCTATGAGTCTGCTGGTGGCGTTACTGATGATAGCTTCGGCGGTCTGATAAAATCACCGATCGATCTCGTTGTTGGCACACTTCGCTTCTTCAACATACAAATTCCGGACCTCGCATCACAACCTGAGCAATACTATGAAGCCACCGGCGAAATTCTGGGACACATTGTAAATCAGGGAATGAATTTTTACAATCCTTATGATGTGGCCGGATATGAGGCGTATCACCAGTATCCCGTATATCACCGATACTGGATCACCACCAACTCATTATCTAAGCGTTATGACTTCATTCGAATGCTTATTGACGCTCAGGGTACAATGGGGTTCAACGTAAATACGTACGAATATGTACGGGATAATTTCGCGGCGGTGGCAGCCGATTCCGAAGCATTGCTCATTGCGCTCGCAACGTATCTGCTACCCCATCACGATGCCTTGACCTTTGATGAGTTAGCCGACGACACTTCGAGCCTGACGGCACCTAGGTTGACCTATTTCAAAAACAGGTTTCTCACCGATGTAAGCATGAACCCGGAAGCATACTGGACCGATACGTGGAATCAAGGCACCGATATAGGCGAATTGCGCGAGTGGCTTAATCGACTGTTTGGTGCACTCTTGCAATCACCGGAATACCAATTATCCTAAACCGCAGTTAGTCATGAACAAGTCGAGAAGAGATTTTCTAAAAAAACTTCCGTTGGCAATGAGCATACCTTTCACGTTGGGAGGTATTTCCATGCGGGTTATGGGGCAAAATGTATTGACGAAGATGGCTGCGGCCAGTCACAATGACCGTGTGCTGATCATCCTTCAAATGCACGGAGGGAACGATGGATTGAATTGTTGTATTCCCGTCGCAAGGTATGACGATTATTACAGCAAGCGCGCTAACATCGCGATTCCTGCGGCAAACAGCCTTAGAAAATACATCGAACTCGACAGTACGCTTGAAGAAAATTTGCGCATCGGCCTACATCCCGACATGCAGGCGATGAAAGCGATGTATGATCAGGGTCGAATGACCGTCGTCCAGGGAGTGTCATACAAAAATAATAACGGATCACATTTCCGCGGACGTGACATCACATTCATGGGAGGATCTTACGATGATTACTTTCAATCTGGTTGGGTAGGCCGTTACCTCCAGGGCGAATATGCTCCCTACCGGTATCCTGAAGAATTCCTAAATCCCAACTTTCCTGAAAACGAAATGATTGATCCGCTGGCAATTGAAATTGGTGGTGATGTATCGTTATTATTTCATCAGGAAGGAAATATACCTGCCTCATTTTCGCTGTCGGGAAATGGTCCCGATGACCTCACCGATCTTGAAGGCTTTTTTGAAGATCAAGCGGTAGATCCACGCGGCATTCCACCTGAGTATTTAAAAGACTCCTCCTATTACAAAGAGCTCAAGTGGATATTGGATCTTGAAGACAAAACTGAAGATTACACGAAACGACTCCGTGACATTCTTAACAGTACTTCGGCTTCAGGCGTGGTCTACCCTTCTTCTTATCCATTTAATGCCCCCAACGGAAGCAAGACAAACGGGTTGAAGGATCAACTAAAGTTAGTCGCCCGCTTACTGGCAGGTGGATGTAAAACAAAAGTATTTCTTGTGAAGATCGGCGGTTTCGATACTCACGCCGACCAGGTAGAGAAATACGATCCCACGATGGGTAGTCATGCCGCGCTTATGTATCACGTGTCTTCCAGCATGAAAGCCTTTCAGGAGGATCTGAGGGCAAGAGGTCAGGAAGATCGTGTCTTAACCATCACTACATCGGAATTTTCGAGACGTGTTGCGTCGAACGGCAGCTATGGAACAGACCACGGTACGGCCGGTCCGATGTTCATTTTTGGAAAAGGGGTAAAACCAGGTGTGATTGGAGATGCATTTCTTACAAATTCTTCCGGCACGAACCTCGCGATGCAATACGACTACCGTATTGTCTATGCCAATATTCTACGCGACTGGATGCTGGTGGATGATACGCAATTAAACAAGATCTTCCCAGACGGAAATGATGAAGATGATACGACCAAGGGATTGATGACGACGGGAACCTCGGATGGAACTGTCTTTGAGGAATTGCCGGTGGCACAGCAAGTGATCATGGGCACGGAAGGATTTATTGGTGATCGTTTTTCACTGGAGGATTGCTTTCCCAATCCGGCCACGGAAAAGACGACAATGCATTTTAAGGTCAATAGCGCCTACCATGTTACTATCGACCTGTTCAACAGCAACGGAAAAAAAGTAAAGGTGATGGTGGATGGCGTCTACAATCCAGGAGAACACAAAGTGGAAGTAACCCTGACGGGCCTGCCTGCGGGAACGTATATCTATCAACTAAAGACCGGATTTTATAAAGAAGCAAAAAAGTTGGTGGTAGTTGGTGGAGGTTAGAGGTGGTTGGTTAGAGGTAGTTAGTAAGAAGTAAGAAGTAAGAAGTAAGAAGTTAGAAGTTAGAAGTAAGTAGTCTTTAATCGTACGGCGTAAACAATATCAGTAAAAAATGAAAAAACTTTCTCTCCTTTTGCTTTGCTGCCTGCTGATTACCGCGGCATCGGGCCAGGAAAAAAAAAGAAAGAAGCCTTCTTCTCCCGCATACAAGGAAAAGAAAGCTCGTGAAGATGCTAAATTCCTGAATAAACAATGGTGGCTGGGTTTCAAGGCGGGCGCTAACTATTCAAAGGTTAGTGTGGAAAAAACTTATAGTGCCATTGCACCGACGAATTACGAATTCAGCAGCATTGCAAAAAAATACAAGAACTACGACTTGCTCGGGTCGCAAGCCACCCTGGAGGTGACTTTCTATTTCAAGGGGTTTTCATTTAGTTTTCAGCCCACTTATCAACACAGTCGCTTTGCTTACACAAATTCTTACGAGTGGTCGTCTGAAACCGATGCCGCCAATCATGTTGCGCTGAATTTTGAACAGGAACAAAAAGTGGATCACGCGGTACTTCCGTTAATCGTTAAATACGACATCACTGGAAACAAGATCCGGCCCTATGTACAGATCGGGATCTACGCAGCCATGCTGATAAATGCAACCAAAGAAGTCTCGGTCAGTGGAATTGACAATGCGGCGGGAGGTGTGAATGAGTTTCGTGACGAAGCGATAATAATCGGAGCAAAAGATTTGTTTGCCAAGAACCATTGGGGTCTTATAGGTGGCGCGGGACTTAATTACAACCTGGGAAATAATGTTAGGCTTAACCTGGATGTAATGTACCGGCATGGCATGAGCAACATCGTTTCAACAAAAAACAGGTATGACAGCGATCGCTTATCAGGTGTGGGGGACGTTATGGATGATCTTACACTCGACAACTTGACCTTTTCCATAGGATGCCTGTTCCCGTTGCGCTTTTTGTCCAGTGGGTTTAAAACGTTAGATCTTAAATGAGCTGTATAATGACACGGAGATTGTATTTATTAATATTTTTTGCAGCTGGCATGATTCAGTCCTGTACGGAGGAATCGAATCCTGTCTACGACACAGACAACTTCACCAGCATATTTGACAACAATCAATTTGACGCATCCTATTTTCCCATAGATATGCGTCAAACGCCCGACGGCGGGTATCTGGTTTTGGGTGGGCGAAAATTGAATGAATCCGATTTTACTGGTATCTATTTAATGAAGGCCGACAAATTCGGGAACTTCGTTAAAGAACTTGAGGTGGATGAAACATCAGTAAATCCGATCGCCAAATTGACGGAGTACCAGGGCAAGTATTATTTCTTTTGCATGGACCCGCTTACGCAGGTCGCACAAGTTGCTGATGTAGATGCCGACCTCGGTGCAGTTACCATTACGCCCGTACAAGGTGGACTTACGTATCCCGCTGCTGCGACATTCGTTGACGATCGTTTCGCTTTGCTAAGTTATGATAATGGCAGTAAAGAGTCTGTAATTTCGCTCGTGAGTGTTTCAGGAGGAGTTCAGGCTTCGAAAGGCTATAGCATTGGGACTGGCGAGGACCTTGAAGAGCCCATTATCAACCACTTCATCCGCACTGGACGACAATTCCCATTTGAGGTAGGCAAAGTGTCAAGCAGTCTTTATTTTTTTAATGGATTCTACAACTATACTTTCTCACTGGTTTTCACAGACATCTCTTCTGACGATCCACAAGGTGTGGTACAGGGGCAGCAGGACGACGGTGGATTCAGCGCCGTGTCACCACTGAGCGGAAACAAATTTGCTGCATCACGGTTTAATTTTGGTGACAATTTTGTTTTGCCAAACAAAGACTTAGCGACTTCCGGCAATACGTCAAGTACCGACTTGGGAGGATACAGTCTTCCGGAGATGGTAGAAAATGCCTCCGTAAGAATTTTACGGGCAACCATCGACGGCAAGAATGTGCTCATCTATGGTACCGATACAAAATCAAAGCAGATCGGACTCTTGTTTTATGAAGAATCAGGTGGAACATTTTTAAGCAGCCGGTATTTAGGTTTCTCTAATCCTTTTGAGATCGCCAACCTCATCCAAACCGAAGACGGTGGTCTTGCTGTATGTGGTACTACTTATTTGGCAGGACGTTTTCCCCGAATATGCATTTTCAAACTCTCGAAAAGCAAACTTGCTGAAAACTCAAATTGACATTTGAACTTTTGAGGACTACTAAAAAAAGCTACGTCCTTCGTAGTTTTTTTAGTAACCCTCTACGGATTTTGGTGTCTTGGGCTCCACTCAATACCTTAGTGCTATCTTATCTACGTAATACCCATGACGATACAGCAAAATGTCAATCTTTTACATTATAACACTTTTAGAATTCAGGCAGTCGCCAAATTTTTCACCACAATAAGGACGGTCGACGACGCGAAGACATTGTTTGCGTCGGAAATCTTCAGGAATGAAAAACATTTTATACTTGGTGGAGGGAGCAATGTCCTTCTTACAAAAAATTATGATGGTTTAGTTGTCAAGGTTGAGATTCTTGGCAAAGAAGTTATCGATGAGGACGAAGAAAGTATCACGCTGCGCGTAGGTGCTGGTGAAAACTGGCATGGGTTTGTGATGTATTGCGTCGATCGAAATTATGGTGGTGTGGAGAACCTTTCACTCATTCCGGGGACCGTCGGAGCTGCGCCGATGCAAAATATCGGTGCTTATGGGGTCGAAATAAAAAAAAATATTTTAACGGTCGAAGCTGTTGAAATAGCGACTGGTGATGTAAGGTATTTCGATACTGAAGCTTGCAAGTTTGGGTATCGCGAAAGCGTTTTTAAACAAGAACTCAAGGACCAATTTTTAATATCAAGTGTTACTTTAAAACTCACAAAAAGAGATCATACTTTTAACACAAGCTATGGTGCGATCGACGAGACTTTGAGAAAACTTGGAACAGAAACTTTGTCGTTGAAAACAATTAGTGATGCCGTGATTTATATTCGAAGTCATAAACTGCCTGATCCTGCAAAGATTGGAAATGCAGGAAGTTTCTTTAAAAATCCCTCAATACAAGCTGATTTAATGGATTTTATTAAGAAGGATTATCCGAACATTCCTTCGTTCCCATCATCACATGGTCTTGTGAAAATTCCCGCGGCATGGTTGATCGAGCAATGTGGATGGAAAGGAAAAACTTTTGACAGCATCGGTGTTCATCAACATCAAGCATTGGTGCTAGTGAATTATGGTGGAGGTGAAGGTGAAAAAATTTGGGAGCTCGCGATGAAGATCAAAGACAGTGTGAAAGAAAAATTTGACATCACTCTTCAACCCGAAGTGAATGTAATATAAGTGATGAAAGGTGTTCACTTCTTGTTTTTTATGATCCGAAAAAAAATGGTGAATGAAAAATTTTTTGCAAAAAATTTTTGTGAATAAAATATTTGTTATAACTTTTCGTATCGTTTAACACAAAAATAAAAACGCTATGGCAAAAACAGCGAAGAAAGCAGCAAAAAAAGCAGCGAAAAAATCTGCTAAAAAATCTGCTAAAAAGAAGAAGTAATTAGGCAAGGCCTAAAGAAACTTTGCGAAGGGAAGTAAATTAGATTTACTTCCCTTTCGTTTTTTTATGGCTTTCAACTCTTCGTCGCTGCGTCCCTCCGACTCGTTGGCCCTGAAAAAATATCAAACTACTCCTTTGTCCATCTGATTTTTTTTGGCTCGAAGTTCATTTGCACCACGCGACTGATCGCTGAGAGATTCTGATTTCTCTTCCCTTTGTCATCGTTGGTCCTACATTCAGTCAGTCAGGGCTCTACTTCACTCGGTTGCGTAAAATTATATAAATCAACTCCTTGCCTTACCCATTTAACGCTTGTAACTTTCGACCAGAAAAAAATAACCCACATTATTATGGCTAAATCAGCAGCGAAGACCACAGCAAAGACCCCGGTAAAAAGGGCAATCAAAAAAACCACGCCCGTCACTGATGGTAATCCAATCGAGAAGACCAGCGAGGTTGTCTTAAAGAAACTTAAAGACCTCGGCATAGACAGCCAACTCCAGGCAGACCTGGAATGGTGCATCGGAAGTTACAAGGCCGACAAAAATCCAATAGGATTGTTGGAGATGACCAAACGCGCACTGGTAGTGTTTAAGGACAACAAGAATACTAAAGGTGTAACAGCAAAGTTTATCAGCGATCTGGAAAAAGCCGTGCAATAGGACGCGCTGCGCTGATTTTTTGAAATAGTTCACGGCAGCAGCTTAACCTGGGCGTCTGCCATTGAATTATCATCTCATTTTTTAAATCATGTGGGTTACATTGCTGAGCTGACCAGTGTAACGATCGACCGCTACTCCGAATTTTTTCAAAAAATCCACCCCCTCGTCGGAAGCTATACCCTTATGCTCAGCATAGGACTTCAAATAGATGACCTTTGCTATGCGCATTGAGAAAATTATCCGTGCGCAGGCAAGGCAGGGTGACAGTGTCGTATAAAGGGTCGCACCCTCCACCGAGATATTATTCTTTACTGCATACAGGATTGCATTTTGCTCCGCGTGGATGGCCAGTGAGCATCCTCCTTTGGAGTCACGCGGACAACCGACTTCGGGCCATTCCTCATCACAGTTATGAGTTCCTGACGGAGGTCCATTGTAACCTATGGAAATAATTCGGGTGTCCTTGGCCAAAACCACTCCCACGTGCCGCTTAATACAGTGCGAACGCCTGGCGAGGTTTACTGCCAGCTCCATATAGATGTCATCAAACGCCGGTCGATTCATAAAAGATCGAAAATAAAGTGTCGAAGTTATAAGACCGGCGGCGATAAAAAAAAGCCACCGGTTAATTCAGATCTATCACAAGAATTAACGGCTTTTGAAACATCCGCCGGCAATCGGTAAGGTCCATATTCGCCGGCAGCCTCAACGTGTTGTAAGGGGATGCCATTGGCTAATGGTAACGCTATTCCTATCCTACCGTCACCATCCCGATTATAAGAACCGAATATTTTAATAAACGCCTGGTGAATTGAAAGACCACTACCACTTGCATTTCACCATGTTGTCATCAAATTCCGTAATGTCGCTATTGCTTGCTTTTCTGTTCCGGCAGTAAAAAGTAGCTGGCCGCCTACGCCAGGGAGCGTATGATTTGTTGTGCTGCCCGAAATTAAATGATCAAAAATCTCTCGTCGATACTCAACTCACTTTCTTTAAAGCCTCGTATTGGGAACCGGAAAAGAAAAAACTGAACGCTCCCTGTAAAGGATCTCGACGGTTCGGAGGCATCAGTCTAATTTCGCGACTGGATTTGAACGAGTTTCAAAATGCCTTTAAAATAAAAACCTGCATGACTCATTCACGAGATACGATAAGAAAACGAAACTTAAATGTTATCCTCGTGATGACACAAATCATTATCTTTAAGCCTTGATGACACGACACAAGTTTTTTCTTTGCACGCTGTTATTTCTTAATGCAACAATGTGCACGTTCGGACAGGAAGCAGTAAAGTCCAGGCCAAGTCCTTTGGCTGTTGCAGCAATCCGTTATAAGGACGCATACATCAAGATAACCTATTCGCAACCTCAGAAAAGAGGTCGCGAGATTTTCGGGAAGCTCGTGCCATACGATGAAGTTTGGCGCACTGGCGCGAACGAGGCCACTGAAATAACCACCACTAAGAACATTCAGATCAACGGTACCTTGCTAAAAGCCGGAACCTATTCTTTATTTACCATTCCTCAAAAAGATAGTTGGACTATAATTATTAATGGTGAAGTTGGATTGTGGGGAGCCTATAATTACAATTCAAAGCTCGACGTTTTTCGATTTAATATCCCGGTATCTGCAACGGACACGATTTATGAATCATTTACGATTGAATTTGATCACCGGAACGAAGTGGCAGACCTTTTGCTTTACTGGGATAAAACAAAAATTTCCATTCCTGTTAAGTTTATAAATTAATGATGCATAAACTTACTACCCCCCTGCTATTCCTGATTGCGTTTTCAAGTTCGTTTGCTCAGGGCTTATCGGAACTTGACAAGCGCAGCGGTTTCAAGGACATAAAGCTCGGCTCCTCGATTGATTCGGTAAAAGGTTTCAAGCTTATAAGGGAATTCAAAGAAAAGGATGAATACCCAGCAAAACTTTTTGAAGTAGAAAATTCCGACTACGAAAAAATTGGTGAGGTAAAGGTTCATAAGGTAGAATTGAAAACCTATAAAGACCTGATTTACGAAATCAACGTCATTACAGATAAGGATGAGCGTCTCATGAAAGCGTTGGAATCATTATACGGTAAATCAGATTATGACATGAAAAATGAGACCTATTTCTGGAAGACCGATAACCTGATCTTGAAATTCAAATCGCAAGGAAAACACCGACTGCAGATGCTATATGTATCGTACAATGTGTATAAGCTGATGCGGGAGGATAAAGATAAAAAAGTGGATGATATTGCAAATGACTTTTAACAACTGAATGACTACCTTATGAAAGCAACCTTAATAATGTTGACCTGCTTGCTGGCTACAACAGCGAGTTTTTCTCAGGACGAAAACCTTCCGAAACCAGAACTTACTGAGGTATGGGAACCAGTTCCACCCTTGGTAGAACCTAGTTCGAAGCCGGGTGATCCTCCTTCGGACGCCATCGTTTTGTTTAACGGGAAGAACTTAGATGAATGGATGTCGCCAAAAGAACCGAATGGCCCCGCGCAATGGACTTTATCCGACGGAATAATAACGGTAAAAAAAGGTACCGGACCGATCCGGACCAAACGGACGTTCACCGACTTTCAGTTCCATCTCGAATATCGCATCCCGGCGAACATTACCGGCTCGGGCCAGGCACGTGGAAACAGCGGTGTATTTTTTGCTGCAACGGGCAAAGGTGATTCAGGTTATGAGCTGCAGGTACTTGACGGCTATAATAACAAGACCTATGTTAATGGACAGGTGGGCAGCATTTACAAGCAGCACGTTCCCTTAGCAAATGCGTCTCGGAAACCAGGCGAATGGCAAACTTACGACGTCATTTGGACTGCACCGCGCTTTAACGATGACGGTTCTTTAAAAAGCCCGGCACGAATCACTGCTATCCATAATGGTGTTCTGGTTCAGAACAACGTGGAGCTCAAGGGTGAAACGACTTATCGTGGAAACCCAAGTTATAAAAAGCATGGTCCTGGTCCGATCCTTTTGCAAGACCATGGTGATCCGAGTGAACCGATCAGTTACCGGAATATCTGGGTCCGGGAATTGAAATAGAAACTGAGAAAGAATAAAAAGAGGCCCCATCTGCCTCTTTTTATTTTACACCTTGTATTTTATTTTTTTGGCCTGATACCGGTATATGTATATCCCTACCCCTAGGAGAAGTAAGGCAATTAGCTGGGAGTGTGAAAGGTAATCTTCAATAATAAATCCACGGGCACCGTCTCCGCGGTATATTTCCAAAACACCTCGTCCGATCGCATAAAGCATGATGTACACGAGAAAAAGCTGGCCCGAAAATTTTCGTCTGTCTCTTAAGTATAGCAATATCATCATGATCACAAAAATGTAACCAGCTTCCATAAGTTGCGTTGGAAATAGTGGTGTGTCAAGAGGCTTGGCGTAACATGCCGGATCTGTAAATGTAACGCCGATCACAGCATCAGTAGGCCTACCGTGGCAACATCCAGCAAGGAAGCAGCCCAGTCTTCCGAACATATGGACCAGGCATGTGGTGACCGCCATAACGTCGAGCATCTTATATGCATTAAGCCCCTGTTTCTTAAAAAACCACAACATAGTGGGGATTGTAAATAGAAATGAACCGTAAAAAACAAACCCCCGGCCGGTGACGAGCTTTAAAGGATTTTTCAGATAATGGGAAGGATCCTCAAAAAAGAGAAAAACTTTGCCACCCACAAAAGCAGCGGCAAAAATCCAAAGAAATAAAGCATTGGCCTGATCGAACGTCAGGCCCGTCTCTTTTTTTCCCTGTAACGCCATATAGGAAACGCCAGCCACACAGCCAACCGCTATCATTACGCCGTAGCTATATACGGTAACGCCGCCGGCCTCAAATAAAATAGGATGCATTGCCTTCTGGTGGCTGCTTATGATACACTCAATATCAAGTTAGCAACAATATTCAAGGTAATTCACTCATCGCAAAAATTGAATGACCAATTTATCCTGAGCAAAAGAGCCGCGTTTTTAACCTTTATAAGAAATTCGGTAGATAACATTCGCCTGATCGTCCGATACCAGCATCGATCCATCCGCGAGCACAAGGACATCGACGGGCCTGCCCCAGGCTTTTTGTGCGGCTTCATCGAGCCAGCCGCTCGCGAACACCTCGTGACCCGAAACCTTATTGTCAGCAACTTTAACGAGGCTCACGTTGTAGCCACTTTTTTTGGATCGGTTCCAGGAGCCGTGAAGCGCGACAAACAACTGATTCTTGTATTGCGCTGGAAATAAACTACCGGTATAGAATTTCAGGCCAAGGGGCGCAACATGTGGTCCAAGCTTATCAGCAGGTCCTGAAAAATCCGAGCATGGTCGCTTGCTGCCGAATTCAGGGTCTTTTACAGAACCTTCGTGGCAATAAGGATATCCAAAATGCATTCCGGCTTTAGGCGCGTAATTCAATTCACAGTTTGGAATGTCATCCCCGAGCATATCCCGACCGTTATCGGTGAACCACAATTCCTTGGTGTCGGGGTGCCAGGTAAAACCCACCGAGTTGCGCACACCCTTGGCAAAAATCTCACGTCCAGATCCGTCTGGATTAATACGGGTGATACTGGCAAACACTTCATCTTTGGATTCACAAATATTGCAAGGTGCGCCTACCGGTACGTATAATTTTCCATCCGGACCAAACGCAATATATTTCCAGCCATGATGCGTCTCTGTAGGATAGTCGTCCTTTACTGTCGTTGGTGCCGGCGGATTCGCCAACTTGGATTCCACGCCTGGAATCTTTGAAATTCTGCTTACCTCGGCTATGTATAAATCTCCGTCCTTGAATGCGACCCCGTTCGGCATGTTCAGCCCAGTTGCCAACACCCATTTCTTGTCCGCCTTGAAATCGCCATCGGTGTCTTTAACGGCGTAGACTTTGTCTTTATCTTTATTCCCAACGTAAAGAACTCCTGACGGACTTAAGGCCATAGAACGTGCATTTTCCACTTCTGCATAAACGTCGATGGAGAATCCCGCCGGCAGTTTGATTTTGTCTAGCGGAAGCGTTTTTGCGTATTCTGTTATTGCCGGTTCACCGCCGGTCGTTTCGCTTTCAGCAACCGCTGACGTGGAGTCTGCATCGGTGTTTCCCGGACTATTAGTATTACTGCAAGCCAGCAACACTGCCAGCATGAAAACAGGAATGGATTTTAATGTATTCATAGTTAGGTTATTGTATGCATCGTCAAGTGTTATTAAACCTTCAATGGTTATTCCCCCACACACGAACCGTCAGACCGAACAGCACCATGCTAACGGCTGGTGAATGTATGAGTTTACACACATATCTAAACAAGACCATTCCATGAATGGTTAATTCCAATCCTGCCAACACCGTAAAAACTCTCATAAGCCAGAAAAATATTTCCAAATAGGTTATTTTTGCGGCTATGATTTCAGTGTCCAATATATCATACTTTATCGGGGGTCGTCCTTTGTATGAAAACGCCAGCATGTTCGTTAAACCCAACGACAAAATAGGTCTTATAGGTCTTAACGGAAGGGGAAAATCAACTTTATTAAAGATAATAAACGGGGAATTAACCCTGGATGCCGGAACCATCAGTAAAAGTGGCGACTGTACCATCGGATTCCTGAATCAGGACCTGCTCTCCTACCAGACCGACGATTCAATTCTGGCGGTAGCCATGGCGGCCTTTAAGGAAGTGGTGGACATTGAGAGGCAAATTGAGAACATCATCAAGAAACTGGAGACGGAATATTCGGATTCATTGGTAGAAAAACTTTCCAAGCTTCAGGAAAAATATGACCACTTGGGTGGCTACACCATTCAATCGAAGGCAGAAGAGGTATTGGAGGGTATTGGATTTGCAACAGCGGACCTTCACCGCCCTTTAAAGGAATTCTCGGGAGGATGGCGCATGCGCGTTATGCTGGCGAAACTATTGCTAGCCAAGCCGTCGTTGCTCATGCTTGACGAGCCCACCAACCATCTTGACCTTCCCTCGATTGAATGGGTTGAAAATTACCTGCGCAATTATGACGGAGCTGTTATGGTGGTCTCGCACGACAGAACATTTCTCGATAACGTGATCACCAAAACCGTTGAGGTCACCCAACAGCAACTGATCACGTATGAAGGCAATTACAGTCATTACCTTGCAGAGAAAGAATTGCGGCAGGAAATCCAACAAAACGCTTACGAAAATCAACAGCAAAAGATACGGCAGACAGAACGTTTCATTGAGCGCTTCCGGGCAAAAGCTACGAAATCCAGGCAGGTGCAATCGCGCGTTAAAGCGCTGGAGCGTATGGATCTCATTGAAGAAGTTGTTGACGATACTGCAGCCGTAAACTTTAAGTTTAAATTCAACCAGCAGCCGGGACGATTCATCGTTACACTGAACCACGTGTCAAAATCCTATGGACCTTTGGAAATTTTAAAAGACACTTCGGTGGCGGTGGAACGGGGCGACAAAATTGCATTGATCGGTGCGAACGGAAAAGGTAAGTCGACGTTGTTAAGGATCATTTCCAACACTGAACCGGTTGATGGCGAGCGGGTTTTGGGTTACAATGTAACTCAGGCGTTTTTTGCACAGCACCAGCTGGAGTCGTTGCATGTAGAAAACGAAATTTTGGAAGAACTAAAACAGGCTGGCTCAGGGAAGACCGAACAGGAATTACGTGGTGTTCTCGGATGTTTCTTGTTTTCGGATGAAGATGTTTTTAAGAAGATAAAGGTATTGTCAGGCGGTGAAAAGTCGCGTGTAGCCCTTGCGAAGACTCTTATTTCTGAAGCAAATTTTCTATTGCTTGACGAGCCTACCAACCACCTCGATTTTATCTCGGAAAACATACTTATACAAGCGCTTCAACAGTACAAGGGAAGCTTTGTTGTAGTTTCCCACAACAGGCATTTTATCAGCCAGATCGCGAACAAAATTTGGTATATCGAAGACAAAAAGATAAAGGAGTACCCGGGAACGTACGACGAATACGAATATTGGAGAAAGAAAAACGAAGCCGACGGTATAAAGAAAGCTGAGCCGCCAAAGAGCGAAAAGAAGCCAAAGGAAACACCTCCACCAAAGGCTGACAACAAATTAAAAATTTTGGAAAAAGACCTTAAGAAGATTGAGGAAGAAATCGAATCACTGGAAAGAAAGCGAACCGAACTGGAGGAGGAGATGGCAACACCCGAAGTGTTTGGAAATTTTGACAGGCTTCAGCAAAAGCAACAGAGCTTTGACGGACTGGAAAAAGAATTAAATAAGGCAAATGAAAAGTGGAATCAAATTGCCACTGCGATTGACGAAATTAATAAAAGTTAATATTATTAGTGAATGCCGAATCCCAGTTGGACAACCAGGCGGTTCATACTTTCTTCTATAGTGGTGCTCGGTGCAGGCGCGAAGCTGCTCCATAGTGGGATCCCGTATGAAAAGTGAGCCTCTTGAAACTTCTGTCCCGCCAGGATATATAGGCTGAATTTTTCCGCTTTCATTTTATATCCTAGCATATAAGACATCATCGGGCCGCCATATTCCCGGTAGTCTGTGATCCACTCTTCCCGCCTAACCCGGGCGGCCTCCGCATAGCCACCATTGATCTGAACGAAGAATGCATTTTTTCTCAATCTGGCGAAGTCCACTTCAATGGTTCCGAAAACCGGTACAGTTTTCCAATCGAAATAGGAGTCAAATCCAACGCCGGCACCAATCGAAAACCTGTTGATCCTGATACCATGGGTCGTCGATACTGTGAAACCGCTTCCCTTTCCAGACTCACCTAACAACCCTCCTGCTAAAATATTATTATAATAAACAACCTTATGTTTTGACACAACGCTGCTGTCGGATTGGGCGGACGCGGACGGACCGATACAAATGGAAAGAAGCAGTAATATTCTAATCCTCATCGTATATCGCAATGGTGCTTAATAATCTGATGTCCTTAGGATTTGTGTAATCATATTGAAACAACCCATCCTCCCCGACCATAATTAGCGTGTTGTTGAAAGGAATGACATCTCTTGCATTGATCTCTTTATAGTGCGCCAGTAAATTTTTGTCGATCGTATTGATATCAGCGGCATTGAAAGCTTTGAGGCCGTCATTTCCATCACAGATGAACAAGGTAGTATTGTCTATGCCCAGCCCATGTGGATTTGTCATGGGATACGTCTTTAACAGCTTTGGCGACCTGAGATTCTCCACGTCTATGATCTCCAACTGGTTTGTAAAACCTTGGCACGTTGTGCCGGACCTCAGCGTGACGTATGCGTACTTGTCATCCACAACCACGGGATCACAGCTTCGTACGTGTTCGTATGTGCTGAGTTTGACTGGTGTTTCCGGGGTTGAAACATCAAGAATATGCATGCCGCTTGAAGAACCAATGAATAGATTTTTTTTGTAGGGAAATATTGTTTCGATATCCCAGGAAATATACGATCTGTTTTTAGCCACCGGAGTATTTTCCGCGCTGATGTCAGCAACTTGTAAATCACCACCATCCAGCATATATAAATGATCGCCATTTATAGTGAACCTAGCCAAAGAGCCACCGACACCCGGCCCAGAGCCAGAACCTGGATTGACGGCGGCCTTTGAACTAGCATCTGCAGCCAAATTAAACGCAATTCCACCCTCATAATATACTCCACCCCAGGGCTGCATGTTTACATCACAATCTGATTCCGACAAGTAAACTGTTCTCTTCTCCTTCCAGTCCGTGATCACGCAACAGTTTACGTCTGTAGCAATTCCGAAACTTTTGTAATTCTTAAAAATCCCCTCGAGCCTCCCCGCTTCCTTGATTGAATTGATATTCGAAATATCAAAAGCAATAAGGTCAACATAACTATCCGCATACAACGTGTTTCCCTTTATGGCCATGTCAAAATTACCAGGCACCTTTAAAAACTTTTTTGGTGTCGGATGAGCCGGATTGTGATTATCGATGATGTGAATTCCTTTGCCAGGATCATTCACGAATAAAATATTGTCTTTTAAATAAATCTGACCAACGTTGTTGATGGTATCTGGATCCGTTACCTCGATGCTGGCGCGCAATTCCTCTACAGTAGTATAAACCGGCTCAAGATAAACGTACTCGCTCTTGATATCGCATTGATCGGTACAGCTTTCTAAGAGAATACTGATCGCCAGAAGCATAGTCAACACAAGAAGTGCATATAGCGAAACATGCATTCTTTTTTGAAGTCGGTTTTCTAAAGTATCCATATAACGAACGGGTTATTTGAATACATAGACACCAGGGTGCAAATTAAAGTTGGAAGCCCTTAGTGAAAAATATATCTGAATCTCAAACCGACGTCAAATGTAAGTGGCGTTGAGTCGACGCCGGTGTTCGATTTATAAACTGAGCTAAATGGATACCTTAGTCCGGGGTTGACCGACAGCCTGTAACGATATCCCAGTTTGTAAGTGAACTCCGTGCCCATCAAACCACTAAAGTTCAGCGAGCGATATGGAGATTCATCTCCGCGGCCCTGTGTAGTGGAAGCTACGCCGCCTCCATCGGGCGTGATCGTATTTTGCAGGAACAGGTCGGTTGACACACCGGCATTTAACTGAAGACCAAACTTTTTGTCCACGAGAAGGTAGCCAGCCTGAACAGGAAGACTCATAAAACGGACGCTATTGTTGACGTTATAAGGGAATGTCTGCGCAACCTTGGTGTTCGCCGTCGCGTCGGCCAATTGTGGCGCAAAGGCATTGATCGAGGCCGCTTTCGGTGATTCGAAATTGTTATCGACCACAACAACGCTATTGGCGGTATAGTCTGAGTTCTGGGTGAGATAATTCACCCCGCCCTGCAATACCCACCGCTTCGAAACTTGTGTACCGACGGTTACACCCACAGAGTATGAAAGTCCTGAAGCCTTCGATTGAGTTGATGCGGTGGATGCGGAATTCAGGTAATACATGGTATTCGCGGCTGGCGCAACGCTAGGGCTATTGGCATTGAATGCGCCCGCCGCAAAGCCGATAGAAGTCCATAGATTTTCCATCTTATTCTTTCTGGTATTCTTTTCTTCGGCGGCGAACCGCTTCTCATCTTCAGCAAGTTTGGCCAGAAGCAACATCCCGGGATCGGCAGTGGAAGCTGGTAATTTAAGTTCAGGCTGCACAGCCGAATACAAAGCGGGAAGCCGGCCAGAAGATTCACCGACACTGGCGATGCCTACGCCCGTCGTGGCTGCTGGGCTGGAATTCTTAGAATCTAAGGACGGGGAATTAACAGCACGTTCAACGCCATTTACTTCGTCGGAAACATCAGGAAGCGTGGTACCTCGATTTTCGTCTGACGCCAGCAAAGGCGTTCCGCTCTTGCCAGTGATTTTCTTATCGCCCTGTAATTTATCGGACGCGTCCAAATCTGATTGGGTCGAGACCGCATCTGTACCTTTGTTCAATTCAGATGATAACCCCCCGTTCTCGCGCGACAGCTGTTCGTCGGCGAGACGCGAATTGTTTGCCGTGGCCGGTGATTCTTTCGTTTCAGAATTGGCGGCCACAGGATCCGTTTCTTCTGGTGTGAATGACGACTCATTGTTTGGGGAAGATTGAGCGTCCAACTCCTCCTTGGACGCATGGCGATCTGAAAATGCAGGGGAGTTTACCTCATGTTGCGCAAGATTCTTGTCAGCGTCGAGCTGAAAAACATAGTATCCAATTCCGGCGATGCTCATGGCGAATATAACAGATGCAGCAGCAAGTGTTTTAAAAAACAAAAGCCTGCGCTTCATCTTATCCCCATCGGCACGCTCCAGATCCAACTCAATGTTAGTCCAAACGCTTTCCGAAGGATTTACTTCCGCATTTTTAAAAGCTTCCTGAAACGAATCTTCAATTTTTCGCCTCTCCATATCGTTCATAATACGTTGATTCCTTTAATAACTTAGCTTGCATCAAACTCTTTGCGCGCGCAAACTGCGACTTAGACGTACCTTCTGAAATACCCAGCCGCTCAGCGATTTCCTTGTGACTAAAACCTTCAATGGCAAACAGGTTGAAAACAATCTGGCAGCCATGGGGAAGGGTTTGAATCATTTCCAAAAGTTGACTAAAATGAATTCCTGAAACAGACATTTCGGTGTCCGGCAAATTCAGTTCTTCAACATCTACCATGGGATAGAGGTAGAGTTTTCGGCGCTGGACATTGAGGGCGGTATTCACCATAATCCGGGTTATCCAGGTCTCGAGCTTTGACTCCTGACGAAAGTCCTTTATGGCATTAAAAACCTTCACAAATCCTTCTTGTAAAATGTCTTCCGCTTCAGCAGTTGTTTTAGAATAACGGAGACACACCACCAGCATTTTTCGACAATATTGATCATACAAAGCCTTCTGAGAGGCCCTGTTTCCTTTACGGCATCCTTCTATTAGCTCGTTCTCACTGAGCATGAACCGGGTTTAAGCTGTCGTTCTGCATCTTAGACACCATCTATATTAAAAAGGTTGGAAATGATTATATCTTAGCGGCGTTATGAAATACACCCTGACACCCTTGCTGGGCATCATCCTGGCAGTGACTTCCTGCACGCCCATCGCGCAAAGTTCGGTGAATTCTGAAAGCAATCCTAAAATGCTGAAGCTTATAGACATTGCTTATGAGCCGGAAATAAAAACAATCCAATTAAGTCCTCTTAACGCCCCGCTGCAGCCGGCAGTTACACCGATGGGAAAATGGGATCTTTTGCTGCGATTCGACGATTTGCGAAGCCAGCAAGAACCCTATTACGCCAGGGTGATTCACTGCAATTACGATTGGACTAAATCAGAGCTGCAGGACCTGGATTTTATGGCGGTGTATAATGAATTTCCCATTACCCACTTCGAATATTCTGTTGACACCCATATACCATATGTCCATTACACGTTTCCCCTTCCCCCGGTAAAGTTACCAGGCAATTACGTTTTGCTGGTATATCGTGGTGGCAATAAGGACGACATTGTTCTTACGAAACGTTTTATGGTCTACACCAATCAGGTCACCTTTAAACAGGAGGGAAATCTTATTGGTCCCAGCACCATTGCCAACGTGAACCAACAGCTGAATTTTACGGTAGACTATAAGGATGTAAATGTTCTGAATGCCTTGGTCGATATACATGTTAACATTGGCCAAAATCACCGCTGGGATAACATGATTAAAGATGCGAGGCCAAGCTTCTCGCGTGACATCGAAAAAGAATTAGAGTATCGTTTTTTCGAAGAGTCAAAAATGTTTAGCGGCGGAAGTGAATTTCGCTTTTTCGATCTCCGTTCCCTAAACTACCCCGGAAGAAACGTGGCGTCGGTGAATAAGAATGTCAAACCGTATGAGGTCTATATTGCAAAAGATAAATCGCACGGCGACGAAGCTTACAGCCAGATTGAAGATATGAATGGAAACTTCATGATCGACAATTATGATTATCGCGACCTCGCGTTCACCAATTACACCAATGTAAATTTCGCGTTGGCAAGCTCCCGAATTAATGGGGACGTTTATGTTGTAGGGGCATTCTGCAACTGGAATTTAAACAGTGAAAATAAAATGCAATACGATAGCGTTCAAAGCATTTATACTTCACGTATAATGTTGAAGCAAGGTTGGTACGACTATCAGTACGTCGTCAAATCTTCCGAACTACCTTATCTGTATTTTGAAGGAAGTCACTTCGAAACGGAGAACTATTACGAAATCTTCGTGTACCACAAACCATTCCAGCCGAGGGCAGACTTGCTGATAGGATATCTACGCCTGGAAAAAAATCCCCGTTAGGCGTAATTCATGTCATGTTGGGCCGCCCGTTGGATCGAATCGTTATTTGCTACATCGAGCATGCCGAAGCCTTTATGGGTAAAATACCCGAGGCCGTTTTCATAAATGAATTCCTGGACTTCCTTGGCCGCGTAAAGGGTGAACGGGAAAGTGTAACCCCTCACTTCAAACTTAACGTCTTTATCAAAAAGCGGATAGATCCTTGCGAACTTCTTATGAGAAGCCTGGATCCGCTGGATATATTCGTGGTCTGCAACCAGCTGAAACTTGTAAAAAGAAGTGATCTGCTCGGCTGTATATTTTCCCGTTGCTTCCATTCGCGAAAGCGTCGAGTCATACAACAAATCCGAAAACTCGTCGCTCTCAGGCGAAACAAATTTCTTACTTGAGTCGTCGTTGAACGTCGCAGGGATCACCACGATCGGCGAGATACACAGGAAACGTGATTCGTCCGTGATCTTAACCGGCTCTTCGACCTCCGTCGACTCCGGCACGAGATGAAGATTCCCGACAATGATCTCCTTTTGCTCCAGTACGCGCGCCAGGAAATAGTCCAGGAACCGTTTATCGGAGCATGAAAATACGAGTGTTACTTTCGCAGAAAAGTAATGAAGGCCTTTTCGACTAACTTTTGTCTGACCTTTTAGTCCGGAAAAGTTATATTGGTTAAAATCCAAAAACTCTTTCTCGGGCCCGAACATTAACAACCCCTTAATGACCTGCGCTAGCAGATATTGATGGTGAAATGGAACGTACGCCCCCCGGTTCTTTAGTGAAAAAATGATTCTGGTTCTCAAACCCAAAAAATTTAAAAGGGGTTAAAAAATTACCACAGCTAAAAACCTGCTTAATACTGAATATGAGCAGTTTATAAAACTAAGAAAAAAACTGAAACGTTCTAAGGCAATTGGTGGAATCTTTAGACGTTAAAACGAAAATGCATGATATCGCCGTCATTCACGACGTATTCTTTGCCTTCTACGCCCATTTTTCCTGCTTCCTTACATGCTTGCTCAGTCTTATACTGCTGATAATCAGATAACTTAATGACCTCTGCCCGAATAAATCCTTTCTCGAAATCAGTGTGGATTACACCTGCTGCCTGGGGTGCCTTCCACCCCTTTTTAATCGTCCAGGCACGTACTTCCTTCTCGCCGGCTGTGAAATATGTTATTAAATCCAATAAATGGTACGAGGCTCTCAGCAGCTTGTTCAACCCGGACTCTTTGAGGCCATATTCTTCCAAGAAAACCTGACGGTCTTCCTCGGACTCGAGCTCAGCGATCTGAGCCTCGATCGCCGCACTTATAATAACGACTTCCGCATTCTCATCCTTGACATGGGCCTTCAGAGCATCCACATGTTTGTTGCCGGTGTGCAGCGATCCTTCGTCAACATTGGCAACATAAATCACCGGTTTGGCGGTCAGGAGCTGCAAATCGGCGACAGCATTTTTTCCGTCTTCGTCAACGGCGACAGTACGTGCATTTTTACCGCTCAACAAAACTTCTTTAAATAGCTGAAGCGCTGTAAGCTCTTTTTTCATTTTCACATCACCACTCTTGGCGGAACGTTCAACGCGCGAAATTTTCTTTTCAACCGACTCCAGATCTTTTAACTGAAGTTCGGTGTCAATGATTTCTTTATCAGAAACCGGATCTACCTTACCGTCAACGTGAACGATGTTGTCGTTTTCAAAACATCGGATGACATGAACGATCGCATCCACCTCGCGGATGTTAGCGAGAAACTGATTGCCTAATCCCTCGCCTTTGCTGGCACCTTTCACCAGCCCGGCAATGTCTACAAATTCGATCGTCGTCGGCAGCACCCGCTGCGGTTTTACCAGGGCCTCCAGGATCTTCAGGCGATTATCAGGAACAGAAATCACACCGACGTTTGGTTCAATCGTACAAAAAGGAAAGTTTGCAGCCTCCGCTTTATTATTGGAAATCGCGTTGAACAAAGTCGATTTTCCAACATTTGGCAGCCCTACAATTCCACACTTAAGTCCCATAGAAAAATTCCGATTAAGGGCGCAAATATAAAAAAAGTCCACAGTGATCAGTGGGCCGCCGCGCGGATGATTCAAAATTTAGGTTTGGCGGGTAAGTCTGGGCAACAAAAAAGCCCCTGATTTCTCAAGAGCTTTTTTATAGATTTAGATTAGGTAGAGTAAAATCTTAGGTATTATTCCCATTTAAGTTCTGTATCCAACCCATTTTTTGGAGCAGAGGCTTCCGCCGTCTCCTCCCGCTCGTGGGCATGGTCAAATTGTGTGAAATCTACACCAGGCATGAGCTCATTTTTTACATGGTTCACCGTACTGGAAAGAGCCTCTAAAAACTTATTAAAATCTTCTTTATACAGGAAGATTTTATGTTTTTCGTAAGTAAATCCGTCCTCTTTAAAACGTTTTTTGCTTTCTGTGATCGTTAAGTAGTAGTCATTTGACCTAGTTGACTTAACGTCAAAAAAGTAGGTTCTTTTACCGGCTTTTACTTTTTCTGAGTAAATTTCGTCCCTGCCGTTTGTCTTGTTTTCTTCCACAATCCTTCAATTTTAAGGTTAGGTTTAAGTTTGGTTTAGTCTAAGGTAGTATTTTGGAAAAGGATTGCAAATAACTGCGTATTTTATATTTTTTATCTGCGATCAAAAGTATACTAAAAATTGAAAAATAGCGTTTAAAACCCTTTTTGCTTCAAAGTGAGAATTACACAATCAGATTTAAAACAGACTGGAAGCCTGGAATTGCTTGCGCGTCAGCTGGTAGAAGGCTTCATAACAGGCCTGCATAAGTCCCCCTATCACGGGTTTTCAGTAGAGTTTGCGGAACACCGCCTTCACAATGAGGGTGAAAGCACCCGCCATATCGATTGGAAGGTCTATGCCCGTACTGACCGGCTCTTCACGAAGCGGTACGAAGAAGAGACAAATCTTCGATGCATGATCGCCCTGGATACATCATCGTCCATGTATTATCCGGTCCAGACCAAGGGTAAGATCCGGTTTGCAAAATTCGCAGCCGCGGCCCTCAGCTACCTGTTACACCGTCAGCGCGACGCGGTGGGACTTTGTTTATTTTCCAACGGGATCCACACACTTACGCCCGTGAAGTCCACCTCAAATCACCTGGATAAAATCTTGCGCACGCTAAATGATATTGATCAACAGGTAGCTACTCCGAAAAAAACGAATGTTGCAAAAGTACTGGATGAACTGGCTGAAAAAATTCATCGGCGTTCGCTCGTCATTATTTTTAGCGACATGTTTGATAACGAGGAAAACACCGACGACTTATTCCGGGCCTTGCAGCATCTGAAACATAATAAACACGAAGTCATCGTGTTTCATGTCATGGATAACCAGACGGAATTGTATTTCAATTTCGAAGATCGGCCCATGGAGTTTGTTGACCTAGAGTCGGGAGAGCGCTTGAAATTAAATCCTGGGGATGTTAAAGAAAGTTATCAGGCGAACGCCAACCGTTTTCATAAAGCGCTGAAGCTTAAGTGTAACCAGTATAAGATCGATTTCATTGAGGCGGATATCCAAAGTGATTTCAATCTTATATTACAAACCTATCTGATCAAGCGGGAACGGATGCGCTAGGGGCGGAGGGTGGAAGAGGTTAAAAGTTAAAAGTTGAAAGTTGAAAGTTGAAAGTAAGAAGTAACGGGTAGGCCCTGCGTGTTAAAAATAAAAAAGGTCACCTGAGTGGTAACCTTTCATTGTGATTTGCTAACATTTTCCTGTGGCAATTTGCAGGCGCCCCTGAACACCGATTACCGATCACCGATTACTGTTTACCAATTACCGACTACTGATTACCGGTTACCAATCACGGTTACTCCTGCTCAACCTCCTGGTGGAGCCACGCTTTCTTAGCCAAAAGCTCCTCTTTTTCCTCGACATTATCCGGATCCGCTACACAACAGTCAACAGGGCAAACGGCTGCACATTGCGGCTCTTCGTGAAAACCTGTACACTCGGTACACTTTCCGGTTACGATATAATAAAATTCATTAGATACCGGCGCCTGCGGGGTTTTTGCATCTACCGCCGTACCATCTTCTAATTCAACTGTTTCCAATTTAGTGCCCCCAGCCCAGTTCCATTCCTGACCCCCTTCATAAATAGCTGTATTCGGGCATTCCGGCTCGCAGGCACCGCAGTTGATGCACTCGTCCGTAATCATTATTGCCATGCTTTTCCTATTTTTGAACCAATTCTTTTACAAAAATACATCAAACAAACTTAACGGACACGCGCTTCAAAAAGTTTATCATCATGATAATTGAGGAAAGGATCAAAGCATTTGTCCAATTGGGTGAATTTATCAAATCCCTGCCAGAGGAAAAATTTAAAACGTTAGCAGAAAGCATACGCATCGAAAATCCCTGGTTTACCGAGGCCAATTTACGAATGACCGTTAGTGGAATTCTTAACTTCCTGGACCAAAAAAATTTAAGGGATTGGCTTTCCCATTATGTAATGCCCGAACGGCGCTCCAAAGTGATTGCCATTATCATGGCAGGCAATATACCCGGCGTCGGCTTTCATGATCTGCTGTGCGTCTTAATCAACGGCGACGCTGCCCTCATCAAATTAAGCTCGAAAGACACCGTCCTAATAAAATTCCTGACCGAAAAACTGGTCGAAATCAACCCGGGATTCGGTTCGAAGATCATCTATGCAGAACGGCTGAAGGACTTTGATGCAGTGATTGCAACGGGGAGCGATAATACATCCCGGTATTTCCAATATTACTTCGGTAAATATTCTCACATTATTCGTAAAAACCGGACGTCTGCAGCAGTGCTCACGGGATCTGAAAGTGAAAAAGAACTGAAGCAGTTAGGGACCGACGTCTTCAGTTATTTTGGCCTGGGCTGCAGAAACGTCTCAAAACTTTTTGTGCCCGCCGGATTTAATTTTCATCCGTTGTTCGAGGCCTGGGAATCTTTTCGCGATATCGAAAACCATCACAAGTATAACAATAACTACCAGTATCAACGATCCATTTTCCTGGTGTCACAGCTTGCTTATTTGGATAATGGATTTGTCCTGCTCCAAGAAAGCGAGCGGTTGGTATCTCCTATCGCGGTGATCTATTACGAATACTATAATAGCTTGCAGGAAGTGGAGCACAAACTTTCTTCTTTGCGCGATAAACTGCAATGCACCGTGGGCAACGTCTTTCCCTCGAACGTTAAGTTTGGCGATGCTCAATTTCCAGCACTAACGGATTATGCCGATGGCGTGGACGTTTTGAAATTCCTGATCGAACTTAAATAGCTTCAAGATCGCCTAAGCGTAAAGTGCCCGACTACTTTCGCGCCGAGACCAGGTAATATCCAAAATTTTCTCGAGCCAAACCCAACACCATTGTGAGTAACGGCGACTTCAGGTTATCCCACCGCTCCTTGGTCATCTTTCGTTTTCCGAAAAAAAATTCTTTGGCCAGAAATGAAAATACTCTAAACGGGACGTGCGCTACCGACGGCGCAATGTTCAGCGAAATTTCCTCCACCGTCAATTCCTTAAATCCGAGCCCATTAATGCAATCTTTGACTTGCTCGATATTGCCAAGCTCCGACAACGCCCACGAATTGCAGAGTTTGTTATAAGCCACTTTCAATAATCCGCTCAATGGCGCGCCGTGTTTCAGAAAACCATCCGCCATCACAAACTTCCCTCCGAATTGAAGTACGCGGTAGATTTCCCGCAGCAGATCGGACTTGGCACCGCCAGTTGCATAACACCCGCTCTCAATAGCAAAAACACCATTAAGACTATTGGAAGGAATCATCGTACGCGTATAGTCCGCCTCCGTGATCGTGATGCGCGTGCCAAACCCCTTCGATGAACAGATTAAATTTCCTTGATCGACCTGCCATGGAACAATTGTGACACCCTGCAGCGTGGAGTTTGGAAATTCCTTCGCGCAATATCGCAGGGACGCGCCGAGGCCACATCCAAAATCTGCAATACGGCAGTCTGCAAGATCATTGACATCAAGCCTCCTTAGTACCTCAAGCGTCAGCCGTTCAAGCATCGGCTCCAGAAAAAACGGATTCATCCCCTTGGCATAATAACCGAAATGCATATTGTAATTCCTGCTCCACGCAAAGTAATCCGGACCAGCGCCTTCATAATATGAAATCATCTGTTCCCTTTTTGTAGGCTGCCCCACTGGACTTTCAACCAGTTCACGGGACAATGCTTCGACCCTGGAGATTTCCATATGCCGTACTATAACTTCGTGAGTAATTTGTAAAACCAGTTCTGATCCGACTTTGAAAATTTTTCGATAATGCCGTCGATTTTGAGAGAAAAATTCAGAAGATCGCCTGTGACCTTCTTGAACTCGGCAACGGCCTTTTTGTTTTCACCGGAAGCACCCTGGACGTTCTGCAAAACATTCAGGATTGGCTCGATCTCGCGACGACGCCTTTCTTTTGAAACCTGCCTGGCTAATTCCCATACATCCTTGCCAGTGCTGAAAAATTCTTTGCGCTCCCCTACCCTTAAATCCTTCTTGACAATGCCCCAATCCATCAGGGCCCGTAAGTTCATATTCACATTGCCTCTCGACATTTGAAGTTGCTCCATTATATCCTCCATAGACAAAGATTCGTTTGACAGCAACAATAAGGCATGGATTTGGGCCATGGCTTTATTAATTCCCCAGCTTGAGCCAAGTGTACCCCACGCTTCAATGAATTTGTTTTTTGCTTCAGATAACTCCATACCGAAATCTAATATTTTTTATTATACTTTCAAATATTTCTGAAACTTTTAAAATAATAAAAAGAGTCAGAGGGCTCGTGTTGTCGCATATTTATTCCTGGCTTTATACCTGTCATGGCGGTCCCACGGTGTATATTGGTCTAAACGTCGTTCTTCTCAAACATAAAAATCATCATCCTATGATCAACAAACTTTCCCGCAGACAATGGGTAAGGTCCTTATCGGCCACAATGGGTGGGCTTTTGCTTGCTGAACAAGCCGTAGGGGCCGCGGACCCGCAGTCCTCTCCGACCTTCAATGCTGACCTTGCCAAAATTGGTCCCCGCGATGCAATAAAAATCACAAAGCTGGAGATTATCCCCGTTCATACCTGCCGCACAATCTTTGTGAAGCTTCATACAGATGCCGGTATTGTCGGAATTGGCGAAGGCACTGTGGAAGGGCGCATACCCACAACGGTTGCTGCCATTCAAGAGCTTGAAAAATATCTTATTGGTAAAGATCCTCGCCAACCCGCCCACCATTGGCAGGCTATCTACCGACATGCTTTTTATAGGGGCGGAATTATTTTGACCAGTGCCTTATCCGCTGTGGATATTGCCATGTGGGATATAAAAGGTAAGGCGCTGGGAGTTCCTGTTTACGAATTACTGGGTGGCCCTTCACGTGATCGCATCCGTGTCTATGGGCAGGCTGCAACTCCGGCGGGTGCCAGCGAAGTTTTGGCAGAGGGCTACCGTTCTATGAAAATCAGCGTGACCTCAAGCAGGGGGCGTCTTTCACGATATGTTGAAAATCCTGACTTCATTCAGGGAGTTGTAGAGAATATCAAAGCCATTCGTGAGACAATCGGCCCCAAAGTTGACATGGGCATCGAATTGCATGGAGATCATCAGCCACAAACCTCAATGCTCTTGATAAAAGCTCTTGAGCCTTTTCAACCTTGGTTTTATGAAGAGCCCATTCAATTTCAGAACCTGCCACTCATGGCGGAGATGGCAAAGAAAACGCATATACCATTCGCAACCGGCGAACGCATGGTAACGAAATGGCAATTCCGGGAATTGTTGACGCTGGGGGCCGCTTCACTCCTGCAGCCCGACATCACCCATTGTGGTGGAATCACCGAATTAAAAGCCATCGCCACTATTGCCGAATCTTTTTATGCTGGAATGCTTCCACACGCCAAAGAAGGAATTGTCGGCGCTGTTGCTTCGATGCACGTCGCAGCAAGCATACCCAATTTCGTGGCCCATGAGCTGCCAAGTTTGCAAGCTGCCCCAAAGGACAAGGTTGAGCGAAGTTATCTGGGAAAAAGTTATATCAAAAAACCACTGGTGATGGATGACGGACATATTCTTGTTAAAAAGAATTTTGGCGGACCGGGTCTGGGAATCGAATTGGACGACAATCTCGTCGAAAATGAACGCGGTGTGCCTGAGTGGGAATTCCCTGAAATGTGGGACAGCGAAGACGGTTCGGTTTTGGATCATTAATATTTCCGGAGTAAAGACAGCATTTATAGGGACGTTGTACCGTACGGGTGAATCCAATCCCCCTGGATTCGGTCAAACATTGTCTCGTTTTTTGCGACTATATTAACGGAAGAAGCATTAACTTTAATAACATTTCAAACGTATAAGCTAGTCTTTAACGTTATGACTGCGGCGCCGACTACCTCATCTCTTTCCTTTAATACGCTAACCGGAAAACCGCGTATTGCTACCATCGATATTATTCGTGGTTTGGTAATGATCGTTATGGCGCTCGATCACACTCGGGATTTTTATCATGCGGATGTTGCAGTGTTCGACCCTACCGATTTAACCAAGACCAATCCTGCATTATTTTTTACGAGGTGGATAACGCATTTTTGTGCTCCAACCTTCGTTTTTCTTTCAGGGATGTCGGCTTATATCAGCCGCCAAAGAAAATCGACGAAAGAGCTGTCGCTTTTTTTGTTTACCCGGGGTTTGTGGTTAATCGTACTCGAGTTTACGATTGTCCGCCTGGGAATAACATTTAACCTTTATTATGATTTCGTCATCTTTCAGGTTATATGGGTGATCGGCGCATCAATGATTGTGCTGTCGGCACTTGTATTTTTTTCTCAAAAGGCAATTCTGTCGATCGGGCTTGCATTGGTATTGGGTCACAATCTTTTTGATCTGATACAACTTCAGCCCCCTGACAATGGCTATGTGATTTGGTCCATCATTCAACAAGCCGGATCGGCTTCTTTTGGACCTGGAAATTTCACACAGATTGCTTACCCGCTGATCCCTTGGCTGGGAATTATGTTAACCGGATATGGGATGGGTGTTTTATTCGATAAGGATGTCGATCCTGCCCGTCGTAAAAAGATATTACTAACGGCCGGCCTGATGGCAATGGCATTATTTGTCGTTATAAGATTCACCAACCTGTATGGGGACCCGCGAATCTGGTCCGTTCAAAAAAATGCCCTTTTTACCATTATGAGTTTTTTGAACGTTACAAAATATCCCGTTTCGTTGTTATATACCTTAATGACATTAGGGCCTGTCCTCGTTATTATGGCGTGGATGGAAAATTGGAAAACCGATTTTCTTGAACCGGCGAGAATTATTGGAAGGGTTCCCCTCTTTTACTACATCCTTCATTTTTATCTTATCCACTTTACGGCGCTTTGCGTGCTGATGATAAGCACAGGAATTTCATGGTCGGATATTAATTTCCAATTCCCAACAACCTTCGGGGGAATTCCGCCTGGCGTCGGACACTCTCTGGGATGGGTATACCTTGCATGGATATGCATTGTAATCGCGTTATACCCTTTATGTAAATGGTATCATCATTATAAAAGTACTCATCATCAATGGTGGCTGGGATATCTGTAGCGAAGCGGTGGCCCGTTAAGAAGAAATAGCCATACTGGATTTCCAATAAAAACAAATGGCTGCGAGAGAGCCCGTCCAAATAATTCTCTTGCAGTTTTAGTTATGCCTCCTTAGATTGTTTAAGAACGGCCTCTGCTACTATTTCCCGCCCACCGCATGAAGAGAATCACAGTTATCATTTGTCTGTTGCAGACAATCGGCGCATACGCACAGCCATCCGCCGCCATATTTTTCCAGGAAACGCCCGCCACCAACTTTGCTGTCGACAAGATCCGCATAAGTCTCGTGTCTCAGGGTCATGCAGTCCGAATTAACGCCAGCCCTTCAAAGAACAACATTAAGATCTTGCTCGCTGAACAACAGGATGCAACCTGGGTAAAAAACATAACCGATGTTTCGTTGCCGGCGGCAGAAAACCTGGAAGCAGAAGGATTTGCTATCCGCGCTGTCAAGAACAAAGGCATCACAACGGTCTTTGTTTTGAGCAATGACCAGGCCGGCTTGATGTACGGCGGGTTAGAACTTGCCGAACTTATAAAATTTAATGGGGTGGCAGCAATTGAAAGCGTGACTCAGAACCCTTACATGAAAAAACGTGGCGTTAAAATGAACATTCCCCTGGATGTCCGGACGCCTTCCTATACCGACATGTCCGATGCCGCGCAACAGAATATTCCTGAAATGTGGAGTATGGAATTCTGGAAAGAATATCTGGACAGCCTGGCGAGCTATCGGTTCAATTTTGTTTCGCTCTGGAGTCTTCATCCTTTTCCCTCTTTGGTTAAAGTTCCTGAATATCCGGATATAGCGCTGGATGATGTGCATCGATCCAAGGCCACGTTTCAGGAATACTATTCTACCCGTGCAACTGGCTTTGATGATCCCGAGATAGTTAACAATTACGAAGTGGTAAAAAAGATCACGATTGAAGAAAAGATAAAATTCTGGCAGAACGTAATGCAATATGGCAAAGAAAGAAACATTGCATTTTATATCGTTACATGGAACATTTATACCTATGGAACGAATGGTAAATACGGGATTACGGATGCCATCGATAACCCGACAACCAGAGATTACTTCCGGAAATCCATTCGAGAGCTTTTCATAACGTATCCCCTGCTGGCGGGAATTGGGCTGACAACCGGTGAAAACATGCCGGGCGCCGATTTTCAAGCCAAAGAAGACTGGTCGTTTGATACGTACGCCCAGGGAGTCCTGGACGTTGCGAAACTGCAACCAAACCGGAAGATTACACTTATACATCGCCAACATGAAGCCGGCGCCAGCGACATTGTTGAGAAGTTTAGTCCCCTGATTCAAAATAAAAACGTGAACTTTGTTTTCAGCTTTAAATATGCGCAGGCGCATGTATACAGTTCGACGAAGCAGATTCACCATCATGATTTTGTGAAACAGATTCAGGAAACCAAAAAATTCAAGACCTTGTGGACATTGCGGAACGATGACGTATATCACTTCCGTTGGGGCTCGGCTGACTTCGTTAGGGAATTTATAAAAAATATACCCATGGACTTCACCGAAGGCTATTACTACGGCTCTGATCAATACATTTGGGGAAGAGAATTTTTAGGCCGATACATCACAGGCAAACGCCAAATCGAGATTGCAAAACATTGGTATCAATGGATGCTTTGGGGACGTCTAGGGTACGATCCTACGCTGGACAATAGCCGATTCAGAGCTCATTTACAGCATCGGTTTCCAGAAGCTGATCCTAAACCGCTGTTCGATGCGTGGCATTCGGCGTCAATGATTTATCCGTTGACCACCGGATTCCACTATGGCGCTCTAGACTTTCAATGGTACATCGAAGCCTCGAAGTCGAGACCGGCACCTGCGGAAACTGCGACTGGATTTCACGACATTAAAAGGTTTGTTACGCTACCGCCTTACAAAGCCACCGACTTCATTTCTATTCCTGACTATGTCGAAATGAAAAGAACGAATGCCGAGCGAAAAGGCATTACCCCGCCTGAAGTTGCTGCGTCAATCAATGAAAATGCAGATCGCGCGCTAACTCTTGTGAAGGGCATCACCACGTCTGGGAACGATGAGCTTTACAACACAATTGAAGACATCAAGGCTATGTCTTATCTGGGCAAATACTATGCTCACAAAATGAAAGCAGCCACCAATCTTGGGCTGTTAAAGGCAGACTCGACCGCCGATTTCCAACGCGATCTGATCAGGGAGTCGACCCAAGCGGCGTTGTTCTGGCGATACTACGCGAGCACAGCTTTAGCGCGCTATAAGAATCCTCTTTGGACAAACCGGGTGGGCCACGTAAACTGGAGGGAATTGTACACCTATGTTTTAAAGGACATTGCAGATCAAGGCGGCAAAATTGAATCTTTTAGTATGGAAACCACACCCGGAGGGACCCTGTTGGAAGCTGAATCGGGTTTGAAGAAAAATATTACAGCCCTGTCTGACTCCGAAGGTTTTACCGGAACGGGGTTTGTAGTAGCCACCACCAGCGATAATAAACTAACGTTGACGTACAACGCTCCCGTTACTGCCAACTATGTACTAGAATTAAAATATGCAGTAAGCGATGGCCATCCGGGATTCTCGTCGAAGAGCACAGTGGTTGCTGCGGGGTCGCTGCCAGCTGAGTTTACCTTTTGGGAAACGGGAAACCCACAAGCTTGGGTTTGGGACAAAATTGAGGTAAAGCTTTCCAAGGGAAAGCAAATCATTTCATTCACCCTTCCCGCGGCGATAAAACTTGATCACGTTAACGTACTTCAGCCCTAGCGCTCACGCTCGCAATTTTATACCTGACTACTTACCGGAGTTACTCACAAAGGCGATGCTTTTACTGTCGGGGGACCATGAAGGAACATTAATTGTGCCTTGGCCACCATACAGGTATGCGATGACTTTTGGTGCGCCACCGCCGGCAGGCATTAACTTCAATGTCACACGTTTGTAGGATGGGTGACTGTTGACCGGTATATCGTACGGGAAAGAAATGTATGCGATCCATTTTCCGTCAGGCGAGATATGTGGGAACCAGTTATTGTATTGATCAAAAGTGATCTGTTCAGGCGATGTGCCATCCGGTTTCATACGCCAGAGTTGCATCGTCCCGGACTTACTTCCGTTGTAATAGATGTATTTTCCGTCAGGAGAATATTCACAACCGTCTACATGCTCGCCTTTGCCTGTATTGGTAAGCATAACTTCTTTGGTCTTGCCATCGATCGCTTTTTTGTAGATATCATAGGTGGGATTTTCCGGACGAGTGGCTACGTAGACAACCTCTTTATTGTTCGGCGACCACCCGTGCAAATATGAAGGTGTTTCCTCCGTCAGCAAGCGCGGCTCGCCACCGCCGATCGGCAAAACGTAAACCGACGACCCTCCGCCAGGCAAGCCTTCACGATGATGGCTGATTGCAATCATCTTACCATCAAATGAAATTACATGGTCGTTGTTTAGGCGTGTAGCC
>DASUTP010000674.1:0-9050 GCA_036374515.1 Chryseolinea sp. | reverse complement strand
TAAGGACACGTATCGCAATGAGCTATTAAAGCTTATCAAGGCAAAGGCAAAGGGTAAGACCATCAAACAATCGCCCCTTAAAGTAACGCACCGAAAAGCGGATGATCTGATGAGCCAGTTAAAGGCCAGCATAAAAAAAGCCTCCTAACACAAGATGGCAAAATCAAAACCTACCCGGAAGCGCCAGGTGCGTCCAAAAAGCTCTCGCGGCACAGAGAAGGTGTCGCCGGAAAAAAAAAGGAAAGAAAACAATGATCCAGAGGACGCAAAGTTACTCAGCGTCGATGGACATCAGGTGAAGCTGACGAACCAGCAAAAAATCTATTGGCCCAAAGAAGGTTTTACCAAAGGTGATGTCCTTAACTATTACAATTCCATATCGAAATTTATCCTGCCCTATTTAAAAGACCGGCCGCAGTCCCTGAAACGAAATCCCAATGGAATTGCCGACAAAGGTTTTTTTCATAAGGACGCGGGTGATAAAGCGCCCTCGTGGGTCGACCACGCCCAGTTGTATTCGGAAAGTGCCGAAAAAAACATCGACTACATCGTTTGCAACAATAGAGCAACCCTTTTGTATCTCAATAACCTTGGTTGTATAGAAATCAATCCCTGGAATTCGCGTCTCAAAAAGCTGGATCACCCTGACTACCTCGTCATGGATATCGACCCTGCTGACACGAGTTCATTTGAGGAAGTGATAGAAACTGCGTTAGTTATTAAAAACATATTAGACAAGGCACAGGCACCATCGTATTGCAAAACATCGGGCGCGACGGGCTTGCATATTTACGTTCCCGTGCACGCGGCATATCATTATGATCAGGTGCGCGCGTTCGCTGAAATTATTGCAACGTTAACCCAAGAACAGCTACCGGCAACGACCACCACCGAGCGCGCGCTGAACAAAAGAAAGGGACGTATATATATCGATTACCTTCAAAATAAGCGTGGCCAAACCTTGGCTTCGGTCTACAGTTTGCGACCCGTGCCTGCGGCGTCTATTTCGACCCCACTAACCTGGAAAGAAGTTAAGCCGGGACTGCTCCCTGCGCAGTTTAACATTCGGACCATGATGAAACGAATGGACAAGGTGGGAGACCTATTTCAGGGTGTTCTTAAGGAAAAACTGAATTTGAAAAAAGCCTTGAAGAATCTTGCGATATAATGGCGAAGATATCCAACAGTGAATAGAAGCGATAAACATGCAAGGCTGTGCAATGTTTGTGGTTAACAGCAATTTTTTTCAATAAGATTTTTAGTTTCGACAAGAATCTTGATGTATGATGACTGATATCATTACGTAAATTTCTTTCCTCAAGTACCTTTTGGCCGTCTTGATTAGGGAGGCATTGTCCGATCAGGTCAGGATGGGTAGAGATAATTATCGTAACAGGTAAAAAACTAATCATCTGGAAATCAGAAACAAAAACTGGGGTTTGATCAAGGAGGCAATCCTGATTGAGAAAGACCTAATAGAATAACTGCTTTAAAAGGCACTAAACTATTTGGTCCAGAAGCGGGGTATCCCCGCTTTTGTTTTTTGGGCGATTTCGATACAATTTTCGATATCTTTCATTTTGATGACCGCTGTCATTTAAATAGTATTGTTAAGGCAATACCTTGCTGAAGATTAAGGCGTTATTTAATTGGCTACGGACAGCCCTACAGGGTTGCTTTTAATAGATTATGAATCTGACTCGTTTTGATAGGCTCGCGATAGGTTTGGTTTTGGTGCTGGTGATTTTCTTTGCCGAATTAACCAATGAACTCGCCAGCGTTCTCTATCTCATTTCGGCTGTTTATATTTTGATGTTTTCGGGCCAAATCAAACATGTTGTCATTCTTGCAATAGCCACATCGTTGTGTATCGCAGTGGGGTATTTCTTTTCAGCCGGCTACCACGAATTTTCCGAGTCCAGCATTCTGCTGCGCGCAGTTCCACTAATAACAGTTTGGATTTGTGTTTACGCGAACCTGCGATTTGCCACGTTGCTGAACAGCCGCAAGGGCGATGCGGAGCTGATAAGATCTCTAACCAGTCAAAAGGATCAGGCCATAAACCAGTTGCAGGTATTAAATGGCGATCTGATGCAGCAGGTGGACAAGCGGAAAAATGCTGAACAAGAATTATTGAAACGGAAAAAACTCCAGGACGCGATGGCCCACAATTTTCCAAATGGAGTCATTTGTGTCCTTAACAGTGATATGAAATTTATTCTCGCCGACGGCGGGGAAATGGAGGAACTGGGCTTAAGCAAAAACCATAAAAAAATTGATAGCGCTATTTTCAGTTTGTCGGCTGTAGAGGAACTTAAGAATGCGTTTAAGGGTGAACACGTTGTGACCGAATTTCGAATGAACAACAAGTCCTATACTCTCAATGGAGTGCCGATCCCCGACGCGAATAATGTGATCAATGAGGTGCTGGTGGTGATCCGGAATATCACAGATCAAAAAAATCTGGAGAACAATTTGATCAAGGCGTTAGAGAGGGAAAAGGAATTGAACGTTTTAAAGTCGCAGTTTGTCACGATGGCATCGCACAAATTCAGAACGCCGCTAAGCACGATTCTTTCCTCTGTGTTCCTCCTGGAAAACTACACTGACGCCGATTATGAATTAGAAAAGACAGCTTTTTTTGATAAAATAAAAAGGTCTGTGCACAATCTTACCGCCTTGTTAAATGATTATCTGTCGTTGGGAAAATTAGAGGAAGGAAAGTTAAAAGTCACTTATACAGCAACAGATATAAAGGCTTTTTTTGAAGAATTTCTCCAGGAGATCGGATCAATTAAGAAAGTAAAACAGAAAATTCATTTTACCCATGAAGGAATTGACTGTACGGTGATGACCGACAAATTTCTTCTGAAAAATATTTTGACGAATTTACTGTCAAACGCCATCGAATACTCCCCTCACGACGCTGAAATTCAATTGTCGGCAGAACTGAAAAAGGATACTTTAAAAATCCGCGTGACCGACCAGGGGATAGGAATTCCAGAAAATGAGCAGCATCAAATTTTCAAGCGATTCTACAGAGGTCAAAATGCAAATAATGTCGAAGGTACCGGACTTGGTCTAAACATTGCAAAAAAATACATCCGGCTTTTAAAGGGTACAATCGAGTTTACCAGCCAACTTAACAAGGGAACCACGTTTATCGCTATTATTCCTGTAATGAATGTAAATGTTTTAGAAAAACAAGCTTAATATAGCATCCTGAAAGCATTCAACATCTATGAAATATACTGTTCTGCTGATTGAGGATAATCAGGAAATGGCTGAAAATATCTGTAGTATTCTAAAACTTGCGCATTACAACGTTTTAATGGCACCCAATGGGAAAGTGGGGGTGGAAATTGCTCAACAACAACATCCAGACCTTATTTTGTGCGATATCATGATGCCGGAACTTGATGGTTACGGGGTGCTACACATTTTGAACAGCGATCCTGAAACCGCTCATATTCCGTTTATTTTCCTCACTGCGAAGGCAGACAAGAACGATCTGAGAATGGGTATGAACCTGGGGGCAGACGATTACATCACCAAACCTTTTGAAGGACATGATCTCCTAAAGGTGGTTGAGATCCGCCTTAAGAAGAACGAGTCGCTTAAAGCCAATGTCAAGAATGATTTATATGATGTTAACACCTTCTTTAACAAAGCTCGCGAGCTAAAAGAATTTCAAAAGCTTTCGGAAAACAGGCCTACCCGCATTTTCAAGAAGAAGGAATTTGTTTTTATGGAAGGTCAAACCCCGTCTGACCTGTATTTTATTATCAGCGGCGAGGTGAAGACCTACAAAGCCAACTACGATGGAAAAGAACTGATAACGGGAATCCATTCGGCCGGTGACTTTCTGGGCTACGTTCCGCTATTGGAAGAAAAACAGCATTACGAAAGTGCGGAGGTGCTTGAAGAATCCGAAATCTCCATAATCCCTAAACAGGACTTCCTCACGGTCATCTATTCCAGCAAGGATATTGCCCGGAAATTCATCAAGATGCTTTCCAATAACCTTATGGAGGCTGAAAATCGGCTCCTGGACCTGGCTTACCAATCCGTTAGGCAACGGGTAGCCGGAGCATTGCTCAAAATCTACAATCAGCACAACGTGCCCAATAAAAAGGAAATTATAACCATCGCGCGCAAGGATATCTCAAACATGATTGGCACCGCCACGGAGTCCCTGAACAGAACCCTTGCGGACTTTAAGGACGAAGGTTTGATCGAAATTTCGGATGAAGGGATCAAAATTCGTGAAAAGGCCAAACTTGAGCATTTGGTGATGGTTTTTGCCAACAAAGTGGCTAAGATGAGGTGATCGCGACCCCCATGTAATGTTTTTATCAGTTTTTAAGTTTTTCAGCAATCGTTTTCAGAAATTGTTCATAAAAAAATAATATTATTTTCAGGGATGTTAGTTGTTTAAACAACCTTTTGACAGAACCAGGTCGCTCAAGCATCCCATTGACAGTCAAACACCTACAAAGTAACACGTTTGCAATTGCTCCCGCTTCGCAACGTCATGAGGAAGATTTTCTGAACCGATGATCTTGGTCATCCTAAAGCTGTGAGTTCGGCTATACATTTATGACATGTTTGGCTCTAAATTCTTTTCTTATGGAAGATAAATATTATTCCCGCTTGATAAAGATGATGGTATTTATCCTTGATTTTTACCTTATCTCTCTTGCCTTTTCTTTGACTAAAAAACTGGGATTTAGCGCCGGTATTCCGGCTAGTCAGGAAACATCATTTTTTGTAATTTTTAGTTTGGTGTGGGTAATCGCGGGCTTTTTCAACGAGATCTATAGAATCAACAAATTCAGTCTGATCAGGAGCATCAGCTTTAGCCTATTCGGTACGTTGTTAGTTCACTTCTGTTTATTGTCGGTGATCTTGTTTACAACCAAATCGTACCAGCTGAATGTTCAATTTTTGCCATTTGTCTATTTGCTAACAGCTTCGTTCTTTATTGCCTCGAGGATCGTTTACAAACTTACCTGGAAATATTTTGAATTTTCCGGCTTTGATCAAAGACAAGTAATCATAATAGGCGCAACTCGCTCGGGAAGAGCATTATATAATTTCTTTGAATCGCACGATTTCTCAAAATATAACTTCAAAGGTTTTTTTGATGACCAGGCCGATCCTTTGATCGTTCAAAAGGAATTGGTGAAAGGTAAATTCAAAGATGTTACCGCATTTTGTCTCAAAGAGAATATCGATGAAATCTATTTCGCTTTGCCTCCTGGTAATGACGAGTTCCTGAAGGAAATATCAAGATTCGCTGATGATAACTTCATCTATTTGCGAATAACGCCAGACCTGGGTGACGCTGTCACTGACAAATACAATGTATTCATGCTTGATTCAATTCCGGTGCTAACAACAAGAAAAGAACCGTTAGGGGTAGCGTTGAATGCCGGCTTGAAGAGATTGTTCGATATCGTATTCTCTCTGCTTGTAATACTTCTGATTTTCCCGATCGTCGTTCCGATTGTTGCGTTAGCCATCCGGCTTAACTCACCCGGGCCGATCATTTTCAAGCAATTGAGACAGGGCAAGAAGAATAAACTGTTTGAATGCTATAAGTTCAGAACAATGTACATTCACAACGTGTCGGAGCGTCAGGCAACAAAGGATGATCCGCGTGTAACGAAGGTGGGCCGGTTCCTCCGGAAATCAAATTTGGATGAGCTTCCTCAATTTGTGAACGTTCTCATGGGCAATATGTCCGTAGTAGGCCCTAGGCCCCATATCAGCAGTCAGCAGGAACAATATTCCAAAACGATTCAGAAATACAAGGTCAGACATTTTGTTACGCCTGGTATCACGGGCTACGCCCAGGTGAACGGGTTCCGTGGAGAAACAAAGGAAGTTGGCCTGATGGAGAAACGGGTTGAGTACGATGTAAACTATATGGAAAACTGGAGTCTCTCGCTGGACATCAAGATCATATTCCTTACTGTTTGGAATATGGTAAGCGGCGAGAAAAGTGCTTACTGAGGCAAACAATAAATTTAAAAGGGCTCGTTTCAAGTGAATTGAAACGAGCCCTTTTTATTTTCGCACGCTATGGAATGACAGTAATCTAAGCGCAGTCAGGCCTGCCCCCGGCTACTTGGGAAACACTTTTAAAGCCGTTTCCTGGCCCAATCCGCCACGGTTTGTCCGATTGAAAGCGAAGAGGTGGCCGCCGGCGATGGCGCATTACAGACGTTAATAACCTGCTTGTCTTCCACGATCAGGAAGTCATCCAAAAGACCCCCTGTTCTGTCGCATGCCTGAGCTCTCACACCGGCACCGCCCACGATGAGGTCTTCCTCGCGTATTTCAGGCATTAATTTCTGCAGTGCTTTGGTAAATGCGGCCTTGGAATATGACCGGTGCATCTCCCCAAGCCCTGTGCGCCAATATTTTGAAACGATCTTCCTGAAACCAGGCCAGGAAAGTGTCTCCGTTAGCTCAGATAGATTTATATCAGATTTCTTATATCCTTCCCTGGCAAAAGCTAAAACGGCATTAGGTCCACATTCTACGCCCCCACCCACCATCGTTGTAAAGTGTACACCTAGGAAAGGAAAATTCGGGTCCGGAACGGGGTAGATCAACGTCTTGACCAGATACTCCTTTTCTTTTCGAAGCTTGTAATATTCGCCGCGGAACGGGATAATTTTAACATCGATTTTTGGCGAGGTTAATTTTGCAATTTTATCGGAATAAAGGCCGGCGCAGTTAACCATTAGTTTAGCGGTATAAGTTGATTTCTGCGTGACTACGCTGACTCCATTTGTTTCCAGGCGAATATCGGAAACCTTTTCGCCCAGCTTCAATTCCCCTCCATTACGTTGCAGCACTTCCGCATATTTCTCTGCTACCACCCGATAGTCCACTATTCCGGTCTGCGGTACGTGAATGCCCGCTATGCCAGCCACATGAGGCTCATATTCCTTCAGCTGTTCGGCCTTCAGCATCTTCAGGTTGGTTAGTCCATTCTGTTGTCCCCGATCGAAGATCGTTTTAAGCAAGGGAAGTTCCTTCTCATCGGTTGCCACGATAACCTTTCCACATAAATCAAACGGAACCTCATTCTGCCGGCAAAAATCGATTAGCAAATTGTATCCGTGGATGCAATTTTTTGCCTTAAGACTTCCAGGCTTGTAGTAGATTCCGGAGTGAATCACGTTGCTGTTATTCCCGGTCTGATGATTGGCAACAACAGGTTCCTTTTCAATTACAACTACCTTTAGATTTTGATTTTGAGTTTTAAGCTGAAGGGCCGTGGCAAGACCTACGGCGCCACCTCCCACAATAATAACATCGTATTGCACAGATTTTTTTTCGTGAAACTAGTGATTAAAATGATTCTAAAAAGTGCAAAGTGCCCTAAAATTTGACATCAAACTTTAGGGCACTGTGTTGAATCGACGTGTAATTACCGGCAAAAAAAGAGGCTCTGCTATACGGTAACTTTAAAATATTCATTCTGCTCCAGCCTTAACTTATCGCAGAATCTGCCTTTGGGGAGGATGACGTCTGCATACGTCAAAACCTGGTCTTTTGGAATATCGCGAGTTAAGATACATCCTTCTGCTAGACCCATCGGCAACAATTGCTGCTCGGCGGTGATTTCAGCAGTTTCACATTGGCCATAGGTCATGTAACAGCCAATACCGTCCAGTGACTGGCCCGCCTTGAGATCTATCTTGGCGGTTGCTACCACCTCAACGAGGGGTGCCCCTAGCGGAGTGATCGCCGCATCTTTAAACAGAACAGCTCTCGCGCAGGTCAATGGAACTTCGAAATGGCAAAGGTGATACGGGGTATAAAACAGATAGAGCGGCCCTTCGCCCAGCTTATACAAGTTCAGATAATGCTTTTGCTGTGGATGATCATGTGTACCAAGAACAAAAACACCTGGTCCAGGTTCGGCGCCGACACAATAATCGACTATACCCGGGCCCGAAGTCAATACGTCAAGGGGATATTTAGACATTATTTCCTTTAAGGGTGTTCCGGACGGAACAGTCGGTCCGAACATTCCCCGTTTTCCAATGGTCATGCCGGTAGCATTGGCAACTATAGCCTGTTCAAAAGAGATCTTCGTTCCATCGGCAAAGGATGTCACCATCGCGGGGTTCTGGCCCCACTTTTTTGCAAATCCTTCCTGAGTTGTTGGGTTGCGATAGGGATCCTGAAGGCCCTTGATGTTGCCACACAGCACAGGCTTTACACCGATGCCTTTAACAAATCGGAAAAGATTCATCTCAACGCCGGGCTGATCGCCATCTGCATTGGTGATTACAACCCCAGCCTTATCCGCGTAAACTTTCAATATTGCTCCCACTGTTCCATCCAGCTCCGCGTCCATGATGACGACGTGCTTCCTGTTTTGAATTGCTTCGAAAGCCACCCTGGAACTGAATTCAACGGCCCCTGTAACTTCAACAAGCACATCGATATTTTCCGCCTTACAGAGAAGAAATGGATCTTCGGTTATTGTATATTTTCCTTTGGCAATCCGGTCTTCGAGTGCTGCCTGCGTATTGACGATTTCAAAATCGTCGATGCCCGCTTCCCGGTAGGCCCGTTTCGCGCCCTCAACAGTTCGATTATAGATCGCTACTAACTCCATTCCCGGGACCGAATTAGCAATTTGCAAAACGATTCCCCTTCCCATAAATCCAGCACCAACAAGACCAACTCTTACTGGGTTGTTTTCTTCTTGCCGTTTGGCGAGGGCGGTATCTACAATGACCATAGTATGAAAATTTTAGGTGAGTCTTATTTTAGTTTAAATGTATTCTCGTTGAAATCTGGGTGCTTCATGTCTTTGTCCGACACAACGGCCGGCTTAATCGGCCACTGAATGTTGAAGGCAGCGTCATCGAATTTTATTCCGGCTTCAGCACCTGGCGTATAATACTCCGTGACCATGTAGTGAACCGACGTGTGGTCTTTCAGTGTGATGAATCCGTGTGCAAATCCCTCCGGGACATACAGCATCCGAAAACTTTCTTCTGTCAACTCAACACCTA
>DASUTP010000673.1:0-23250 GCA_036374515.1 Chryseolinea sp. | reverse complement strand
TTATTGAACAGCAACACGGAAGCTCTCGATAATTCCTTTTTCTTTTTTCCCAGATCTGTTAGATAAATGCGAACCGAGCGTTTATCGATGGGGTCAGGATGCCTGTAAATGAGCTTTTTCTCTTCCATTGCCTTTAGCATGCGTGTAAGGCTGCGGGCCTCAAGCCCCATTAAAGGCGCAATTTTGGTAGCGGGAGTGCCTTCCTCCGAATGAATATTCAGCAGAACAAAACCAATTGACGTTGTTACATCATATTTGCTTGCCTGTTGATTATACATGCGGGCAATGGCATGCCATGCGGATTTAATGTTGTGGTCTACAGTCTCTTCTCTTCGCATAAGGACAGCGAAGGTAAAAAAATTTTGTTATGCATGCATACCATGAGTTTGTATTTTGAACTAATATTTTTCGAAAAAAATGTGCTTGTGTGCTTATGACTTTGACTGAATTACAGCGCAATTATCGGCCGGGGACGGTTGAAACCATTTTGGTCAGGACAAGCCGGATCGTGGCCCCCATACTTTTGGACAATGTCAACGCGATAAGTGACATTGGGCTTGAAGGCGATCATTATCAGAATACAGGAGGAAACCGGCAGGTGACACTCATCCAGGCCGAGCATCTGGAAGTTCTGGCATCGATGCTTGGCGTCGATAAAGTCGCCCCGGAGCTTGTCCGGAGAAATCTTGTTGTAAAGGGTATAAACCTGCTGTCGTTAAAGGGAAAAAAGTTTAAAGTCGGTGGTGCAGTGCTCGAATATTCTGGCGAATGTCATCCTTGCTCAAGAATGGAAAAAAATTTGGGCACGGGTGGGTATAATGCCATGCGAGGTCACGGCGGCATAACGGCAAAAGTTATTGCTGGAGGTGTGATTCGGGTGGGCGACAGCGTAGTTATCTCGGAAGGAGATAACGACGTTGCTTAGCGCATCAACACTCAAAATTCTAAGCCTTTACCTCCCATCCAATATTCTGCGAATTATTACCTTTCAAATCTGAACTTGCTTCATGCTCAAACTTTTCCTGGCGTTCATGGCGTTGTTTTTCAGCTTTGATCTGTTGGCACAGAAGAAGAATGATGCTTTTCAACTGAATATAAAGTCAGCATCCTCGCCCATTCAAATCGACGGCGTTATGGATGAAGCCGCCTGGCTCGAGGCCGACGTCGCTGCGAATTTTTTTATGGTCCTTCCTATGGATACGAGCATGGCGAAGGTTCGCACGGAGGTACGCATGACGTATGATCAGCAGAACCTTTATTTGATAGCAACGTGTTTTCACCTTCTGCCCGGACGGTATTTCGTCGAGTCCTTACGACGTGACTTCGCATTCGGCAAGAATGACAATTTTCTTCTGTTCATGGACACCTTTGACGATCAGACGAATGGATTTTCCTTTGGCGCAAATGCCGCGGGCGCGCAATGGGATGGACTGATGTACGAGGGTGGGAAGGTTGACCTGAGCTGGGACAACAAATGGATTTCCGTTGTGAAGAAGGATGATGATAAATGGGTTTTTGAAGCCTCTATTCCTTTTAAAACGATCCGATACAAGAAAGGCATTACGAAATGGGGAATCAACTTCAGCCGATTAGACCTTAAGACGACAGAAAAATCAAGCTGGGCACCCGTCCCACGCCAGTTTCCAACAGCATCGCTGGCTTATACGGGGATACTGGTATGGGATGAACCACCTCCGCAGGCAGGATCAAACGTTTCGTTTATTCCTTATGTGCTGGGAGGGGTATCGAAAAATCATCAGAAGGATACGCCCTCGTCGTACAAGAAAGAAGCTGGTTTTGATGCAAAGGTCGCAATTACATCTTCGTTGAATTTGGACCTTACTGTCAATCCCGATTTTTCGCAGGTTGAAGTCGACAGGCAAGTGACCAACCTTGATCGGTTTGAATTATTTTTTCCCGAGCGCAGGCAATTTTTTCTGGAGAACGGAGACTTGTTCGCAAATTTTGGATACGCCACCATCCGTCCTTTTTTTTCCCGTCGAATAGGTCTGGGGACTTCCATGGAGTATAAAGATGTAATCAACGGGAATTCCAGAAAGGATACAGCTTATCAGATACCGATCGAATATGGTGCCCGGTTCAGTGGCAAGCTCGACAAAAACTGGAGGATCGGAGTTATGTACATGCAGACTAGCAAAGTTTCCGAAACCTATTTGCCGCGTCAAAACTTTACCGTCTTCGCGCTCCAGCGAAGGGTTTTTTCGCGCTCAAATGTCGGTGTGATCTTTATCGATAAGGAATCCATGAACTACACGCCCAGCGAAGATCCCTCGATCCCTGTTTACTCTAAGTTCAATAGAAATTTAGGGCTGGAATACAATCTTGCTTCTTCAAATAATTTATGGACTGGAAAGTTTCTGGTTTTGAAATCCTTTAGTCCGGAACGAAAGGACAAAGAATTAACACACGCAGCCAATTTGCAATACTCCAGCCGGCGCCTGACTGCAAGCTGGCAGCATGAATATGTAGGCGAAAACTACACGGCTGAAGTTGGATACGTTCCAAGAAAAAACTTCATAAAATTCAACCCACAGGCTGCCTATCTGTTTTTTCCCACGGGCGACGCCGTGTTGAGTCATGGCCCGAAAGTAAGTTCTACCTACTATTTCAACGATAACTTTGATCAAACGGACAACGAGAGTTTTTTAACGTACACGGTTACGTTCCGAAAGCAAAGCGTCTTGTCAGCATGGATTGCGCACAACTTTGTGCAGTTACTTCAGCCTTTCGACCCAACTAATTCTGGCCTTGATTCGCTTGCTGTGGGAACGGAACACAACTGGAATTCATTCGGGATAGATTTTGTCTCCAAACCTCAAAGCATCTTTACGTATTCCCTTTCTTCGCGATACGGCGGATACTACGCGGATGGAACCCGGTTAAATCTTTATGGCGAACTGGGCTACCGTTTTCAACCATACTTGAGTTTCGCGCTTAGCTTTAACTACAACGATATCGATTTACCTAGTCCCTGGAACGAAAAGACCTTTTGGCTAATTGGTCCTCGACTCGATGTTACCCTGACTAACAAACTATTCTTTACCGCGTTCGCTCAATACAATGAGCAGCAGGATAATGTTAACCTGAATACACGCATACAGTGGCGGTATAAACCGGCGTCTGATCTGTTCATCGTCTATACCGATAATTATTTTCCGGAAAATTTTGGTGTGAAGAGTCGCGCGTTCGTAGTGAAGTTTACATACTGGTGGAACATTTAAGAAAGCAGCTTTACATTTGTGGCTGTTCTTGTCCGTTAAAATCGCCGCGAAGCAACCTGAATCGTTTACGCGCTTCCGCTGCATATACGCTACCGGGATATTTGTTTAGAAACTCCCTGTAAATTTCCATGGCCTTCTCTTTTTGTCCCAGCTGGCGCTCATAAATTTCACCTTGTAAAAAATAAGCGTCATCCGCGAGGATGTCGTCTCCGAACTCCTGAATTATTTTTTGCAGGAGGTTGATCGATTTATCAAATTCTCCTTGCCGCATCCGGATATTTGCTTCGAGCCAGTAGACATCGTCCAAGATTGTTTGGTTCGAGATGTTTGTAAGCGAGTCATTAGATACGTTTTTGACCCGGCCGTCTTTCAGCATTTGAATCTGCTCAAGCGCCTTTTCATTTTTGTTTTGATAAAGCAAGAGCTCTATGGAAGCGTACTGCTTCAACGCTTCACCAACGGAATCAAACGCGATGTTTTCCTTAATGCGCATGCTAAGATCCAAAGCATCGTTGGCAATTTCCCGCGTTGTTGCCTGCTTTAAAATATCGAGGTGTTCCTGGGCCAATCGGAAATCGCCCTTGTAGTACGATAGCTTGGCGTTTTTCAGCTTGGCTTCGTATCCAATAGGATTTTCCTTCTGCGCCTTCTCCACCTGGGAATACAACAATGTCGACTCCCAGTGCTCCCCTTTCAAAAGGTAAATATCACCCAAGTCCAGTTTAGCTTTTGATTTAAGATGCAGCGAAGTTCGTGGATTCGCCAGCAGCTTGTTAATGATATGAATTGCCGAATCCTTTTGGTCGAGGTAGTTCGCAAAGAGCAGTGCTTCATTGCGGGCGGCTTCGAGTGAATTCACATTGTCAGGATATTGTTTTATAAATCCTCGGTAGTCATCGATGAGTACATTTACCGAGTCTTTGTTCACCGGGAATGTTTTTTTCACCCTGGCCTCACGGGTGCGTATAAGCCCTAGACGCGCTAACAAATAAGTTTGACTGTTCGGAAACTCGCGGATAACATAGCGGTACACACGCAACGCGTTGTCATAGTCTTCATTATCCAATGCGACCCTTGCGACTTCCATGGATTTCTCCCCCTCCCTTTTGTATCGCTTGTCATACGCGCGCGCTTGAATAAATGAGGCATAGAAATTTTTTTGTTGCATCGTTACCCAGATCAGCAGATCTGAATAAACTTCTATATCCGGTTGCGCCTGAATTTTATCGTATAAGAGTTTCTCCAAGCTTTCCAATTCTTCAGGCTTTGTGAGCAATGCCTGCATTACATTTTTCACATACTGTATATTCGCAGAGCTTTGTGTAACATAGCTTAAATACTCCTGAACCATTTTATCCTGGTTTCCTTTTATGCGATGCAACATGGCGAGCTCAAGGCAAAACAGATACGGGTTGCCCAGCGACTGGCGACTTTCCGTGAGCGCCTGGATTCCATAATCGACCAGCGAGCGAGACATAAAGAAGTCAGACATTATTTTAATTCGCTGCACGTTGGTCTTATTTTCAGAAATTAGATCTTTATAATATCTATCCGCTTTCGATAGCTCACCCGCACGCACGTAAATCAACCCCAGATCCAAATTGTATTGAATGTTCAGTGGATCTCTCTTTGAAAGTCTCTGCAGAAATTTCTGTGCATCCTCGTAGGCACTAATATCCAACAAGAGATTGAAGTAGTTATTGTAGATATATTGATGATTGGACTCTTGTTTGGAAAGCTCTTTGTAAATCTCGAGGGCCTTCTTTTTATCGCCTTTTAGCAGGTACTCATTGGCAAGTTGAATCTCATCATGGTTTTGACCATAAGCGAGTGTTGCAAAACATAAGATGAAAAAAGCTATCCGCATTCAGGATTGGTATTAGTTCTTATATAATATTTATTTTTATTAATATAGTTAACAATGTTGAAATGTTGACTAAACCATTGGTTAAAGCGTGTATAATTCGTGTGGACAGCTATTGAATGTTAAGATGCTGTTGTTCAAACGGTTTAGGGTTTTTCAACATTGCTCTGGTTGTGTGGAATTCGGGTGTGTGGATGAAACCGATTGTGAATGGCTGTGAGTAATATGCGAGCTATTCACAGTGTTTTCGAAGTATAGCAGTTTACCGGAGGATATCTTGTTTTTAGCGATTAGTTTGTAAAGATATCCACAGGTTGTCAATGGGTTATTAACAATGGTCCTAACTCCCAGTTTGCCTTAAGACTGAGGATTGGGGCGCCTTTTTCATTCTTGTAGAAGATGACCGGTTCGGGTTCCTGGAAGATGTAAAAATTTCCAGGACTCCATTTACCATCGTTATTTTCATCTATGACTAAACGTAATTGATAGTCGCCCGGTTTAAGATCTTCAAAGTTGAATTTTTTCGTGTTGCGCTTAGAGGCGATAACCTCAAAATCCTTGGTCATGAGCTGTACTAGGAAGTGTTTTGCTTCAGTCTTTATTTCAACGAGGAGTATTCCGGTGTCTTCTAATGTGGAGGGTGGCAGGCGTTCCGTAAGTTTTTTTGAGCTGTCGCCCTCTATACTAATGAAGGCGGCGTTGCCAAGGTATAGTTGGTGTTCGATGGGCGCTTTTGTTGTCGGATTGCCGGCTGATGGCCTTTGAGGAGCCCGGGAGATTGGTCTTGATACGGGGTCAACTGCCTTGGGAAGCAGGCTTTTGTCAAACGTTTTCTCGAGGAACAGGATATTGTGCAGGCTGTCCCAGCGGATGTTGGTACGGTCGAACGATACTCGTTGTGTTGAGTCTATACTGTAATATATGCTGTCGAAATTGAGCTCGATAACGGGTTTTGTGAACTTGATTTGCCCGTTGATTAATCCTTTGGTGCCCGTCACCTGGAAGCGGGAGAGCTGAAGATTGAAGGGCTCCGGGGTAGCATTGCGGTCGGAAAATTTGATATAGAAGGTCGTGTCCACCAGGTTGTTGAGGCTGTCTCTAGCTGTGAAGCGGGTGAGGACGCTGTCGCTGTCTGGGAAGGTATTATAGACGTAGACGTTTGTTTGATCTGGGCCAAAGCTCGCGACTATCGGTTCCTTTCCCGGTGGCATGAAGTTAAAGGTGGTCAGATTTTTTGCTGCTTTTATGTTGAAGTAGGTGTTTGAAGGGCGTGCGCTGGTAAGTTTCAATGGTCGGCTGTCGAGGTGAAAAAACGGAAGCGTGACGCCTGAAACATTTTTTTCGAGCTGAATGGAGTCACGCAGGAAACCGAATGCTTCGCTTTTGCTATCGGCGAGGAGATTTTTGTTTTTGTCTTCCATTCCGTAGATAAAGTATCTTCCCGGTTTAAGGTTTTCGATTCGAAATGTGCCTTTCGCGTCCGACTTCGTGATATAGACCGGGTTGTGCTTAAAGATGTCGAAGGTATCGTTTTGGTACAGCGCTACCGTTGCGTCCTTAATTGCAGTCGCTTCTAAGGCGTCGTAGACGGTGCCTTCGATTGAAAGCGAATCGATGTAAGGGCCGGTGCTGAATGCCAGTTTCAGCATTTCAGCGGGATTTTTTTCCGTGATATCCTGTACGGCCTCGCGGAAGTTTATAGCATACGTAGTGCTGTCGTTGAGCGGTTCCTGGAAAGTTATAGTGACTTGATTTTTTTTTGCTTTGATATCAAATGCCTTGCCGATAGAAGGTGTAATAAGTATTTGTTCTTTCGGGTTGCTCAGCAGAATTGATTCAGAGAAGGAGAGTTCCACGCTGGTGCCTTTAAAATTTACCTGGCCTTGTTTTGGTATGGAGGCTATCAGGGTTGGAGGGATGGAGTCTTTAGGTCCACCGGTAGGTGCAGTTTGGCGTGCACACGCGAGAGCGAACAGCAAATAGAAGATCCAGTGTGTATGCTTCAGCACCTTCATTTTTTGATGACGTATATCAGGCTTGAGTATTCATGTGTGTCACTCGCTTGGAAATTGCTCTTCAGGGCGGTAAAGAAAGCCTTGACGACAGCCGTGATCGTGAGTGAGCCCTTATTTTTATACTTTTCGCTTAACAGGGAAACGTAAAATGCGTCTAGCCGCATCGGTATAATCGTATGGAGTTTTAAATTGTTTTTATCTAAAAGGCAGGTCATGCTTTTTTTATTAAAATGCCAGAGGTGTCTTGGAACGTCGTAGCCCGCCCAGCTGTGGTTATAATACTTTGCATCAAGGCTTGAATGATTAGGAACGGCAATAAATATTGTGCCATTATGAAGAAGAAGTTGTTTCAATTCTTGAAGCGTGTAGGTGGGATCTTCAACATGTTCCAATACATGCCAAAGGGTGATTGTTGCAAACTGTTTGCGCTCATTCACTATATCATTGAGGGAAGGCCGGATATCTTTCGTTACCGAGGGGTGGGCCTGCTGACGGGCCGGTTCGGAGGGCTCCATTCCTGTTGTATGCCATCCGTGATGCTTGGCTGTTTTTAAGAACTCTCCTGTCCCGCAGCCAACGTCGAGCAATGACTTGGATTCTATCGTTTGGGAATATTGTTCGATAAGCGAGAGTTTCCATCGGAGCGTAAAATTCCTTGCTGTCTGATACAGGCGATCGAACAAAGTTTTAGCGGCGCCGACATGTGAAGTGTAGGCAGGGGATTCGTAATATTTGTGTAGCTGGTCCGTTGTTGGCCGGGGCGAGGTTATTAGCAATTCACAATTTGTGCAGCGGATAATTGAAAAGTTTTCACGTGAAATCGAGTGGTCTTGGCAGGTAAGAAGTTTGGAGAATGATGTGCCGGCACAGATTGGGCAGGTGTTGATTTCTATCATTTGCCCATGTAGATTGTTAATACAGACACGTCAGCGGGTGAGACGCCGCTGATCCTTGATGCTTGACCGACCGTTTCGGGTTTCATTCTTTTAAGCTTCTCTCGGGCTTCCGATGATAATGCTTTTACGCGATCATAATCGAAGTCGGGCAAAATTTTAAAATCTTCCAGCGTGCCCAATTTTTGCGCCATAGTTTGCTCGCGGTCGATGTAGCTTTCATACTTGATATTGATTTCTGCCTGTTGCTGTATTTCCAGGGAATACGACTCCAGCAATTGTTTCAGGCGGGAGTTGATTTCTTTTAGTTCCTGAATGCCAATTTGGGGCCGGCGCAGGAGTTGTGTTACGGGGACCTTTTCTCTGACGGTGGTGGTTTCGAAACGTTGCAGGCCGGCATTGACCTCGTCCGGATCCAATTTTATTTTTTTCAACTGTTCCAGCAGCGTGGCCAGGGAAGCTTTTTTAAGTAAGAGGTTTTGGTACCTTTCTTCGGTTGCCAGGCCCAACTTGTAGCCGAGTTCCGTCAGTCGCAAGTCGGCATTGTCCTGCCGGAGGAGGATTCGGTATTCAGCCCGTGAGGTGAACATTCTGTAAGGTTCTTGGGTGCCTTTATTGACGAGGTCGTCGATAAGTACCCCGATGTAGGCTTCAGAACGTTTTAAAACGAACGGTTGCTTATTGTGAACCTTATTATGGGCATTGATGCCGGCCATTAGTCCCTGACACGCAGCTTCTTCGTAGCCGGTCGTCCCGTTAATTTGGCCTGCAAAATACAGATTATCAATGAGTTGTGTTTCGAGGGTAGTTTTTAGCTGCGTTGGGGGAAAGTAATCGTACTCAATGGCGTAGCCAGGCCTGAACATTTTTGCTTTCTCAAATCCAGGTATTTTGGTCAATGCCTTGAACTGAACGTCTTCCGGCAGTGACGTTGAGAACCCGTTGACATATATCTCTACCGTATTCCATCCCTCTGGTTCAACAAAGATTTGATGTCGTTCTCTTTCCGCGAAGCGGTTGATCTTATCCTCTACTGAGGGACAATAGCGAGGCCCAACTCCCTTAATTCGTCCTTGAAACATCGGAGATTTATCGAATCCTTTTTTTAGCTCCTGGTGGACGTCGTCATTTGTATAGGTGATCCAACAGCTGGCTTGTTTTTCAAGGGGCTTGGTTTCCGGGGAATAGGAAAACTTGGCGGGGTTTGGATCGCCTGGCTGCTCCTCCATTTTTGAGTAGTTGAGACTGCGTCCATCTATTCTGGGCGGTGTACCGGTCTTCATTCTTCCGGATTCGAAACCAAGCCGCACGAGCTGCTCTGTTACGCCTGACGCGGGGCCTTCCGCTGCCCGGCCGCCGCCGAAATTCTTCTCCCCAATGTGAATTTTTCCGTTTAAGAATGTTCCATTTGTAAGTACGACAGACTTACCATGAATTGGGATTCCCAGGTTTGTTTCAACTCCGCAGGCCTTTCCATCTTCGACAATGATACCTTTGACCATTTCTTGCCAAAAGTCTATTCTCTGATTTCTCTCAAGGGCGAGGCGCCATTCTTCGGAAAAGCGCATTCGGTCATTTTGGGTTCTTGGACTCCACATGGCTGGCCCTTTTGACAAGTTCAGCATTCGGAACTGAATCATCGATTTGTCGGAAACAATACCTGATTGGCCTCCTAAAGCGTCGATTTCGCGCACAATCTGCCCTTTGGCAACACCACCCATCGCGGGATTGCAGGACATTTGCGCGATTGTGTTCATATTCATCGTAACGAGCAGGACGTCCGAACCCATTGCCGCAGCCGCGTTCGCTGCTTCGCAACCGGCATGGCCAGCACCCACTACGATGACATCATACTGTTTAAACATAAATGGGGGCTTCCCAAGGCCCGTTAGTGTTGGTTCCACGTGGAACGCAAATGTTACCCACAAATTTCATCCACATTTCCACATTTTGTTTCACGTGAAACGGTCATTCTTTAAAACCCCTCAAAGATAGATAAGCATCTTCTTTTTTTCGCATGATCTTTTTTTGATAGGGAGTTTTGTCTGAGTACCCTAACAGATGCAGAACGCCATGCACCATAACCCGGTGAAGTTCTTTGACAAACGAGACATTAAATTTTCCAGCATTTTCTCTTACTCTCTCAATGCTGATATAGATCTCTCCCGCAATCAGTTTCGGATCTTCGCTTGTATTGAATGTTATGATGTCGGTAAGAGATTTGTGTTGAAGAAAGCGCAGATTGACTTCGGCCAGAAAATTGTCAGAACAAAAGATGTAATTCAATTCACCCAACGATTGGTGCTCAAGGTGAACCACACGCATCAACCAAGCTTTTGTTTTTCGGATCGATTTGAAATGGAAATGGATGTCTTCGTTAAAGAAAAGGATCGGGGGTGACATCTAAACATTAATATAGAACGATAATTCTACGACACGTCCCTTGTCTTTAAAATCAACCTCATCGGAAAGGTGCTTCATCAGAAAGATCCCCCGGCCGCCAAGCTTCTCTATGTTTTCTGGAGCGGTCGGATCAGGTAGGTTCTCGTAATCAAAGCCCTCTCCCTCATCCTTAACGACGAATCGGATCATGCTTTCGTCCAATGAAAGGGCTAAATGCACATTTTTTCCCTTGTCATTAGCATTGCCATGTTTTATGGCATTGTTTACGGCCTCGGTCACCGCTATCATTATGTTCCCGTAGATATCGTCGTCCAGGTGAAAACGTTCCTTTGCGTTGTCTATAAAACTCTCAATCATTCGAATATTCTCCGCTATCGACGGAACCTGGATGCTAATCGTGTTCATGTACGGGCTCTTATAGTTTGTATTTAGTTTCCCATCCTTTTAAAATATTCGCTTACCTCCTTTTTGTAGTAAGGGTAAAGTTTGGGCGGCACTGTTTTCAGCAATTCTACTTCTTTTTCCTTTAGCCGCAAATAATCTTCAAACGCACGGGGAATTTCCTTATCGTACTCCTTGGCTGTCTCCCCTTTCCGTTCTTCATCCATATCCTGCTCCCTGGCTGATTTTTCCGTTTCAAGAAGCCTCGTCAAAATTTCTTGCTGGCGCTTTATCAACTGATCCGTGAGCTGTTTATTGACGAGATCCATTTCTGTTTGTTCCATCTTACCAGGAATATCGCCCCCCGGCATTTTTCCATCCTTCATTTTTTCTTCCATCTCTTTGAGGGCCCTCCGAATCCGTTCCTGTTCGGCGGCCATTTCAGCCAGTTCTTCCGATAACTCGCGACCGGATTTACCGCTGCCCTTAAGCTGCTGAATCTTGTCATTGAGCTGCTGCTGCATTTGGCTCAGACTGGGCTTTTGTCCCTTTTTCTTTGACTTGCCCATAGACGGCTGCGCATTAGCCATCATTTGCATCATCATGTCAAAATGATCATCAAGCATCAATGCGAGATTGTTGATCGAAGTCATCGTCATTTGCATTTCGCTGGATGCCTTCGGCTTACGACGCTCACGATTCGCCTCAATTACCTTGTCAAGGTGATCATTTAATTCACCAACCTCCTTCGTAACAATTGATCCCATAAACGGATCGCGTTTACCGAGAGCCAACAGGCTGTCTTCCAGCACTTTAGCGTCATCTTTAAGCTTCAGCTGCTGCTGGGCGATAGTATTGAACCGCGGATCATTCTGGTTTAACTCGTTGAAACCTTTCATTAGATTCTCCTGATCAAATGAAAGCTTAACCAATCCATGGATGATCTCACGAAGGCTTTCGAGGTTCTGCATGTCCATTTCCATCGACATAGAACTTTGCGCACCCTCCATTTGCTGCTGCATCTGCTTCATCTTTTGAAGGGCTTTCTGCTGGGGGCTTTTCGACTTTGACGGACTGTTTTGCTCTAACATTTCCTGACTTTCCTCCTGCTCTTCCTGAACTTCCTGGGAGTTTTCTTCAGAGGGTAAATCCTCATCTTTTTGGATCTCTTTGCCTAATTCTTTTAACTCTTTAATCTCCTCAGCTGTCTTTTTAGATTCCTCCAGCAGGGATTCCTGCTCTTTTGCAAGTTCCTGGCTTTCAGAATCCTGGTTCGCTTTATCCTCGTTTTTAGGATCGTTCTTGTCACTCTTTTCCTTTCCATCCTTGTCGTCTTTACCCTTTTTTTCCTTTCCCTCTTTCTTTTCCAGCGATTCGGTATTTTCCAGCAACGCTTCCTGCCGCTTTACCTGCTCCTTGAGATCCTGATTGATCTGATCAACCTTTGATTCGAACTGAAGTTGCTTAAACAGCTCCAGCGTCCGCTCCAATTCCTTCTCAAGATTGTTGGTATTCTGATTCAGCTTGTCCAACAACTTTTGAAGTTGTGACATGTCGGTGTTTTCCTTCAGCAACTTTTGAAGCTCTTCGAAAAGTTTTTTTGTTTCTTCATCCAACAACTCCTCCATGAGCTTTTGAATCTGTTCCGCTTTTTGACGGATCCGCTCATCCTGTTCCGTAAACGCTTCTTTCTTTTGCTCCAAAAGTTTGTTCTGCTCTTTCAGCTGCTCAACAACCTGATCCAAACCTTTCTTCTGTTGAATAATATCTTCCAGCATCTTTTTGTCCTGCCAATCAAGAGTCTGTTTTCCCTTTAATTTCTGATTGGCTTGTTCAATCTGATCCTGCAGCTTATTTGCCTTCCCCACACTTTGATCGATCTTCTCCTGCGTTTTAGTTTGCGACTGCTTGATTTCGGCCACTAAATTTCCTTCGGTTGGAATTAAAAAAGTATAATTCGCAGTCTTCGTCGACTTCCTTCCATTGACGCCATCGTTGTCCCAAACTTCAAGATGATATTCAAGCTGCTCCCCTGGATTGAGTTTCAAGGAATCAAGGGTCCAGTTGTAAAAAAAGGTTTGTTGAATTTGGTTGCCGGCAATCGGAATGTTAGTCGTGCGCGACAAAATTTCTTTTCGATTTTCGTCACGCAACTTGTAATGAAGCGCCAGCTTGGTAACACCATAGTCATCGCCGATCAGCCCGCTCACGATAACCATCTTGTAAAGTATGGAGTCCTTGAAATTATTGACGGCAATTTTCGGGTGCTGATCTTTTATTACATCGATCTGATAGGCAATTTTTTCCTTGTTTGAACTCTTATCATTCTCAAGCACAATTTCGTATCGATCCGGATTCTTAAATGACTTCTTAAAAGTAAAAACATCGCCATTAGCCGACTGAAAAGGAACGTTTGCCTTTTCAGTTTCGAAGAGCATTGAAGCGCGCGTTGCATTCTCGGTAGACAATTTCCAATTCACAACAGTACCCTCTGGTATCTCGAGGTTTCCTGCATTCACAAGGCTTTCATTTTTTCTTCCGATATACCTAGGAAATATCAAGTCTACATTGAAACCCGACAGCTCGGGACGGCTGATAACAGACATGTGATATACGTCGGAAAAAAACCCCGCCGCCTCAAGCTGAAAATCAAATTCGCTTTGAAGATTTTCAAAGGTGAATGAAAAAGTGTTGCTTTCCGTTTTATCAAACTTAAGCCTTTGATTTCCATTGAGAAGATAGAGATCCTCCGGCAACGCATCCCCTACCAGCCGAACTTGTAAGGTATAATTTTCATTGTAGAAACCCGTGAGAGAATTGCTGATTGAAAAATCAAATGGAGCTTTCGGCGAATACTTTCGGGTGAAATGCACGATCCGATCGGTGCTTTGCGTAAGTATGCCGCTATTCACAAATAGAATTGCTATTATTATAACAAGCGGCACCAGGAGAAATTTGATGTACTTTTTATTTTCGTGGATGTTGATGAAATCCTCAAACGGCACGGGATCGAATTCTTTTGACCGTTGATCAATACTAGCGTACGTCAACGCTGAATCTTTTCCCGACGCAGCCAGCTGTATCAGGTTGAGCAAACCATCTTTTACGTTCGGCAAATAGGTACCGATGACTTTCGCACTTTGTTCTTCATTGAGCCCGCGATTTATTAGCCACCATTGCAACGGCTCTTTTAAAAATTTGAAAATGCAAAATAATGCTACCCCAATAAAGGTGACTAAAATGGTGAGTCTTGCGGCAGGGCCCAGCCAAAGATTGTGTTCTAAGATCGCAGCCAGCAAAAAGTATGAGAATAAGATTGACAGTGACAGGATCAGTCCCCTAACAAAAATATTCAGGTAATATTTTTTATTGAATGATCTAATTTTCTTGTGAATGCGATCTAGTCCTGCTCCCATACCGAAACCATTAAATACCAAATATCAAAACGCAACATTCGCGGAGAAAGTTGAATTACACCAAGATAATCCCTTAATACGAGATAGTCAAAATAGTTCAGGATGTAGCGTTGCTGGAAGATGGATCCGGTCCTACCCAGTCAAATTCTTTTTCAAAATATTCGATAACATGCATTTTCAGAAGCCGCTCCTGTTCCAGCAAATCGAAATGCGGCAGCTTTTTCAACATTCTCCAATGTGGCCATCCCTCTTTGTCCAGACCCTCCAGTTCATAATAACCTGAGAGACTAAGGACTTTACAGATTCCGATATGCATCAGATCTTGCTTCTCCTCTTTGCTGAAAACCTTGTTTCCTTTGCCCAGTTCTTGCACACCAATAAGGAACAGGACAGCGTTCAGGTCTTTCGGCTTTTTTCCGATAAGGGCTTCAAGGTTGTTGATGAGCGCAGCCCATGTCCTTTCTAGGTCGAGGTCTCTTTTAAACATGTTTACCTGATGTTGTAATCCCCAGGGTGTCTATTTCCCGCAGGGCATATTATTTTTAAACAAAGTTAGCTGCAAATATATCGCAAATGCCCAATTCACTTATTGCGGAAGTTTTTAGGGATTTTGTGTCCATGATCTATCCTAACTGTTGTGCTGCCTGCTCCGGGTCGCTCGTGAAAGGAGAGAACTTTATCTGTGCCCGGTGCGCCTCTCAAATGCCTCAGACGAATTATCACCTTGAGTTCAACAACCCGTTAAGAAACCGGCTTTTAAGCCGGCTTAGCCTTAGCCATGCAATGGCCCTTTTCAAATTCAGCAAAAGCGGCCGGGTGCAGCGAATCCTGCACGGGCTGAAATACAAAAATCAGCCGGAACTGGGCGTGATGCTAGGTAACGTTTATGGAGATCGCCTGACGGAAGCGTTCCTGCAACAAGCTTTCGAGCTCATCATTCCAGTTCCCTTGCATGCTTCACGACGAAGAAAACGTGGGTATAACCAGAGCGCAAAATTCGCCGAAGGCCTGTCGCAAACGCTTGGAATACCATACTCCGATGAAATCATGGAAAGAAAGATCAAAACGGAAACGCAAACCAGAAGGAATAAACTTAACCGGTGGCAAAACGTGAACGAGGTTTTCCAGGTAAAAAAATCTGACCTGGTTCACCAGAAGAAAATTTTATTGGTTGATGATGTTATTACAACGGGCGCGACATTGGAGGCAGCTGGCAACTGTCTTTTGCAGGCAGGCTGCTCAACCTTGAGTATCGCGTGCATAGCCGAAGCATAAAAAAACCCTGGGTTCGCCAGGGTTTTGGAAATCTCAGATATTAATTTCTAGTAATTTGATCCGGCACGGATCATCGCACACCGGAAACCTATTGTGGCGGTAGCGGAATCTTGATCCAAATATCTTCTGGTACCAGGAGACATCCAGTAAGCAACATCTTTCCATGAGCCACCTTTATAAACGCGCGCACGGTCTGTGATCAATGAAGTAAATGCGCCCGGGTTCTTTTCAAAGTCACTGTTATAACCTGAATTCGCACCAGAGGCAGGATCCAGGAATCCATCTCTACGAATCGGGTTCAGATCGTCAAAGTCCTGAAACGACATGGGACGATAAATGTCCTGCACCCACTCGCTGACATTACCTGCCATATTGTAAAGGCCATAGTCGTTGGGGGGATACTCATAAATATAGGAGGTGATCAAGGCTCCATCATTCAGACGCCCAGCGATACCGGCATAGTCACCGCGGCCTCTCTTAAAGTTAGCCAGCATAAAGCCCATTTGTTTTCCGTAGGGATTCCGAACAGCATGACCGTCCCACGGATAGATCCGCTGGTGAGTCTGCAATTCCTCTAACCACTGTGTCCCGATAAGCGCTTGGGCAGCATACTCCCATTCTGCTTCTGTAGGAAGGCGATAAGCAGGAACAACGATACCTGATTCCAAAGGAATGCGGCCGTCGCTTTCTGCGTATTCTTCTCCAGCGTCCTCAGCAAGCTTGATATTGACGGCACGGGTTCTCCACACTGCAAATTTGCTGGCTTGACTCCAGGTTACCCCGACAACAGGGAAATAGCGGAATCCGGGATATCTTAAATAGTGCTCAACATAAGGATCGTTGAAGGCAAGCTTTCCAACCCAAACAGTTGTATCAGGCAATGCATCCTGATAAGCTTCCTGTGAGGAATCCTTTGCCAAATAATGCATGTATTCTAACCAGTGGACGTTCGCTATCTCTGTTTCATCCATGTAAAAAGATGCTACGGAAACAGTTCTCTCAATATTGTCACGATAGGACATCACATCTTCCTCAAATGATCCCATTACGGCGCGTCCACCTTCAATGAACACCATATTAGGAGCGTCAGGTTGTCCTTCATATGGATTTACCATAAATCCACCCTGATCTTCGTCGTTGTAGGCCAACCCGGTAGCCGTACTTACTTGACCGGGATTCTGAGCCGTCGGCTTTCCGCCTTTACCGCCAAAAAGGGAACAGGCAGACAACACTACCGAACCCAGCAGCACATATAAGACAACCTTGAAAGAATACTTCATCTTATTTAAAAAGTTTAATAAATGCTAATTACGGGCATAAAACCATGTTTTCCAAGTTGGTGCAAGTTTTATGGTCAATCAGTAATAGAATGGAAACCTTGTCTTATGAACGCTAAACTTCAGGGGCTATTGTTTCGGGAATGCAAAATCCATTTTTGGGAAGACGGACTTAATATAACGCGGATTAATGAACATTTTGGACCGTCAAAGTGGGTGGCATAGATTTTTGAACAGAGGAGGAAAAAATATGACAAACATGTTTACCCTCCAGAATTTTAGAGTAATGCCATTCGAAAGGAAATGTGATGTTATCACCTTTTATGGCAATTATTTGGCACAACGAAATTGCGCGGATTGCAAGGTTTTCCTTTATCACACGGAAGGATTTTTTATCGAGGTTTTCTATTCGCCTAAATATCAAAAGGTTCTAATGATCAATGCATTTGACAAACCCATTGGACTTGAACCTTATCTTGATAAGATCTCGCTTGCAGACTTGATCGGATGATCGGCAAGGCGGTTTAGCAATTCGATCGCTCCATCAACCGTTTTTATACCGGCCATAAAAAGCATCGCTTTGCCCGCGCTGTCTTTCATTTTGAATTGACGTGGGTGTTTTTGAACGTAGGATATAATTTTTCCAAACACTTCGGAGCTAAAATAATTTTCGTTACTGGTTATGAAGTAGGCGCGTAAGGTTTCATTTTTTAAAGCAAGCTTTTCAAACCCTAACATTTCACCCAGCCACCGCAGTCGTACGGTGCTGATCAGTTCCTTAACTGACACCGGAAAAGGACCGAACCGGTCACGAATTTCCGCGACGAATTCCTCCAGCTGCTTTTCGTCTTTAATATTATCCAGCCGCGAATACAGCTGCAATCGTTCACTGATGCTATTTACATAATCGTCGGGAATGAGGATCTCCAGATCAGTTTCAATGATACAGTCCTGAACGATGAATTTTGCTTTCTCTTCAAGCTCTTTCGAGAACAAATCTTTAAAATCAGTTTCCTTCAATTCCTGTATGGCGTCATCCAAAATTTTGTGGTAGGTGTCGAACCCAAGATCGGTGATAAATCCACTTTGTTCACCTCCCAGGAGATTTCCCGCCCCGCGGATGTCGAGATCCCTCATGGCAACCTTAAAACCATCTCCAAGTTCAGAGAACTCCTCGAGTGCTGCCAACCTTTTTCTGCTGTCTGCTGTAAGCAATGAAGCTGGGGGGGTCAGTAAATAACAAAATGCTTTCTTATTGGATCGCCCCACGCGACCTCTCATTTGATGAAGATCGGACATGCCAAACATGTGAGCGTGATTGATCATGATGGTGTTTGCATTGGGAATATCAAGGCCCGACTCTATTATGTTGGTGGACACCAAAATGTCGTATTCGCCATCAATGAATTTTACCATCACTTTTTCCAGTTTGTCTCCATCCATCTGCCCATGAGCAATTCCGATCCGTGAATCGGGTACCAATTTATAAATAGTATTCGCCATGGATTCAATGTCGCTGACGCGGTTGTGCACGAAAAACACCTGGCCGCCCCGCCTTAGCTCAAAGCTGACCGCGTCACGGATAACCACTTCGTTGAAGGTGTGCAACTCTGTCGTTACCGGTTGCCTGTTTGGCGGCGGTGTCGCGATTATGCTCAAGTCTCTCGCCCCCATCAACGAGAAATGCAACGTGCGGGGTATTGGCGTTGCAGTAAGGGTGAGAACGTCGACGTTAACTTTTAATTCCTTAAGACGGTCTTTTACTTTTACACCAAACTTCTGCTCCTCATCGATTATTAGCAACCCAAGATTTTTGAATTCGACATCTTTGCTCACCACGCGATGCGTGCCAATTAAGATGTTGACTTTTCCTTCCTTAACCTCCTCTAAAATCTGCTTGATTTCCTTATCGGTCTTGAACCGTGAAATGTAATCGACCCTTATGGGAAAACTGGATAAGCGTTCGCTGAACGTCCTGTAATGCTGCATCGCCAAAATTGTGGTCGGCACCAACACTGCAACCTGTTTCCCTTCGGTAGCTGCCTTAAACGCGGCGCGGATAGCCACCTCCGTTTTCCCAAAACCAACATCGCCACAAATCAACCGGTCCATAGGATGCGGCTGTTCCATATCGCGCTTCACGTCCTCCGTGGCCCGTGCCTGGTCTGGCGTATCTTCGTACATGAATGAAGATTCAAGTTCAGCTTGTAAGAAGCTGTCTGGAGAAAAAGCAAAACCAGGCGCTGATTTCCTTTTTGCATAAAGCTCGATCAATTCCTTGGCAATGTCTTTGACACGTTTCTTCGCTTTGGCTTTCTTGTTTTCCCATTCCTGGGATCCAAGCTTGCTAATGACAGGAGTGGCGCCATCCTTGCCGGAATATTTCGAAATTTTATGCAGGAGGTGAATGCTTACATAAAGCAGATCATCATCCTTGTACACCAGGCGGATCGCTTCCTGGTCGTGACCGTTGATCTCCTTTTTTTCAAGGCCGGCGAATTTTGCAATGCCGTAATCTATGTGAGTGACGAAGTCGCCTGGCTGAAGGGTTTGCAGCTCGCGCAACGTCATGGCTTTCGACTTGGAAAACTTTTCCTTGCCTCTATAGCGGTGGAAGCGCTCGAAGATCTGATGGTCTGTGTAACAAACTATCTGCAGGCTTGAATCAATGAATCCTTGTCGCAGGGAAAAGTCAAGGGACTGAAAGACCACGCCGTGATTGATTTCTTCAAAAATTCCTTTCAGCCGTTCTGTTTGCTTGGGAACATCAGCGGTAATAAAATTTCGGAAGCCTTGCACCTGATGTTGTAAAAGGTCTTGCGCCAGCAATTCAAAATTTTTGTTGAACGATGGCTGCGGAGCTGAATTGAATTCAAAAACTTTCGAGGGCTGAAGAACTGTCCGGATTCCAAATTCAATCCTGGTAAAGCCCGCGACAAGATTTGCAAATGAGGAGCCGTCGTCAAATAATTTTTCGGGCGATGAAACAATCTGGGTTGCACTTGAATGCAGTATGTTATTAAACGACTCCAGCGCTTTTTCAAAACTTTTTTGGACGACGTCCTGAGTAAGCTGAAAGTCTTTAAACCACACCCGCGTATTGGGAGAAACGAATTCGAGAAACGATTGCCGCGCATCGTGCGTCAGCTTCGATTGAATGTTTGGGATAATGTTAATGTTATCGAGTGTTTCTACCGACAACTGAGAACCCGGGTCGAAGGTCCGGATGCTATCCACCTCATCGCCGAAGAGTTCGATCCGGTAAGGGAATTCAAAGGCAAAGGAAAAAATATCAATGATTCCACCTCGGATGGCAAACTGCCCAGCCTCGTAAACGAAATCAGTTTTTTCAAAGTCATAGGTGTGAAGAAACTCCTCCAGAAAATTTATGTCGAGTTTCTCTTTTAGCTTCACTGAAAACGTATTCTGGGCCAATGATCGCCGGTTAATTACTTTCTCCGCAAGGGCTTCCGGATAAGTAACGATTATCTGGGGAGAGCTCTTGTTGGACAACAAGTTTAGCACCTCCGTCCGCATCAACACGTTGGCATTCTCTATTTCATCGTATTCATATGGCCGTTTGTACGACATGGGGAACAGCAAGATCTCCCGCGACAACAAATTTTGAAGGTCGTTCTGAAAGTAGGCGGCTTCCTCCTTGTCGTGTAGAACTACAATATAATTTTGCGGATGAATTTTGAAGATAGATGCAAGAATCACGGCATCCAGACTTCCCGAAAGGCCTTTTAGCTGAATGTTGTTTTTTTCGGACGTTTTTATTGCTGCAGCTACGGTCTGAATGAAACCATCTGCCCTATAGATATCCAAAAAATCGATCACCCGCACGAAACTGTGGAAATTAAAAGGCAGCAAAGATAGTACTTAGCCTATCCGTTCTGCAAGAATTCCATTAATTTTAAAAATGCAACAGATAGAATCATTTTCATTGTTCGCAGGAATCATTGGACTAATATTGCTGACCGCGGGCCTGTATAAACCGTGGATCATGCTCTGGTGGAGGGAACGACAAAATAGAAGGCAGGTAATAAAATTGTACGGCACTATCGCGCTGATTAGCTTTGTTATTTACACAACGCTACGACTTGTAAGAACATGAAGTATTACACCCTGACGATAACGCTAATAACTGCGGGCCTGTTTTTTTGTTGTTCGACACCCACTCAAAAGACCACGGTTGAATCACCCGTCGTTCAAACCAGAAACGATCTTCCAAACATGACGGTCACGTCGCTGGATGAAACCCACATCAATCTCCGTACTTTAAAAGACAAAACCATTTTAATTTTATTCCAGCCCGATTGCGACCATTGCCAGCGGGAGGCGAAAGAAATTCGGGAAAATCTAGACGCCTTTAAGAACTACTCCTTATACTTTATTTCGGCTGATCAATTCGATCCAGTGAAAAAGTTTGGTGAGGATTATGATCTTATTACACAACCTAATGTTCATTTTGCGCTAACCACCGTCGACAATGTGCTTAAGAATTTTGGAGCGATCCCCGCGCCATCGGTGTACATATACGCTGATCAGAAACTCGTAAAAAAATTTAACGGCGAGGTATCCATCGGCAGAATCTTACAAGCTATCTGACCTGGACGCTACCAGAAGGAACTTATTTTTCAAGCCGGAGCATCCAATCAAAAATTTATCTCCACCCTCCTTCAAACGGGTCTTTTGTCTCAACTCGGCCACGCTCAACGGATAGTTCCGGGTCAGAATATTTGCCTTTGAATCCACGAAGAGATTTTCCAATTCTTTCGGGTTGGATTTCACTGACGATTCAATTTTAAATGTTCTGCCGGGGAAGTCCGCGATTACCCGATCGGCAGTATAGAGGTGCGTATTGGGGTGTAGCTTTGAAATTTCAAAACGGGCGGCGATTGTTTTAAAGGCGCCACTTTTTAAGATCGATGCATTTGGCTCAAACAAATATTTTTTCGGATCGCTGTACGTTACAACTGCATCTTCTTCCTCCGAGAAGGTAAAGGAAAAAGAATGATCACGGTCAGCCAAATTTAGAGCCTCAATCGCCGGCCCGGCGTTATTTTCGTTCCCGCAGAGGAAGAGCAGTTCCTTGCACTCGTTAAAGACCGCGATGACGTAAACCTTTTGCACATAACGCAGCTCGCTTAAGGCCAGTTTGATATCCAGTAGCGGTGACGTTTTTAACATTATCCTGTTTGTCAATGTGAAGATCTTTGGCAGCAGCTTTAAAACATCCGGTTCGCATTCGTATAATGAAAGCACTTTCCGACCACTCTCGGATCTCCGGGAGGGATCAATGTAAACCAAATCAAAGTCAATGGAATGCGGGATGGAGTCGAAAAAAGTTTCGGCTGTTGTGTTATGATAATGAATGTTAGCAGCGCCCAACTGACGGTGATTATGTTTGGCAATTGCCAGCAAGTTTTCATCAGGTTCCACAAAATGCAGCTCCTTGCCCACTTTGCTTAAAAAGAGACTATCAACACCGAAACCACCTGTGAGGTCGAGAAGCTTTGCGGTATGCGACGAGATATCAGGTACGCTTTCCACGATAGACTTTTTCATTAGCGCAGTTCTTTCCGAGGAGGATTGTTCCAAATTCAATGACGGCGGATAGATAATCCGTTTGTTGGCAGACCATGTGGGGAGTTTTTCTTTCGCTTTTTTTCGTCCGGTTATCTGATCGATCACGATGTTTGCCGGGATATCAAATATGGTCTTATATTTAAGCCGGAGGTCATTAGGGTCGTCTCGCTGATGCTGCTCGATGAACAATTGAATGTGGGGTGACAATAACTGATCGATCAATGGGTGTTTTTATGTTCACGGCAAATTTAAGAAACACCGCGGTTATGTTTAAGGCAGGCCATAACTTTAGCGCCATAAAAGGGGAAGTATAAAAGAAATGCTTTTTGACTTGATCGTTATCGGCGGTGGCGCGGCTGGATTTTTTGGTGCGATCCAGGCTGGTGAAATGAGACCCGGCTTAAAGATCTTAATTCTTGAGAAGTCAAATAAAGTTTTAGCAAAAGTCAGGATCTCCGGCGGCGGCCGCTGCAATGTTACCCACCATTGTTTTAATCCGTTCGAACTGGCACACCATTATCCTCGAGGCGAAAAATCCTTAAAAAATGTTTTTAAGATCTTCCATGCCGAGCACGTCGTAAAATGGTTTGCATCAAGAGGGGTTGCGCTGAAACATGAAGACGACGGACGAATGTTTCCGCTTACCGACTCGTCGCTAACGATTATCGAATGTTTTTTGTCAATAGCCCAAACGTTGCGAATCAAAATTGAATTGGCAAAGGCTGTCACGGACATAACACCGGGTATTGATTTGGTGAGCATTAATTGCGTCGACGGAACTGTGTATAAAGCAAAAAAAGTCCTGATTGCCACGGGTGGATCCCCCCACAAGCACTTCTATGATTTGGTTGCCAACCTTAACCACAACATTTGCACCCCTATCCCGTCATTG